>NZ_JBIMKV010000006.1:0-214747 GCF_051860985.1 Nevskia sp. | reverse complement strand
AGCGTTCAATCTGAGCCAGGATCAAACTCTCCAATTAATTTAAAGCTAACTGGAACGCCCTCGAGCGCCTAAGCAGCTCAAGAGCCTGAGAGTCATCAACTACTCATTACTGACTATTGATGCTCCGTGATACTATTGGCTTGCACCAAAGCACCCGAAAGCACCCACAAAAATCACTTGTTGTTCTGTTAAAGATCTGGCTTCAGACCGCCGCGTTTCGCGTCAGGTCGTCAGCAGGGAGGCGAATTATAGGGCCTTTTTCTGCCCTGTCAACACTTTTCGAAAACTTCCGAAAACTGCTAACCCCCGCTTCCCTCCCCCAAAGCCGGTAGCCGACTCAAGGGACGCGGAGTATAGATCCCTTTCTTGTGCAGTCAACACTGCAACTGAAATATTTTCGGCCGGGCGCCTTTAGAGCGCTTCGATGCTGCTTGGAACTCACTTTAATTTTTGTTTCGACGCATCCCAAACGCCGATCGCAGATTCCCGCATTCATTGCTAGACGCCGCAACCCAACCGTATTGCCATGTCAGAACCTGCCGACGAGCACATGCCTGAAGATGAGGACGATCTGCCGCCCCGGCGGCGCTGGGTCAGAAGCAACGAGGTCTCGATGCTGGTGAAGCATATGCAGCGCGTGATTCCCGACGGCGAATGGGTTGCCGCCATTAGCAAGGCAGCGGAGCAGCCGCCTCCGTCCGACGATTGACGCTGATCTGGCGACTGGCGTTTCGACAAGCTCGCCGCCCGTCCCGCATCATTCGCTACTGCACTTTCACGAAGCCCGCGCATGTCTGCTGTGTCCTTGACCGACTTCCTGGCCGGTTCCGTCAATCCGGGAGCGGATCACGCCGGCCCGTCCGCCGTGTCGGAGCTTGCTCAACGCGAGCGGCTGGAACGCAACAAGCTGGTCAAGCGTCTGCGCCGGCAGGTTGGTCAGGCGATCACCGATTTCGGGATGATCCGAGACGGCGATCGAGTCATGGTCTGCCTGTCCGGCGGCAAGGACAGCTACACGATGCTCGACATCCTGCTGATGCTCCGGGACGCAGCACCGGTTGATTTCGAGATTCTGGCGGTGAATCTCGACCAGA
The DNA here is from genome assembly GCF_051860985.1 of Nevskia sp. Lineage (NCBI taxonomy): Bacteria > Pseudomonadati > Pseudomonadota > Gammaproteobacteria > Nevskiales > Nevskiaceae > Nevskia > Nevskia sp. The sequence continues at coordinate 213,653 of NZ_JBIMKV010000006.1, read as the reverse complement.
AGCAGCCGGACTTCCCGGAGCATGTGCTCCCGCAGTACCTCAAAAGCAGGGGCGTTCCGTACCACGTCATCGAGCAGGACACCTATTCGGTCGTCAAGCGGGTGATCCCGGAAGGCAAAACCATGTGCAGCCTGTGTTCGAGGCTGCGGCGCGGTTCGTTGTATTCGTTTGCCGAGGCTAACGGCTACAACAAGATCGCGCTCGGCCACCACCGCGATGACATCGTCGCGACCTTTTTCCTGAATCTGTTCTTCAACGCCAAGATGGCGTCGATGCCGCCGAAGCTGAAGAGCGACAACGGCAAGCACATCGTCATCCGGCCGCTCGCCTACGTCCGCGAAACCGACATCATCGAGTACGCCCGCCAGCAGGCGTTTCCGATCATCCCCTGCAATCTCTGTGGCTCGCAGGAGCAGCTGCAGCGGAAACAGGTCCGCAAGATGATGGAAGAGTGGGATGCGCGCTATCCGGGTCGCATCGAACACGTGTTCTCGGCGATGCAGAACATCGCGCCGTCACAGATGGCGGATCGGAACCTGTTCGACTTTGTCGGGCTCGACGGCGACGCCCCGGTTCGGCACTGGCTGAAGCCGGATCGCGACGATCACGAACCGGGTAGCGATGCGGCTTGATCGCGTGATGCTTCGCCGTGCGCTGTCGGCAGTCATGCTGCTGATCTCGAGCGCGTGCCCGGCGATCGCCGATGCGCCGGCGTCGGCCTCGCCGTTCCTCTGGCAGGTGCGCGGTGCCAGTACAACGCATTACCTGCTCGGCTCGGTTCACCTGCTTCCGAAGGCGGCGGGGCAGCTGCCGGCCGGTATCCGCCAGGTCTTCGAAGCGGCCGACACGCTGGTGTTCGAAAGCGACATCGCTGCGCTGTCCAGTCGCGACGGCACCGCCACGATGCTCGATGCCGCCCGCGCACCGGACGGACTGAAAGGCGAGATCGACGCCGCGACGCTGGCCCGCGTGCGCGCCCGCATGCAGGCGCTGAAGATGCCAGCAGCGTTGTGCGAAGAGTACCGGCCATGGTTCTGTGCACTGTCGCTGGAACTGTTCGCCTACCAGCGCGCCGGGTTTCGCGGCGAGTTCGGGCTCGACCGACAGCTGTACGAATCAGCCCGCGACGCCCGGCGGCATATCGCCTGGTTCGAGGAGCCGCGCGCCCATCTGAGCCTGTTCTCGGCGATGACGCCGCCGCTGTCGCGGCAGTTCCTCGACGCGGCATTGTCGGAACGGAACCCGAAGAGCGATGAGCCGGTCGAGATGTACCGCGCCTGGCGCGACAACGACACGGAGCGGATGACCGCCGTGATTGCCGAGCTGAAGCGCGATTTCCCCGCCATCCACGAACACCTGCTGGCCCGCCGCAACCGGGCCTGGCTGCCCGAGCTGAAACGGCGACTGGCCGAGCCGCAGCGGCAGCTGTTCATCGTGGGCGCCGCGCACTGGCTCGGGCCGGACGGCCTGATCGCCGGGCTCGAAGCCGCCGGCTACACGGTGCGGCCGTATCTCGCGTTCGATCCCGCGCAGAGGGCCGAACGCCGTCCCGGCATCCAGATTGCCCGCCACTAGCAGGCCCTTGTCGATCCACCGATGCCGCGCTTCCTTCTGCTGGTTTCCATTGCCCTGCTGATGTCGCTGCCGGCCCGCGCCGGTATCGACGTCCGGGTCAAGGGCCTGGGGCCGGACGAGCGCGACAACGCCTACGCCAAGCTGTCGATCCTCGAATTCGCCAAGCGGACCGACGCCGACAAGGGCCACTACGACCAGGCCGACGTCGAACGACTGTTCCGCCAGGGCGAGCGCGAAATCCAGGAAGCCCTGCGGCCCTACGGCTGGTACAACGCCACGGTCACGATGAAGCTCAGCGGCAGCGCACCGGACTGGGTTGCCGAATACCGCGTCGACGCCGGCCCGCTGACCGCGATCAGCACCATCGACATCGAACTCACCGGCGAAGGCGCCGAGGAAGCGGCGCTGGTCCGCTACCGCAGCCGCACCTGGCCGCTGAAGCTCGGCGAGCGGATCAAGCACGAAGACTACGAAGCGCTGAAGACGCGCATCGTGCAGACCGCCTACAGCCTGGGCCTGCTCGACGCCAAGCTGACCCGCCGCGAGCTGCGCATCGACGTGCCGAACAATGCCGCCGAAGTGCTGCTGACGCTCGACACCGGCCGCCGCTACTACTTCGGCGACGTCACCATCGTGCAGGACGGCGACAAGCTGCTGCGCGACGCCTTCCTGCGTCGTTACCTGACCTTCGAACCCGGCGAGCCCTACGATCCGGCCAAGGTGCTCAGCACCCAGTTCGCGTTCAGCGATCTCGACTACTTCCAGACCGTCGATATCGAAAGCCGGAAGGACGAAGCCACCGATGCCTCGCCGCGCATCCCGATGGTGATCTCGACCACCGAACGCGCGCCGCGCAGCTACCGCTTCGGGCTCGGCTTCGGCACTGACACCGGTCCGCGCGCCTCGGTCGGCGCCGACTTCCGCCGTCTCAACACGCTGGGCCACAAGCTGCGCACCGATCTGCGGGTCTCGCAGCGCATCTCGACCGTGGTGGCCGAATACCGCATCCCGGTCGGCATCGTGCCCAGCGATTCGGTCAGCATCACTAGCCAGGCGCTGACCCAGGACTTCAGCGACGTCAAGGAAACGCTGTACCGGATCGGCACCAGCTACAACCGGCGCGGCAAGCGCTGGCAGCGGCGCATCTATCTGGAATACACGTTCGACGAGTACACCATCAAGGACAGCCCGCGGCGGCAATCGAAGCTGCTGGTGCCCGGCATCTCGATCGACCACACCGAGGGCGACGATCCGATCTTCCCGCGCGCCGGCTGGTACGCCTTCGTCGACGCCCACGGCGGCAGCACCGCGCTGCTGTCCGATACCAACTTCGTGCAGGGCACCGTCAAGTTGCGTGGCCTTCTGGAACTGCACCGCAGCCTGCAGCTGCGGGTGCGTGCCGACCAGGGCGCCACCTGGGTCGGCAGCTTCGACAACCTGCCGCCTTCGCAGCGCTTCTTCGCTGGCGGCGACGGCAGCGTGCGCGGCTACTCGTTCCAGTCGCTGGGCCCGCGCGACGCCAACGGCCGCGTGATCGGCGGACGCTACCTGACCACCGCCAGCACCGAGCTGGACTGGTTCTTCCTGCGCGAATACGGCATTGCCGCGTTCGTCGACGCCGGCGGCGCGGATGACACGCCGCTGGTCGCGCTGAGCCTGGGTGCTGGGCTCGGCGTCCGCTACCGCGCTCCGTTCGGCGCCTTCGCGCTCGACCTCGCCCATCCTTTCGATGCCGACCAGTCGCCGGTACGGCTGCATCTCGGCGTGCAGGTGGGCCTGTGAGCAGCGCCGCCGCCGCGCAGCCGCCACCGCCGCCAGCACGGCCGCGCCGCCGCTGGGGACGGGGGCTCGCCGTGGCCCTGCTGATCCCGGTGCTGCTGGTGCTGGCCGCTGTCGGCGCCGTGCTCGGCAGCGAACGCGGCCTGCGCTTCGGACTGGACCAGCTGGCCGCGCTCACCGATGACGCGATCCACGTCGGCCGGGTCCGCGGCCGCCTGCTCGATGCCGTCGAGCTGCGCGAGGTCCGCTACACCAGCAGCGACGGCCTGCAGGTCAGCATCGGCCGGGTGTCGCTGCGCCATCGGCCGCTGGCCCTGCTCGGCCGGCGTCTGCATGTCGAATCGCTGGCGGTCGACGGCCTCGACGTGCGGCTGGCGCCGCCGCCGCCGATTCCCGAGCCGGAAACCCCGACCGACCTGCCGTCGCGGCTGCCGCTCGATATCGTCATCGACGCGCTGGCGCTGACCGATTTCACCCTGCACGGCAGCGACGACCCGGCGACGCCGATCGTGGCGCTGGCCCGCAGCACGCTGGTCGGCCGCTGGATCGGCGATGCCATCACCGTCAGCGCGCTCGACACCACCGGCCTGCCGCTGACCGGGGCCCTGCATGCCGAGACGCAGCTGTCGATGCGCGGCGCGCAGATCGATTTCGAGTCGCTCAAGCTCAGCGGCCCCGGACAGCTGCAGGCCAGCGGCCGGCTCGGGCTGGACCAGGTCGCCAGCGACCTGAAACTCGCCTGGCAGCAGCTGCACTGGCCGCTGAACCTTGCTGACGGCACGCCGCCGCTCGCCGGCGATCTGGTCGGCCACGCCACGTTCACCGGCAGCTTCGACGCCTATCGCTTCGCGCTCGACAGCACCGCCACGCTGCAGGAGTTCGCCGCCACGCTGTCGATGGCCGGCAGCGGCAGCCTGGAGCAGGTCCACCTCGATGCGCTGTCGCTCGATGCGCTGCCAGTGGCACTGGCCAGCGCCGCGACGCCGCGCAAGACGCAGCGGCAGCCCGGTTCGGTCAAGGCCAGCGGCACCGTCGCCTGGTCGCCGAAGCTGCTGGCGACGATCGAGGCGGAATTCCGCCATGTCGACCCGGCGTGGTTCGTGGCCGATATCGCTGGCGACCTGAACGGCCGGCTCAGCAGTTCGACGACGATGGTTGGCGAGGAGCCGACGATCGCCTTCGACGCGCGCTTCGAACAATCCTCGCTGCGCGGCCAGCCGTTCGAGCTGCGCGCCAACGGCGTCACCGATACCCGTTCGGCCCGTCTGGAAGCGCTGAACCTGAAGGCCGGCCAGGGCGGTATCGACGCCCGTGGCACGGTTGGCTGGCAGCCGGCGCTGAACGTCGATGTCGAAGCCACCATCGCCCGGCTCGACCCGGCGATCGTGGCAGCGGACTGGCCGGGTGATCTGAACGGCAGCCTCAAGGCGCGCAACGACGACAGCCTCGACGGCCGGCCGATCCGCTTCGAGGCGCTGATCGACAAGTCGCGGTTGCGCAACTACCGCCTGCGGCTCGATGCCGCCGGCGTCGCGCGGATCGACGACGACGGCACCACAGTGACGCTCGACCGGGCCCGGCTGGATTCCGGCGGCACCACGCTGGATCTCAAGGGCCAGGTGACGCCGCCGTTCGCAATGACCGGCCGGCTCGACAGCCCGAACCTCGGTGCGCTGCTGCCGGAGCTGGCCGGCCGGGCGGCGATGAGCTTTGCGCTCGACGGTACGGTCGAGCAGCCGCATCTGGTGACCGACGGCAACCTGCGCGATTTCGCCTACGGCGAGCAGACGCTGGCGCGCCTCGACTGGCAGGGCGACATCGACCCGAAGGTCGACAGCTCGCGGCTCAGCGTCGAGCTGCGCAATGCCCAGCTGGGCCTGCACATCGACAAGGTGTCGCTGCTGCTGACCGGACTGGAGGTCTACCACCGGGTGCTGGTCGATGCGGTGACCGAACGCGGCAACGGCAAGCTCGGCCTCATCGGCGGTTTCGACCGGACCCGTGGCGAATGGGGTGGCGAGCTGAACCAGCTTGAGCTGAGCCCGGAGCGGATGTCGGCGTGGGCGCTCGACAAGCCGGCGGGCATCCTGCTGGGCCAGAAGCGCCGGGCGCTGGAACCGGCCTGCCTGAACGGCCGCGACGGCCGCGCCTGCTTCAATCTCGAACAGAACGTGCTGGCCGACGGCGCCCGCATCGGCTGGAACATCGATCGCTTGCTGCTGGCCGCGCTGCAGCCGTTCCTGGGCCCGGACCTGAAGATCGCCGGCAGCATCGACGGCGATGGCTTCATCAATTTCTCCGGCGGCGACCTGCAGCAGGCCAAGGCGGCATTGAACCTGCGCGACACCACCATCGAGCTGCCGGATGCGCCGACCTACCGGATCGAAACCGGTTCGGTGGTAGCCGATCAGGTCGACGGCCGGCTGGCCGCCAAGGCCGACCTGAAGCTGTCCGGTGCGGCGCTGGCGGCGGACGTCACCGCCGCGCCCGGCATCAACTTCATGGAACGCGCGCTCGGCGGCACCATCCGGCTCGACATCCCGAGTCTCGGCTTCATCGAACCGCTGCTGCCGCAGGTCGACAAGCTCGGCGGCCGGCTGGCCGGCGACATCGCGCTATCCGGCACCGTGGGCGACCCGCGCTATACCGGCGACATCCGGCTCAGCGACGGCCAGGCGCGGCTGGTGGTGGCCGGCATCGATCTGACCGAGCTGAACTTGCTGCTGAAGACGCGCGGCAGCGATCCGCTGGCGCTGGAAGGCAGCGTCAAATCCGGCGGCGGCCAGCTGGCGATCAGCGGCGAGGTGAATCCGTACAGCTTGCCGCTGACCGCCGACATCAAGGTCAAGGGCAGCGGCTTCCAGGCGATGAACACGCCGCAGGCGCGTGCCTGGATCGACGCTGACCTGCAGCTGCTACGCAATGCCGAAGGCGCGCGCCTGAGCGGCGAGCTGGGCGTGCCGCGCGCCGACATCACGCCGAAAGGCCTCGGCGGCGGCGGTGTCGATGCCAGCAGCGATCAGGTACTGGTCGGCGTGACGGTGCCGGAGAAGGAACCGCCGCTGAAGGTGACCGTCGACCTGAAGCTGGCGCTCGGCGACCGGGTGATGATCGAAGGCTTCGGGCTGAAGACGCGCATCGAAGGCGGCGTCAACGTCAGCCAGCGGCCGGGCTTCGATGCGATGGGCCGCGGCGAGCTGCGGCTGGTCGATGGCCGCTACCAGGCCTATGGCCAGGACCTGAGCATCGAGACCGGCCGGCTGATCTTCAGCGGCGGCCCGGTGACTACGCCGGCCGTCGACCTGTACGCGACGCGGCAGCCGCGCGAGGACATCAAGGTCGGCGTGCGGGTGCGCGGCACCCTGGCCAAGCCGGAGCTGAGCCTGCAGTCGAGCCCGAGCCTGCCGCGCGAGCAGCAGCTGTCCTGGCTGGTGCTCGGCCGCTCGCTGGAAAACAGCTCGACGCAGGACCGCAGCATGGTGTCCAGCGCCGCCCTCAGCCTCGGTCTCGGCGGCGGCGACTACCTGGCCGGGCTGATCGGCAAGAAGGTCGGGCTCGATGAGCTGTCGGTCGGCAGCGCAGCCGCCAACAACTCCGAAGTGGCCGCCAACGCCCAGAGCATCAGCGGCGCCCAGGGTGGCGCTGGTGCGGTCGACGCCGGTGCGCAGGCCGCACAGCTGACGCTCGGCAAGTACCTGACGCCGAAACTGTTCGTCAGCTACGGCATCAGCCTGTTCCAGGAGGGCTACACGTTCCGCATGCTGTACACGCTGGGCCGCGGCTTCAAGCTGTCGACCGAGTCCGGCACCGCCAGCGGCGGCGATGTCATCTACACCACCGAGCGCGGCAAGAAGACCGCCGACACGCCATCACGGCCGAGTCGAGATGAAGTGCCCTCAGCCGGCCCCGCACCGGACCCGACGCGTAGCCCGGATGCGATTCCGGCACCGGACCCCGTGGTGGAGCCGCAACGCGAGCCGGTGGCGCCTTAAGGCTGGGCTCGAAGCGAGTGGGTGTGCTCAGGTCGTCGGCAAACCCTTATCGCCAAGGCTGCGGAGGTCGAATCACGCGAATCTGGCACACCGCGTACACGGGGAACGCCTCGCGCTTGCCAAAAGGCTCGGCAACGCTTCCTGAGCGTGCAGTACTACACACGACAGGCCGAACGCGTCGATTGTTGCGGCTTCCTTCGCCAGATTATCCTGCGGCCAACAGGCGAGAAAATTCCTGGTGAGAATCAGTCCGTTGACTGGCCTCCGCCAGAATATCCAGCACGTTTCGCCAGATTATCGTGCGTTTCGTCACGATAACGTGGCAGGTTATCGTGCATTTTTGCAGCCGAATTGTAGTTAGCTCTACACGCGCTCAGGTCAACCCATGCGACGAGTAATACGTCTCGCCAACGCCGTACTCGCAGCATTTGTCACGATTATTGTGGTCATTGCGATCGGTGCGCATTCGCCGTATGTGCCCAATAGTGATGTACTGCCGCTAGTCTTCAAACTCGCCACGCTGGCGTTTCTCGTAGGTTGTCTAGCGGTCTTCGTCGGAGCCAAGAATCCCGATGGGTCTTCTCGGGGCATATCAGTTGTCAAAGAATGGTGGGCGGCCGGCAAGCGCCTAAAGCTGATTAAAATCCTGGTTAGCATCCCAGTTTTTTGCGCCCTAATTGGGTACGTCGTGGCGGCGCTGGCAGTCACTGCTCCCGCATTGCCAACTAAGTATTTGTCTCATGTATCGGATTCGTCGCACGCATTGTGCGTTCGCAGCGGAAGGGACAAAGTCAGAGGTTCATGGTCACTTTTAAAACTCGAATCAGGAGAGCTATGGAAGGTGGCGGGTGTCGGGAGGTTTTGCGAAGCAGGAGTTACCCGCAACTGCGAGGTGTATTACAGGAGGGGAGAGTATGGAAATTATGTTGACGCTATCCATTGCTCATAACGGTAGAGCTAACCACACACTGCAGCCGACGGTTCCGCCTCCGCTTCGCTCCGGCGTAACCGCGGCTGAGCGTAAGCGTTGGGCGTCAAGACATAGCCATGTCTACTGAACGACCTGTTGTGTATCGGGCTGTAATTGATGCCTTGGTCCGGATGTGCCGAGAGGGCCAAGGCCAAATAGGGGCCGAGCGTGCGCGTCGTGGCCTATGGAACAAGAACGCCACCTCGCCAGAGTTTGATGAGGACCAGTTCGCGTTTAACGAACTCCTGTCACGGCTTAACGAGCAAGACCGGGAGGTTCTTGCTCGAATGCTCGAGCAAGAGGTAACGACTGGTGTATTTGAAACACTCAAGGCTCTTGAGGAGCACGAGATACCGCCGTTCGAGGATGGGTATGAGGGTGGTCCATATCAAGACTTCGTCGGCAGAATGAACGGGTGGGAGTGGCCAAAGTGACCTCGCCCAACCAGGCACTCCAGCCGACCCACTTGCCTTCGCTTCGCTGCGGCAAGCGGTCGGCTGAGCTAAGGCGTTAGGGGTCTCCATTGGTTTTCTTCGCCATATCTCGCGCGGCCTTCGAGAGCTACTCTGAGCACGGCATGCGTGCGCAGCTGTGGGTTTGCGCAGGTGTTATTTCGGCCGAAGAACTGGCAACCCTGCGTGCTGGCAATGTCGATGTCACGGACTTCGATTACACACTTGAGCCTGACGACTGGGTGGGGATAAGCGGCGCATTGGAAACAATCCGCGAGCACCATCCTTCGCATACGGTATGGGTCGGGCTATGAATTCTCGGGCGACGCCAAGCCCCCTAACAGGCCGCTGCATCCGAGCGCCTTCGGCGCCGGCTGAGCGGCGGCGTTACGCCTCACGATCCACTTCAGTCGCTCCCGACCAGAATGCAATCGCCAGACACGAAGCGCCGGCCTTTGCCGACCAATGACTACGAGCGCGCGCTGTTGCAGAACATTGATTCGTTTGGCTGACAATGTACAAGCGTTGCTCCTCGCGTCGCAGACGAGGGAGAGTCGTTCAGCTGCACGGTGGGTTTATATCGGTCGTATGGCACGTCTGAACTGATACTTGTAGGACTTCCGGGCAAAACTGCCCATGCCATCTTCAGTATCTACGTAGACCGGCTCCGCGCGGGAGATCCAATCTCGCTCGATGCGACGAGCGACGCCCTGCTTGAAGGCTATCCCTGCGTCTTTGTTCCGACATCCAGAGAACGGTACTGCCAGTATTTGCTTTCGGCGCTCTGGTACTACGCCGAGACTGATTTCCCAGTTCACCAACTCGTTTACCCTGACCGCGAGGGTCGGTTTCCCTGGCAGAGTGAGGCTGCTCCTGCGTTCCGTTTGCAGCAACCTGTGCTTGGCCGCGTCAGTCAAGCGTAACTCCCCGCTAACCCCCGACTCGCTACGTCAGGCGGTGCAAGTCCGGTCCGCGCCACTCGCAGCATCGTCGCAACCCGTGCACACACCACCTGCCGTCCGCGGTCAGCTCGGCTCAAACGTCAAGGCGCACCCGTGTCCGTTTGGCTACGTTCCAAATTCAGCATCGACTGCATTCTCGAGGTCCACAGCGAACGATTCCGCGTCCGCAGCCTCTCTGGCGAACTGCTGCTCGAGTTCGAGCCGATACTCGCTTTGGATCGCGAAACACGGGTGGTATCGATCGGTATGCCCATAGCGCCTGCGGCCGTGGAGACGATCGCCCCCTACGCCGCGCCAAGCCGGGTTGCCGAGCACCGTCGGGTCGCTGAACTGCTACTGCGGCACGCCTACTCCAAACTATCCTGGACAGCAGGGTTCTGGCCCGCACCGGGCGTAGTGATGCATGTCCCGCCGGACGCCAGAAATCGTGCCCGATACATCGACGACAAGACACTGGAATCCCTGTCGACAACGGCGGGTGCCAGAAAGACCGTGATCTACAGAGGAACATCGCTATCGGTAGACGAGGCCGGGCGCCTTCTCCGTGTCGCCTAGCGCCGCGTTCGAGCGGACGGGGTTGGCGCAGAGCACGGTTAGGGCGGGTCGAGACCCGCCGCGTTGCCAAACGGAATCAATCCCGCGGCGATCTTTTACCGCCTAAGGCACACACCGCGGCGTGCCACGTCGCTGCGTCTTTGGCGACAGCGGCCGTGTGCGTTAGGCGGGCAGTAGCGCATCGCTCGGGTACAGCAGCGCGATGCGGAACGAGGCTATCGCCGGGGATGAACGATCCCGGATTTCGCTGCGCTCCGTCCGGGCTACGGTCGGGCCAAGCTGCTCGCGCTTGAGCGAACGGCGGAAACGCCGAGCGGCGTCCTACGCGCCAGCGCGCTTGTTACCGACGAAGGTGCTGCGAGCGATGGGTCGCGCCGCCTCAGGCCAGTACCCGCCCGAGCCATGCGGAAATGTCGTCGATCTCCTCGGCGCAGACCGCATGGGCCATCGGGTAGTCGTGCCATTCGACGTTCATGCCCCAGCTTTTCAGGCCGTCGCGGCTGTCGGTGCCCATTTTCAGCGGCAGCACCGGATCGACCCGGCCGTGGCACATGAGCACCGGCGTGGCCTTGGCGGCGTCGGTCAGTTCCTTCGGCAGCGTGTCGTGCAGCGGCAGGTAGGTGGACAGCGCCATCGCCCCGGCCAGCGGTTCGGCCAGGCGGCAGACTGCGTGCAGGGTGATCGCGCCGCCCTGCGAGAAGCCGGCGATCACCGTGCGCTTGGCGGCGATGCCGGCCGTGCGCTGCTCGGCCACCAGCCGCATCACCGTGGCGGCCGATTCGCGGATGCCGGCGTCATCCTGCAGGTCGCTGCGGGTCAGGCTCTTGATGTCGTACCAGGCGCGCATCCGCATGCCGCCGTTCAGGGTCACCGGACGCACCGGCGCGTGCGGGAAGATGAAACGCACCTGGCGCTGGGCCGGCAAGCGCAGTTCCGGGACGATCGGCACGAAATCGTGGCCATCGGCACCGAGGCCGTGCAGCCAGATCACCACGGCGTCGGCCGGCTGGGCGGGTTCGACGATGACGGCTTCAGCGGTTTCGCGGGTCTTCAAGCGGGGCTTCCGGTGGACGGTGGATCGGCGCGGGCGATTGTGTCGGCGCCCGGGGCCTGCGGCAACGGCTGCTAAACTTCGCGCCCTGCAGTATCTCGAACCGCCCCCGAGGTGCCCCGATGTCCGCTCGCGCCCTGCCTGCCGCCCTTCTGCTTGCCGCCGCCGGGCTTTCCAGCGGCTGTGGCCAGACCGGCCCGCTGCACCTGCCGGCCGATGCGCCGAGCCGCGAGGGCTACCTGATTGGCAGCAACCCGAACGCCAAGAAGAAGGCGAACCCGGCACCGGCGGCGACGCCCGCTGCCGAGCCGCCCGCCGAAGCACCTGCCACGCCGTAATCCGTTCCGAAGCACCCCATGGATCATTTCGAATATCGCGACGGCGTGTTGTGCGCCGAAGGTGTGGCGCTGTCGGCGATTGCCGCCGAACACGGCACGCCGACCTACGTCTATTCCCGCGCGACGCTGGAGCGCCATTACCGCGCTTTCGACCGCGCACTCGACGGCCTGGCCCATCAGGTCTGCTACGCGGTCAAGGCCAATTCCAATCTCGCCGTGCTGCAGGTGCTGGCGCGCCTCGGCGCCGGTTTCGACATCGTCTCCGGCGGCGAGCTGCAGCGCGTGCTCAAGGCCGGTGGCGATCCGGCCAAGGTGGTGTTTTCCGGCGTCGGCAAGACGGCGGCGGAAATCGAGCTGGCGCTGAACGTTGGCATCTACTGTTTCAACGTCGAATCGGAAGCCGAGCTGCATCGGCTGTCGGCGATCGCCACGCGCATGGGCAAGACCGCGCGCATCGCCTTCCGGGTCAATCCGGATGTCGATGCCAAGACCCATCCGTACATCTCCACGGGCCTGAAGGAAAACAAGTTCGGCGTCGACATCGCCGAAGCCGAGCGGCTCTACGCGCTCGCCGCAACGCTGCCGGGCATCGAGATCGACGGTGTCGCCTGCCACATCGGCTCCCAGCTGCTGGAGCTGTCGCCGTTCCTCGATGCGCTGGACCGGGTGCTGGCGCTGATCGACCGGCTGGCGGCGAGCGGCATCGAGCTGCGGCATCTCGACGTCGGTGGTGGTCTGGGCGTGCGCTATGACGACGAAGTGCCGCCATCGCCGAGCGAATGGGCCGACGCGCTGAAGCCGAAGCTGGCCGGCCGCAAGCTGGTGGTGATGACCGAGCCGGGCCGGGCAATCGCCGGCAATGCCGGCGTGCTGCTGACCAAGGTCGAGCTGCTGAAGCCGGGCGCCCACAAGAACTTCGCGATCATCGACGCCGCGATGAACGACCTGATCCGGCCGAGCTTCTACGACGCCTGGCACGCCGTGCTGCCAGCCGAGCCGCGAACCGATACGGATGCGAAGACCTGGGATCTGGTCGGCCCGGTCTGCGAAACCGGCGACTGGCTGGCCCGCGACCGCGAACTGGCGCTCGCCGAAGGCGATCTGCTGGCCTTCCGCACCGCCGGCGCCTACGGCTTCACGATGAGCAGCAACTACAACACGCGCGGCCGGGCCGCCGAGGTGCTGGTCGACGGCGCCGCCGTCCATGTCGTGCGCGCGCGGGAAAGCTTCGACGATCTGGTGCGCAACGAAGCGCTGCTGCCGTGATCGCGGCGCCTGCCTGAGCCACCGGCTCAGGTAGGCTTGGCGGCCTGCTTGCCGAGGCCGATGCCATGTCCGATGTCCCGCTGAAAGCGCACCCGCTGGTCCTGATCGACGCCTCGGGCTGGCTGTTCCGCGCCTATCACGCGCTGCCGCCGCTTTCGAACATGCAGGGCGAGCCGACCGGGGCGATCTTCGGCATGGTCAACATGCTGAAACGACTGCAGAAGGACTACGCGCCGGAGCACATCGCGGTGGTGTTCGATGCGCCCGGCCGGACCTTCCGCGAAGACATCTACGCCGACTACAAGGCGAACCGCGATGCCACGCCGCCGGACCTGCTGCACCAATGGCCGATCATCGTCGAGATGGTCAAGGCAATGGGTTTGCCGACCTTGTCGGTGCCCGGGGTCGAAGCCGACGACGTGATTGGCACCTTGGCGAAGATCGGCGAGGCCGCCGGCCACGAGGTGCTGATCGTCACCAGCGACAAGGACATGGCGCAGCTGGTCAACGACCGGGTGAAGCTGGTCGACACGATGAAGAACCGGGTCATGGACCCGGCCGGCGTCATCGAGAAGTTCGGCGTGCCGCCGGCGCGGATCGTCGACTACCTCGCCTTGATCGGCGACACCAGCGACAACATTCCCGGCGTGCCGAGCGTCGGCCCGAAGACCGCAGCCAAGTGGCTGAACGAATACGGCTCGCTGGATGCGATCATCGCGAATGCCGCCGAGATCAAGGGCAAGGTCGGCGAGAAGCTGCGTGATGCCATCCCGCAGATTCCGATGTCGCACGATCTGGCGACGATCCGCTGCGATGTCGCGCTACCGCTGACCCTGGAACAGCTGGTGCCGGGGCCGGCCGACAAGCCGACGCTGGCGGCGATCTACAAGACCGCCGGCTTCCACCGCGTGCTCGAGGAACTGGGGCCGATCGACACGGCGGCGGCGGCGTCAGAAGCCGCGACGCCGACCGCAGCGGCAACGCCAGCCGGCACCGAAGATGCGCTGGTGGTACCCCCGGAATCGACGCCCGACGCGCTGCCGCCCTCGGTGCCGACCGCTGCGGTCGCCGTGCTCGACGAAGCAGGCTTCGCCGATATGCTCGCGAAGCTCGAAGCTGCCGAGCTGATCTGTGTCGACACCGAAACCGATGCCCTCGACGCCATGCAGTCCGGGCTGGTCGGTCTGGCCTTCGCCACCGAGTCCGGACATGGCTGGTACGTGCCGCTGACCCACGATTATCTCGGCGCGCCGAAGCAGCTCGATCGCGCGTCGGTACTGGCGCGGCTGAAGCCGCTGCTGGAAGACCCGAAGCGGCCGAAGGTCGGCCAGCACATCAAGTACGACCTCAACGTGCTGGCCCGGCATGGCGTCGAGGTGCAGGGCGTGGCCTACGACACGATGCTGGAAAGCTATGTGCTGGACGCCGCCGGCAATCGTCACGACATGGACACGCTGGCCGAACGCTACCTCGGCCACAAGACGATTTCGTTCACCGACGTCGCCGGCAAGGGCAAGGGGCAGCTGACCTTCAACCAGGTGGCGATCGACGAGGCGACACAGTATTCAGCCGAGGACGCCGATATCACCTTGCGGCTGCATCAGGCGCTGCACCCGAAGCTGGCCGCCGATCCGGCGCTGCAATCGGTGTTCGAGCAGATCGAGATGCCGCTGGTGCCGGTGCTGGCCGCCATGGAGCGGGCCGGTGTGAAGGTGGACGCCGCGCTGCTGGCGCGGATCAGCACCGAACTGGCCGCCCGCATGGACGAGATCCGCAGCGAGTGCTTCGCTGCCGCCGGCGGCGAGTTCAATCTCGGTTCGCCGAAGCAGCTGCAGGTGATCCTGTTCGATCAGCTGAAGCTGCGCGTGGTCAGCAAGACGCCGAAGGGCGATCCGTCGACCGCCGAGAATGTGCTGGAGGAGCTGGCCGACGAGCATCCGCTGCCACGGCTGATCCTCGAATGGCGCGGCATGTCGAAGCTGAAATCGACCTATACCGACAATCTGCCGAAGCAGATCAACCCGCAAACCGGGCGCATTCATACGTCCTATCACCAGGCGGTGGCGCAGACCGGACGGCTGTCATCGAACGATCCGAACCTGCAGAACATCCCGGTGCGCACCGCCGATGGCCGGCGCATCCGCCAGGCCTTCATCGCGGAACCCGGCAACGCGCTGCTGTCGATCGACTACTCGCAGATCGAGCTGCGGCTGATGGCGCATTTTTCCGGCGACGAACGCCTGCAGGACGCCTTCCGGCGCGGCATCGACATTCATCAGGCCACCGCCGCCGAGGTGTTCGGCCAGCCGCTGGAATCGGTCAGCGCCGAATCGCGCCGCTCGGCGAAAGCGATCAACTTCGGGCTGATCTACGGCATCTCCGCGTTCGGGCTGGCCAAGCAGCTGGGCATCGCCCGCAGCGATGCGCAGGACTACATCGACCGCTTCTTCGCCCGCTATCCCGGCGTCAAGCAGTTCATGGATGGCACCCGGGCGCAGGCGCATGCGCGGGGATATGTCGAAACCCTGTTCGGCCGCCGTCTGCATCTGCCGGACATCCACAGCCGCAATGCGGCGCAGCGGCAGTATGCGGAGCGCACCGCGATCAATGCGCCGTTGCAGGGCACGGCGGCTGATCTGATCAAGCGGGCGATGATCGACGTCGCCGCCTGGCTGCCGGCGAACGCGCCGGATCTGCGGATGATCCTGCAGGTGCACGACGAACTGGTGTTCGAAGGTCCGGCCGCTCAGCTGGAAGCCTTGGCACCGCAGATCGCGCAACGGATGTGCGCGGCAGCCACGCTGGCGGTGCCACTGGTCGCCGACTACGGCATTGGCCCGAACTGGGACGCGGCCCACACCGCCACCGGCCACGCCAGCAGCGCCTCCGCCTGATTTCGAGGCGGCGCCCGGAAACAACAAGGCCGATCCCCCCGGATCGGCCTTTTTTACCTCGCCCCGCTTACCAACCCCAGAATTCGGTGTTGCGTTCCGAAAAACAATTCCTTGTCATTCAATCGCTTGCGCTTTTTCCAGCGGCTTCCACGCGATTTTTGATGCCGGCCGTCGAACTTATTCCACGACCGATGAGTCTGATATTGCGAATGGTGACTCCCTTCCCATTCCCCGCCCCCACTCCCTGGGCGGGAAGTCCGGTTCCCCCAAGCCGGCACTCGTTGCCTGGCAGGTTCCCCCGACCTGCTAGGCATTTTTTTGCCCGTTCGTTTGGTGACCTGCCCGCATCGTAACCAGCGACGCGGGCACAGACAAACGCCTTCTGTCAGACCGAGGTGACGATCGTGCCGTCGACCGGCTCGGCAAGGCCGAGCCACTGATCCAGCTTCGCGCGCACTTCCTCAACACCGGTTCGGGCAGTCGACGAGAACGCCTGCACGGTCATGCTGGGATCGAAGTCCTGCAGTTCGCGACGAACTTTCAGCACGGTGTTCTTGCCGGCGCCGAAGCTGAGCTTGTCGGCCTTGGTCAGCAGGATGTGTGCCGACAGCAGCCGATCGCGACACCATTCCAGCATCTGCACGTCGAGCTCGGTCAGCGGATGACGGATGTCCATCACCACGATCACACCCTTGAGCGTCGTGCGCTGCTCGACGTAGCTGCCGACCAGCGCGCCCCAGGCGTTGCGAACGGCGATCGGCACCTGCGCGAAGCCGTAGCCGGGCAGGTCGACGAGCCGTGCGCGGCCGTCGAGATCAAAGACATTGAGCAGCTGCGTGCGGCCCGGGGTCTTCGACACCCGCGCCAAGCCGGTCTGCTGGCAGATCAGGTTGAGTGCGCTGGATTTGCCGGCGTTGGAACGTCCCACCAGCGCCGCTTCCGGATGCCCATCGTCCGGCAGTTGTGCCATCCGGGCAGCCGACAGCACGAAGCGCGCACGGGCGTAGAGATTGGGCGCAGCGGCTTTCGTGGTGTCCGGGGTCATCGTGTAAGATTCGCGCTCCAATCGCTCATTATGCGCGTAGTGCGGATGTCGCTACGCGCGCTTGCCTGCCGGAGTGTTTCATGAAGCGTGTTCTGCTCGCCCTTGCCCTGTCCCTGCCTGCCGCAGCGTTCGCCGAAGGCGCAGCCTCGGACCCGTTCGTCAAAGGCGATGCCGCTGCCGGCGCGGCCAAGGCCGCCGTCTGTGGCGCCTGCCACGGCGCTGGCGGCAACGGCGGCGTCAATCCGGCCTGGCCCAAGCTGGCCGCGCAGGGCTCGAAGTACATCTACACGCAGCTGGTGGCGTTCAAGTCGGGCAAGCGCAACAACGCCGTGATGGCAGGCCAGGCGGCCGCGCTGTCGGAGAAGGACATGGCGGATCTCGCCGCCTACTTCGCTGCCCAGCCGGCAGTGCCGGGCGTGGCCAGCGAATCGGCCGTGTCGGTTGCCCAGAAGCTGTACCGCGCGGGTGACGCCTCGCGCGGCCTGCCGGCCTGCGCGGCATGCCACGGCCCGAAGGGCGCGGGCAATCCGGCGTCCGCATACCCGCATGTTGCTGGCCAGAACGCCGGCTATGCGGCGTCGTCGCTGCGCGCGTATCGCGCCGGGGAACGCGGTCAGGAAGGCAATGGTCAGATGATGGCCGCCGTCGCGAAGCATCTGACCGATGCTGAGATCGACGCCCTGTCGTCCTACCTCTCGGGTCTGCAGTAAGACCCACCCAGGAGTCCCATGCGTAACCTCAAGACCCTCGTCACGGGCGGCCTGCTGGCCGTCACCGCGCTGTTCAGCGCCGCCTGCAGTGCCGCCGATACCGGCAGCGGCGGTTTCCAGGCGGGCAGGGATTACACCGAGGTTCCGTCACCGCCAACGCCGGCCGATCTGAAGCGGATCACCGTCGAGGAGTTCTTCTGGTACGGCTGCCCGCACTGCTTCTCGCTGGATCCGGCGGTCGAGCAATGGCGGGCCAGCAAGCCGGCCGATGTCGACTTCACCCGCGTGCCGAACACACTGGGCCGGCCGGAAGGGGAAGTGCATTCGCGTGCCTTCTACATCGCACAGACGCTCGGCATCCTCGACAAGACGCACAAGCCGCTGTTCGATGCCATCCATGTCCAGCATCAGCCGATGAACAGCCTGGAAGCGATCCGCGCGCTGTATGTCGCCGTTGCCGGCATCAAGCCGGTCGACTTCGACGGCATCGCCGGCAGCTTCGTCGTCGATTCCGGCATGCGCCGGGCCGAATCGCTGGCGCGGACTTACGTGATCCGCAGCGTGCCGAACGTGGTCGTCGGTGGTCGCTATGTGGTGGCCAGCCAGCCGAACACCTTCAAGATCGTCGATTTCCTGATCGACAAGGTCCGCAAGGAACGCGGCAACTGATACACCATCTGCGGCGGCCAGGGTCCCTGGCCGCGCTTCTGATCCTGCTCGCCAACGTCTCGCAGCCGTGTCACGCGGCTGCGCAGGCGTCGGCTGTGGCTGCCGAAACGATCTGCCGCGGGCTTTCGGAACGGCTGCAGAACTTCGATGCCCAGCCGTGCCGGGATGCCGAACTGGCGCCGGCCAAGCCGCTGTCGGTCGGCAAGCGGCCGCTGCTCTACCGCGACTTCCCTGCCGCTGCCGCCAACGTGGCACCGAAGCGGGTGCTGATCCTGGGCGGCATCCACGGGGACGAGCTGTCGTCGGTCGCCGTGGTGTTCCAGTGGATCGAGTTGCTGAAGTCCGGCCGCTACGACCGCTACAGCTGGCGGGTGCTGCCGCTGACCAATCCGGATGGCCTGTTCGCGCGCCCGGCGACCCGCGTCAATGCCCGCGGGGTCGACCTGAATCGCAATTTCCCGTCGCCGCAGTGGTCGTCGCAGGCGCTGAGCTACTGGAAGGACAAGACGCGTGGCGACAAACGCCGCTATCCGGGGCCGGAAGCGGCATCGGAGCCGGAGACCCGCTGGATCGTCGAGCAGATCGAGCAATACCAGCCGGACGCCATCATCACCGTGCACGCGCCCTACGGCGTGCTCGACTTCGACGGCCCGCAGGACCCGCCGAAGAAGCTCGGCTATCTGCGTCTGCAGCCGCTCGGCATCTATCCCGGCTCGCTGGGTGACTACGCCGGCCTGTCGCTGAAGCTGCCGGTGATCACGCTGGAACTGCCGCAGGCGCATCTGTCGCCTTCGGCCTCGCAATCTGGCCGCATCTGGTCCGATCTGCTCGTCTGGCTCGACAAGACCATCGCGAAGCAGCCGGCCGCGCGATAGTGCGCCGACCGGGGAGCAGGCTGGCTGCCGACCGTCGCCGCGCGTAGATTCCGATCATTGCGCGAGCGCCAGCCGGCGCCTCGCAGACCGATTGGAGGTTGCCATGCACCCAATGCGAATCCTGTCGACCGTCGCTGCAATCTCGCTGCTGGCTACCCTGCCGGTGGCTGCTGACGATCGGGACCACCCCAAGACCACCGCCGCGCCGGCACCGGCGTCACAGCAGGACGACGCGTCAGCCCTGCCGGCGGGCTGTGTCCGGGAAACGGGAAGCCGGATCAAGCCGGCCAAAGGTGCCTGCGGTACTGCGGCAGGCCGCGTTCACGATGCCGGTCAGCTGCAATCGACGGGCGCCTTGTCGGCCGGCGATGCGCTGCGCCGGCTCGATCCGACACTGTCCGGGTCGCCCGGCCGTTGACGGCCGGACAGCTCCTGTCAGTTCAGCACCCGCGGCACGGCCAGCCGGAACGGGCCGATCAGCGCATCGAACGGCTCGCCGCTGTCGGTGACCATCTGATAGCTGCCATGCATGGTGCCGACCGGCGTGCCCAGCGGGCAGCCGCTGGTGTACTGGAAGGATTCGCCGGGCGCGAGCTTCGGCTGCTCGCCGACCACGCCAGGACCACGCACTTCCTCGGTCTTGCCTTCGCCATTGGTGATGATCCAGTGGCGTGACAGCAGCTGCACCGGCTCGTCGCCCTCGTTGCGGATCGTCACCTGGTACGCGAACAGGTAGTGCGAACGCTGGGGCTCGGACTGCTCGGCGACGTAGCGCGGCGCCACGATCACCCGCACGCCGCGCGTCAGAGTGTCGGTCACAGGAAGCCCGCCTGCAGCTTGGCCGAGTCCGACATCATTTCCTGCGACCACGGCGGGTCGAAGGTCAGCTCGACCTCCGCTTCGCGCACGCCCGGCACCTGCATCGCCTTGGTCTTGACGTCGCTGACCAGCACGTCGCCCATGCCGCAGCCGGGCGCGGTCAAGGTCATCACCACGCGCAGCTTCCAGCCGTTGTCCTCGGCCGGCTCGAGGCGGCTGTCGTAGATCAAACCCAGTTCGACGATGTTGATCGGGATTTCCGGGTCATAGACGGTTTCCAGCTGGCGGCGCACGGCGGCGGCGACTTCTTCCTCGCTGGCGTCAGCGGCCAGCACCACCTCATCGGTGGGCTGGAAGCCAAGCGCGTCGGCATCCTTGCCGTCGATCCGGAACAGATGACCCTGAACTTCGACGGTGTAGCTGCCGCCGAGCGCCTGGGTGATCGTGGCATCGGCACCGGTCGGCAGTTCGACGCGGGTTCCGGCCGGGATCAGCACGCCGATCACGTCGCGCGTCAGCGAGACCGTCTGGTGGTTGTAGTACGACATGAGAACGCAATGATCCGCCTGGCGAATGAATCCGCCAGTCTAGCGGCTGCGGCGAACGCTGGATATTCGGCAGCGGCCGCCGGGCCGGGCACAGGGACCGGGTTGTCGGGACCGGGGAATGGCGGCAGGATGCCGCTCCGTCTCGCGCATGGTTCGCCTCGCCCATGAACAAGCTTCTCGTCGCCACCGCCGCCGCGCTGCTGGCCGGCAGTCTGTCCGCACCCGCCCTTGCTTCCGATCATCTGCCGGACCGTCGCTCGGTCAATGTCAGCGGTCGCGGCGAAGTGGCGGTGACGCCCGACCGCGCGCGCATCTCGATGCAGGTCGAAACCACCAAGCTGGACCTGCGCGCCGCGCAGGCCGACGTCGGCCGGATCGTCAAGGACTACCTGGCCCAGCTGAAGGCGCTCGGCATCGCTGAAGCCGACATTTCTACTGCCGGCCTGAGCATCCAGCCGGAGTACGACTACAGCGCCAAGGGCGGCCGCAAGTTTCTCGGCTACCACCTGACCCGCGGCATCGAGGTGGTGGTGCGCGATCTCGACAAGATCGGCGATGTGCTGCTGAAGGCGACCACGGCCGGCATCAACAATGTGTCGGATCCGCAGCTGGAGTCCTCGAAGGCCGAGGCGCTCGGTCGCGACGCGCTGGCCAAGGCCGCCGAAGATGCCCGTGCCAAGGCCAAGGTGCTGGCCGATGCACTCGGTGCGAAGCTGGGCGCGGTCCACACGCTGAACGCCAACGCCGAGTACGTCCCGGCGCCGCAGATGCAGAAGGCGCGCTTCGCGGTGATGGCCTCGGCCGATGCCGCGCCGGAATCCGGCAACGAGGCCCTCGGCTTTTCGGCTGGGCAGATCCGCTACAGCGCCACGGTCAACGCCGATTTCGACCTCGTGGCGCCCTGAATATCCCGGCGCAGTGCGGTTTGACGGCGCGGATGAAATAATCGCGGTCTTTTTCGCGACGTCCGCGCCTTTCACGAAGACCTTGCCGTGTCCGACTCCGCACTGAAGCCTGCGCCGCTGGTGGGCGTGATCATGGGTTCCCGCTCCGATTGGGAGACGATGGAGCACGCAGCGCGAACGCTCGGCGAGCTCGGCATTCCGTACGAAACCCGGGTGGTCTCCGCGCATCGCACGCCGGACCTGCTGTTCGACTACGCCGCCTCGGCCGCCGGTCGCGGCCTGAAGGTGATCATTGCCGGCGCCGGCGGCGCCGCTCACCTGCCGGGCATGGCGGCCTCGAAGACGCGGCTGCCGGTGCTCGGCGTGCCGGTGCAGTCGCGGATGTTGTCCGGCGTCGATTCCCTGCTGTCGATCGTGCAGATGCCGGCCGGCATTCCCGTGGCCACCCTGGCGATCGGCACCGCCGGTGCCACCAACGCCGCGTTGCTGGCCTGCGCGATGCTCGGTGCCTTCGAGCCGGCCTATGCCGCCAAGCTCGATGCTTTCCGCGCCGCGCAGACCGCCAAGGTGCTGAACGACGGCGCGCTGCCGCTGCCCTGACCGAACCCGACCATGAAGACCGGACTGAAGATCGGCGTGCTCGGCGCCGGCCAGCTGGGGCGCATGCTGGCGCTCGCCGGCTACCCGCTGGACATCGATTTCGTGTTTCTCGACCCGGCGACCGAGGCCTGCGCCGCGCCGCTTGGCGAGCACATCCACGCCGATTACGGCGATGACGCCGCGCTCGCGGAGTTCTGCTCGCGGGTGGATCTGGCGACTTTCGAATTCGAGAACGTACCGAACGCCGCCGCCGAACAGGTGGCCGCACGGGTTCCGCTGCATCCGGGCCCGAAGGCGCTGACCGCCGGCCAGGACCGGCTGTCCGAAAAGGCGCTGTTCCGCGCGCTCGGCATTCCGGTGCCGACCCACGCTGCCGTCGACAGTCGCGAGGGCCTGAGCGCCGCCGTCGCCGTCACCGGCCTCCCGGCGGTGCTCAAGACGCGGCGCATGGGTTATGACGGCAAGGGCCAGGCGGTGCTGCGCTCAGCGGGCGATCTCGATGCCGCCTGGCAGGCGATCGGCGGCCAGCCGCTGATCCTGGAAGCCTTCGTGCCGTTCGAGCGCGAGGTGTCCTGCCTTGCCGTGCGTTCGGCGAGCGGCGAAATGGTGTTTTACCCGCTGGTCGAGAACGTCCACCGCGCCGGCATCCTGCGCACTGCCACGCCGACCGTGAACGATCCGCTGCAGGCGCAGGGCGAGGATTACGCGCGCCGGGTGGCCGAGCATCTGGATTACGTCGGCGTACTGGCCTTCGAGTTCTTCGTCGCCGGCGGCCAGCTGATCGCCAACGAGATCGCGCCCCGCGTCCACAACTCCGGGCACTGGACCATCGAGGGCGCGGAGACTTCGCAGTTCGAGAACCATCTGCGCGCGATTGCCGGCCTGCCGCTGGGTTCGACCGAGCTGCGCGGCGCATCCGTGATGGTCAATTACATCGGACTGGCACCGGACACCGCAGCGGCCAGCCGGCTTCCCGGCGTGCATACCCATCTGTACGGCAAGACGCCGAAGCCGCAGCGCAAGATCGGCCACGCCACCGTGACGGCCGCCGACGCCGCCACGCTCAAGGCCCGCGTCGCGGCGCTGCTGGCAATCCTGCCAGACGGCGGCTGACGATCGGCATCGCCAGCCGCCGGTCTCCATGCGTCAGACCGGGGTGGCCAGCAGCTCGTTGAGCGCGGCGTCGATCTGCGGCGCGTAGCCCGGATCGGCGCCGAACAGCGCCAGATGGCCGTCGATCGACTGGATCGGCCGGAACACCGCCCCCGGAATCAGCGCCGCTTCGCGCTCGCAGTCGATCGGCGGGAAGAACATGTCGGTGGTGATCGGCATCACGTAGGTCTTGGCCTTGATCCGGCCCAGTGCGGCGGCCAGATCGCCGCCGGTGTGGCGGCTGACATCGCCGTTGCGCCATTTCCAGGCCATGGTCAGCAGCGCGTTCGGGTCCATCACGCCGAAGAAGCCGTTCATGAAATTGGTGACGAAGTCATCGAGCGACGAGAAGCCGAGCGCCGCCATCCGGCCCTGGGCGTAGAACTCCGTGCTCCAGCCCATCACCGCCCACAGCTTCGCGTGGCGGCGCAGGCCGTCGCGCACCTCCATGTTCGAGGCGTACCAGCCGCCGTTGAAGCCCGGATCGGAGGTGATCGCATCGGTCAGCGTGTCGGCATAGGCCTGGTCGTGCAGCGTGTTCTTGGCGGTGCCGGCCAGCGGCGCGGCGCGCTTCACCATGTCCGGATAGCGGACCGCCCATTCGTAGGTCTGCTGGGCGCCCATCGAGCCGCCAGTGACCAGCGCCAGCTCGGTGATGCCGAACTTTTCGGTCAGCAGCCGGTGCTGGGCACGGACGTCGTCGCCGATCCGCACTTTCGGGAAGTTGGCCATGCCGGCCGGGAACGGCGTGTTGTGCGGCGATGACGACAGGCCATTGCCGATCTGGTTGGCGATGACGATGAAGTACTTCGCCGGGTCCAACGCCCGGCCGGGGCCGGTATAGACCTGCTCCATGATCTTCGAGGTGCCGGAGAACCAGGTGGTGATCAGGATCGCGTTGTCCTTCGCAGCATTGAGCGTGCCGAAGGTCGCATAGGCCAGCTGGCAGCCGCGGATGGTGCCGCCTTCCTCGAGCGTGAAGTTGCCGAGGTCGTAGGTTTCATACGGGCCGTGCACGGCCTGCGAGTAGTACGGGTTGTCGATCATTGGGCGCTCCTCCTGCGGGTTCTGGTACGTGTCCCTGGTGGCTGCGAGCCTAGCCGAGTGCAGCGGCCCGTCGGTCATCATTCGCGGCGTCTAGGGTTCGCCCGCGCCCGTGGCGCGAATCGTCATCTGCTAGCGTTCCGGCCGTGAAAAAGACCATCTTCATCACCGATTACCCGTGGCCGGATCTCGACTACGAGCGCCAGCATCTCGAAGCCGCCGGTCATCGCCTGGTCGCCGGCCGTTCTGCCGCACTGCCCGGCGACGAGATCGAGGCGATCGCCGAGCGCGAACGGCCGCAGGCGATCATGACCTGCTGGGCCACGGTGTCGGCGAAGGCGATCGGCCATTGCCGCGATCTGGCCATCGTCGCCCGCTACGGCGTCGGCCTCGACAACATCGCGCTCGATGCCGCCTGGGCGGCCGGGGCAAGAGTCACCAACGTGCCGGACTACTGCGTCGAGGAAGTGTCCGACCACGCGGTGGCGATGCTGCTGGCCTGGTCGCGCGGCATCGTCGCCTGGGATCGCGAGGTCAAGCGCGGCCTCTGGGACCCGGCGCTGGCACGGCTCAAGCGCACCCGCGGGCTGACCGTGGGCCTGGTCGGCTACGGCCGCGCCGGCCGGCTGGTGGCGCGCAAGCTGAGCGGCTGGGGCCTGCGGGTGATCGCCTGCGGCCGCACGCCGCCGACCGGGGAAGACGCCGCGCGCGTCGAGTGGATGAGCCTCGATGCGCTGCTGCCGCAGGCCGATGCGGTGATCGCACTGCTGCCGCTGTCGCCAGCCACCGCCAACCTGTTCGATACCGCCCGCTTCGCGCAGATGAAGCACGGCGCGCTGTTCGTGAATGTCAGCCGCGGCGGGCTGGTCGACAACGCGGCGCTGCTCGATGCACTGGACGCTGGCCAACTCGACACCGCCGCACTCGACGTGATCGCCGGCGAGCCGGATCCGCCGGCGACGGTCACCGCTCATCCCCGCGTGATCGCCACGCCGCACATCGCGTTCTCCAGCCCGGATGCGATCCAGGAACTGCGCGAGCGCACCGTCGATGAGGTATTGCGCGCGTTCCGGGGCGAGCCGGCGCGGGTGCTGGTACCTCGCCCGGCCTGAAGGATTCAGCCGCGCCGCAGGTAGTTGGCGTTCTCAGCCCACAGTGCGCGGTAGCACTCGGCCGCGTAGCTGGACGGTTCGCTGACCTCCAGCGGCGCTCGGGCCTCGCCCATGCGCTCGACCGACGCGGCGTATGGAATCACCGCCGCGCAGACGTCCTTCATCGCCTTCGGCGGCTGCTCGATCAGGCCACGATGCAGGCCGCGACGGCGATCGGCCATCGACCAGAACGGCCGCAGGCGGGCTCTGGGCAGCTCGTTGGCCTTGAAGTAGTCGATCAGGGTCATCAGCGCGCGCAGGCTCAGATGCGTCGGCACGGTCGGCACCAGGATGCGGTCGGCAGCGGCGAAGATGTTGTCGGCGAGATGCGACAGACTCGGCGGACAGTCGAGCACGACCAGGCTGTACTGCTCCGACAACGGCTCGATCAGGGTTCGCAGGCGGTCATGGCTGTTGTCGTCCTTGCGCAGCCAGACATCGAGATGCCGGCTGTCCAGGTCGGCAGGGATCAGGTGCAGGTGGTCGTACGGCGTTTCGACGATGCGGCGGCCGATCGGCGATGTGCCGCGCCAAACGGTCTTGTCCGGCGCCCTGGCGGCCTCGCCCTGCAGATACCAGCTCGCCGCGCCCTGCGGGTCGAGATCCCACAGCAGCGTGTGCAGGCCGCTCTGAGCCGCCAGATACGCGAGGTTGACAGCGGCGGCGGTTTTGCCGACACCGCCCTTCAGGTTGTAGATCGCCAGCGTTTTCATCGGCTTCTCCCGGCCCGCAGGCCACGGGCCGGGAGAATGTCCCGCAGATCGGGCAAGCGATCAATGGCCGCGTCGGGCCGGCCGCTCAGTACTTCTGGATATGCGCGGCCACAGCGGCGACGGCCGCTTCGTCGAGCGGCGACGGGTACAGCTTGGGCATCTTGCTCGACGGGTTCTTGATCCATTCGATGGTCTTGGCGAGGCCCAGCCGGGCAGACACGCCCTTCAGCGAAGGACCGACGCCACCTTCGGCATTGGCACCATGGCAGGCCGAGCAGACGCTGCTGTAGATCGCCGCACCGGTGCCGCCGCTGCCGGACGACGCGCCGACCGACGAGGTCAGCGACGCGCCGCCCTGGCCGCCCAGCTTGTAGAGGATCAGCGTCGGCGAGCCACTGACGCCGAAGGTCAGCCGCGACACGTTGCCCGACGTCGAGGCGACGTACTGGGTGCCGCCGAGCGCGTAGGTGATGACGCCGCCGGCCACCGCGCCGCCGGTCTGCGTCTTGTACAGCAGCTTGCCTGTCGCGCTGTCCAGCGCCAGGAAATTGCCGGCCATGTCGCCCGTGAAGATCACGCCACCGGCGCTCGGCGTCACCCCGGCCACGACCGGGCCATCAGCCTTGTAGCTCCAGCGGATCTTGCCGCTGTCCGGGTCCACCGCGTGGACCCAGCCATAGGACTCGTCGTCCATCTTCCAGGAGCCGCCGAGCATGAACTGGCCGGGGATGAAATCCTGCTGCGGCTTCGGCGTGATCGTCGAACACCAGTCGACGACGCCGACCACGATCGCCTTGTTCTTCACGTCGAACGCCGGCCCGTTCCATTCAACCCCGCCCAGCACGCCAGGACAGGTGCGCAGGCCGGCGGCAGTCGGCTGCACGCCTTCGTTCTCGATGCGGGCGATCGGCGTGTCGAACACGCGCTTGCGGGTTTCGCGGTTGACGCCATATAGGTGGCCGTTCTTGGAGCCGATGGCAGCGATCGGATGGCCCTTGCTGTCGTGGTAGAGCATCGGCGCGGCACCGAGATCAAGGTCGTGGCCGTCGTTGGAGACGATCTGGTGATACCACTTCAGCGCGCCGGTGCGGGCGTCGAGCACCAGCATGCTGTCGGTGTACAGGTTCTTGCCGGGGCGATGGCCGGGCAGGATGTCCGGCGCCGGATTGCCGACCGGCACAAAGACTTCGCCGGTCGACATGTCGATCGAGTAGTGGGTCCACGAACCGCCGCCGCCGTAACGGGCGGTGCCGCGCTCGTGCCAGGTCTCCGCACCCGGCTCCTTGCCGCGCGGGATGGTGTTGAAGCGCCAGACCTCCCGGCCGCTGTCCTGTTCGTAGGCCATGATCCGGCCTCTGACGCCCCAGTCGCTGCCGGCACTGCCGATGATCAGCAGGCCCTGCCAGACGATTGGCGCAGCGCTGAAGAACTCGCCCTGCAGTGGATCGCCGACCTGCTGCTGCCACAGCGTCTTGCCGGTCGCCGCCTCTATCGCCAGCAGGCGGCCGTCAGAAGTGCCGCGAAACAGCTTGCCGTTGGCGTAGGCCACCCCGCGATTGACCGGGAACACTTCCGGTTGCTCCGGCGTGTAGTGATGACGCCAGCGCTGCGCGCAGTTGGTGGCATCGAGCGCAATCGTGTCGTGCGCGGTAGTCAGGTACAGCACGCCATCGAGCTGTACCAGGCCGGTGTGCAGAGAACCGCTGCCATCGAGCTTGATCCGGCAGTGCTCGGCCAGCTGGCCGGCATTGGCCGGCGTGATCTGGCCGACGTGGGCGTAGCGTTGTCCATCGGCGGTGCCGTTGTAGCTCAGCCAGCGAGTGTCGGCGACTTCGGCTACGCCGGCGGCGTCACCGCCTGCCGGTCCGGCGGCGGATGCCGCGAGGCCGACGATTGCGATCGGAAACAGCACAAGCGCGCGCCGCAGCGCACCGGGCACAGGGTTCATCGGTTTCTCCTCGTCTGGGTCTTGTACGCCGCAGCTTCGAGGCTGCGGTCGCCTTGACTCTAAGACGGGAGCCGGACCTGCCGTAAGCGCGGGCAGGCCCGCGCTGCGGTGGCGTGCAGTGGTGTCAGACGTCGAGATTGCCGACCAGCAAGGCGTGACGCTCGATGAAATCGCGTCGCGGTTCCACGTCTTCGCCCATCAGCGTGGTGAACATCTGGTCGGCCGAGATCAGATCCTCGACGCGCACCTGCACCAGCCGGCGAACGGCCGGATCGAGCGTGGTTTCCCAGAGCTGTTCCGGATTCATCTCGCCGAGCCCCTTGTAGCGCTGCACGTGCAGGCCGCGACGGGCTTCGCCGGTGAGCCAGACATAGGCCTCGGCAAAGCTGGCAACGGCGCGCGTGCGTTCGCCGCGCTTGACGACGGCGCCTGCGCCAATCAGCGGAACGACTTCGCTGTTGAACTTCGACACCAGCTGGAATTCGGGCGTGGCGAAGAAATCCTCGCCGAATACATAGCGATGTGCCAAACCGTGCACGAGCTGGTTGACGATCAAGGAATTTCCTTGCATTTCAACAACATATCTCTGAACGGCAGCACCGGCATTGAGGCTTTCCGCGAATGCCTGCAACCAGCCGTCGCGCGCCGCACCAGCCGGTAGCGGGGCACGCTCGAACAGCCGCTCCAGCACATGGCGATCATAGTGACGGGACAGCCGCTCGATTGCGCCCTGGATGCGTGAGGTGTCGCGGACCAGCTGGGCGAGCTTGTCGGTCGGCAAGGCCGGTGCGTCCGCCGCAGGGAGCAGCACGGCCTCGTCGAGTGCCGACTTCAGCAGCCAGTCCTCGAGCTCGTTGTTGTCCTTCACGTAGGTCTCGTGCTTGCCGCTCTTCAGCTTGTACAGCGGCGGCTGGGCGATGTAGACGTGGCCGCGTTCGACAAGCGCATACATGTGCCGGTAGAAGAAGGTCAGCAGCAGGGTTCGGATGTGGGCGCCGTCGACGTCGGCGTCGGTCATGATGATGATGCGGTGGTAGCGCAGGTTCTCCGGCTTCATGTCGTCGCGACCGATGCCGCAGCCGAGCGCGGTGATCAGGGTTCCGACTTCCTGCGACGACAGCATCTTTTCTAGCCGCGCCTTCTCGACGTTCAGGATCTTGCCCTTCAGCGGCAGGATGGCCTGGAAACGCCGGTCGCGACCCTGCTTCGCCGAGCCACCTGCCGAATCACCCTCGACTAGAAACAGTTCGGATTTGGCTGGATCCTTTTCCTGGCAGTCCGCCAGCTTGCCCGGCAAGCCGGCGATGTCGAGTGCGCCCTTGCGGCGATTGAGATCACGCGCCTTCCGCGCCGCTTCGCGAGCACGGGCTGCCTCGACGATCTTCATCGCGATCGACTTGGCTTCGCGCGGACGCTCCAGCAGGAATTCGGACAGCTTCTTGTTCACCGCGCTTTCGACAGCCGCCTTGGCTTCCGATGAAACCAGCTTTTCCTTGGTCTGCGACGAGAACTTCGGGTCGCGCAGCTTCACCGACAGTACCGCAGTGAGCCCTTCGCGCGAATCGTCACCAACCGGTTCCACCTTCTCCTTCTTGGCCAGTCCCTCGCGCTCGACATACTCGTTCAGGGTACGGGTCAGCGCGTTGCGGAAACCCGTGAGGTGGGTGCCGCCATCCTTCTGCGGGATGTTGTTGGTGAAGCAGAAGACGTTCTCCTGGTAGGAGTCGTTCCACTGCAGCGCCGCTTCGACGGCGATGCCGTCGACTTCGGTGTTGATGTACAGCACCGTCTCGTGGAGCGCGGTCTTGTTGCGGTTCAGGTAGTCAACGAACGCCTTGATGCCGCCGATGTACTCGAACACGTCCTCGCGATTGTTCAGTTCCTCGCGCAGCACGATCCGCAGCCCCGAATTCAGGAACGACAGTTCACGCAGCCGCTTGGCGAGGATGTCGTAGTGAAATTCGAGATTGGTGAACACCTTGCCGCTCGGGTAGAAGCGCACCGAGGTACCCCGCTTGTCGGATGGTCCGACGATCGCCAGCGGCGCCTGCGGCACGCCCATCCGGTACTCCTGATGGTGATGCTGGCCGTTGCGGTGAATGTCGAGCAGCAGCACTTCCGACAGCGCATTGACCACCGATACGCCGACACCATGTAGGCCGCCGGAAACCTTGTAGCCACTGCCGCCGAACTTACCGCCGGCGTGCAGGATGGTCATGATCACTTCGGCAGCCGAGCGGCCTTCTTCTTCGTGGATGTCCACCGGAATGCCACGGCCGTTGTCGGTCACGGTAACGCTGCCGTCGAGCTGCAAGGTCACGGTGATTTCCGTGCAGTGCCCAGCCAGCGCTTCATCGACCGAGTTATCGACGACTTCGAACACCATGTGATGCAGGCCAGTGCCGTCATCGGTGTCGCCGATATACATGCCCGGGCGCTGACGGACAGCGTCGAGGCCTTTCAGTACCTTGATCGCACTGGCGTCGTAGTTGCCGCTGGCGATGTGGTTCTGGGTCGGATCCGGCGTGTCGTTTTGATCAGTCATGTCGTTTTCTTCAATGTGATCTCGCCATGTTCCACGTGGAACATCGCATGGTTCGTTGCGGCCTGAAGCAGTGGGCTGTACTCCAGCGCCGTGGCGACGATCTGCCCGGGCCAGGCCTCCAGCTGGGCAAGGAGTCGCTGCTGGGACAACGGCGACAACTCGGCAGCGAAGTCGTCGAACAACAGCACTGGCGTATCGTCATGACGCTGTCGATACAACTCGCCCTGCGCCAACGCCAGACCCGCAATCAGCAGCTTCTGCTGACCCCGGCTGATCCGCTCTTTCAATAGCGAATTGTCGCTCAATATGCGCAGCTCTGCCCGATGCGGACCTTCCCGTGTATGGCCCGCATGCCGGTCGCCTTCGAGTGTTCTGAGCAGCGTTTCGGCGTAGCGCTCGCCATCTCGCCACCCGCTTACGAAAGCCAGTGACCAGGCCGACTCATCGACCAACTGTCGCCAGTACGAGGGCACCAGCTCAGACAACTTGTCGAGATATGAACGTCGAAGCGTGGTCAGTGCGTCCGCAGTCGCGACCAGTTCCGGCGTCCAGCTGGCCACTTCGCGGTCGCTCGCCTGCGCGCGCAGCGCCGCATTGCGTTGCTTCAGCGCCCGGTTGAAACGACGCCATAACGGGTGGAACGACGGTTCCATGTGGAACACCCCCCAGTCGACGAAGCGCCGCCGAATCGCAGGGCCCTCCTCGACCAGGCGATGGGCGAGCGGATCGACCAGCAGCACCGGCATTCGGCGGACCAGATCGGACAAGCTCGCGGACTGCTCGTTGATCCGCAGCTGAATGCGTCGTTCCTGCCAGCGAACGTCGATGCGATCGTCCGGACACCCTGCGGCATTGCTGACCTGCACCTCGATCTGGAACGACGATTCGCCGTCTGTCACCAGCGATGACGTTGCACCGCGATGGCTGTCACCTCGGGATGCGACGTACAGCGCCTCAAGCAGGCTGGTCTTGCCCGCCGCGTTGGCGCCAACGATGAAGTTTCGTTGCGGGTGCAGTTCGAAGCTGCAGTCATGAAAAAGGCGAAAGCGTCGCGCTTTCGCCTTGCTGAAACGCATGGCCTGGTACCACCGGCAATCGAATCAGAGCCGCATCGGCATCACCACGAACTTGCCGCTGGCCTGCGCTGCATCGTGGATCAGGCCGCTGGCGTCGGAGCTGCGCAGCTTGAAGATGAATTCCGCTCCTTCGATGGCGTCCAGCGCGTCCAGCAGGTAGCTCACGTTGAAGCCGATTTCCAGCGGCGCGCCGCCGTATTCGATTTCGACTTCTTCTTCGGCTTCTTCCTGCTCCGGGTTCTGCGTCTGAATCCGCAGCATGTCGGCTTCCAGCGTCAGCCGGACACCGCGGAACTTTTCGTTCGACAGGATTGCCGCACGCGCCAGCGCAGCCCGCACCTTGAGACGGTCGCATTTGACGATCTTGTCGGAGTCCTCCGGAATCACGCGTTCGTAGTCCGGGAATCGGCCTTCGATCAGCTTCGAGGTCAGGCGCAGATCCTCGACATCCACCTGGATCTGGTTGGCAGTCAGCGACAGCGTCACCGGCGATTCGCTGGTATCGAGCAGACGCTGCAGTTCCAGCACCGTCTTGCGCGGCAGGATGACCTGGGTGTCTTTCTTGGCGCTGTGCTCGCGGCCCAGCTCGGCCATGGCCAGACGGTGACCGTCGGTCGCCACGGTACGCAGGCGTGCCGGACGAATTTCCAGCAACAAGCCGTTCAGGTAATAGCGGACGTCCTGCTGGGCCATCGCGAACTGGGTGCGCGACAGCAGGTCCTTCAGTTCCCGGTTGCTCAGTTCCAGGCGCACGTCGGAAGGATCCGATGCGAAGACCGGGAATTCCTCGGCCGGCAGCGTGGCCAGCGAGAAACGGCTGCGGCCGGACTTCAGGGTCAACTTGTTATCGGCGTATTCCAGGCTGAGCATCGCGCCTTCTGGAAGGCCGCGGCAGATGTCGTGCAGTTTGCGGGCCGGGGCCGTGATGCGACCCGGCACCAGATTCTGGATGCGCACCTTGCGTTCGACCTGCAGCTCCAGATCGGTACCGGTCAGGCTCAGCAGATCGTCCTTCGCTTCCAGAAGCAGATTCCCGAGGACCGGCAGTGACTGTCGACGCTCGACGACGCCGATCACCGACTGCAGGGCAGAAAGAAGCTCACCTCGGGAAATCTGGATGTTCATGGGCAGACCAATTGCATAAATGGGTTTGAATCTTGAAAACCTAGTTTTAGTAGTCTGACGGTCAAGCTGGGGACAGAAGCTGAATTCCTGATGCTTATCAGCGCGTTATCGGGTTATCGAAAGACCGTGCAGAGCGCTGCTGCGGTTGTCCAAAACCTAGGATAAAGCTGTGGATAAAAAGCCGTCCCAAGGCTGCCGGGCGATTATACACAGCTTGTTCCAGCCTCTTTCCCCGGCTTTTTGCGTGCTTTTACCGGGTTTTCAGTTGGTCAGCTGGCGAAGCAGATTTTCATAATCTTCCTTCAAACGATCGTCTTCGCGGCAGAGTTCGGCAACTTTCCTGACCGCGTGCAAGACGGTGGTGTGGTCCTTGCCGAATGCGGTACCGATTTCCGGATAGCTGTGCCGGGTCAGTTCCTTCGACAGAGCCATCGCCACCTGACGCGGTCGCGCCAGCGTGCGGGTACGCCGAACCGAGGTCAGGTCTGCCAGCCGGATGTTGTAGTACGCGGCGACGGTCCGCTTGATGTTGTCGAGCGTCACGGCCCGGTCGTACGACGCCAGCATGTCCTTCAGCGTCGTCCGGGCAAATTCGGCGGTGATCGGCGCGCCGGTCAGCCGTGCAGAGGCATTCAGGCGGTGCAGCGCACCCTCGAGTTCGCGGACGTTCGAACGGATGCGCTGGGCCACCAGCACGGCGACATCTTCCGGAAGGCGAACACCCAGCACGTCGGCCTTGGCCAGCAGAATGGCGATGCGGGTCTCGAATTCCGGCGGTTCGACCGGTACCGACAGCCCCCAGGTGAAGCGAGATTTGAGACGGTCGTCCAGCGCATCGAGTTCGCGCGGATAGCGGTCGCAGGTCATCACGATCTGCCGCCGGCCGTCGATCAAGGCATTGAAGGTGTGGAAGAACTCTTCCTGCGAGTGTTCCTTGCCAGCAAGGAAGTGGATGTCGTCGATCAGCAGCGCGTCGACGGTGCGGTAGAAGTTCTTGAATTCGACCTGCCGGCCGTAGCGGATCGCCGACACCATCTGGTTGAACCACTGCTCGGCCCCGACGTAGACGATGCGCGCGTTTGCCTTCTCGGCCAGGATCGCGTTGCCGATGCCGTGCATCAGATGGGTCTTGCCGAGGCCGGACTCACCGTAGATCAGCAGGGGGTTGTAGATGCCGCCGGGGGCAGAGGCGACCTGCAGGCCTGCGGCGCGCGCCTGGGAATTCGACTTGCCTTCGATGAACGAGGCCAGCGTGTAGCGTGGATCGAGCTTGCCCCGCCCGTACGGCATGGTGTCGTCAAGCGCAGCGGCGCTGTTGCCATTGCTGCTGGCGCTGCGGATCGGATCGGCACTGGTGCCGCCGACGGCGATGTTCACCACCACGTCGTAGGCGGCGAGGCTCGACATGGTGCGCTGGATACGGCCAAGGAAATCGCTCTTGACCCGATCCATGACGATCCGGTTGGGTGCCAGCAGGGTCATCTGGTCGTCGCTCAGGATCACCCGCAACGGGCGAATCCAGGTGCTGATCTCCTTCTCGGGCAGGTCGGCCTCGAGTCGGGAGATGCAGCGGTCCCACAGGTCTTGGTTCAGCATCGGGCGAAAGCGGTCGGGATAGCAGCGAGGAACGAGAAAGCGGACCCGATCGCGTGCATGTAATGGCCGTCAGCCAGCCGCGATGGGGAAACAGTCTATCGTCTGCCCGGCATGCTTATCCACAGGCCCGCTGCCCGCTGCCGCAGCATAGGCAGTGCGCGCCAGAAGCACCGGCGCTTGAAGATTCCGATTGACAGCGGCTAGAATCGCGGTCCCCAACGAGTACACCGTCATGAGCAAGCGCACTTTTCAGCCGCACACCCTGAGCCGCAAGCGGACCCACGGCTTCCGCGCCCGCATGGCGACCGTCGGTGGCCGCGCCGTCCTGTCGCGCCGTCGCGCCAAGGGCCGTGCCCGCCTGATTCCGTAAAGCCGCTTTCCATGCCGGGTCCGGCGCGCTTTCCGCCGTCGGTCCGGTTGCACAAGCCGGCAGAGTTCAAGCTGGTTTTTGCCGAAGGAAAGAAGCTGCGCCGAGCGCCGCTCAGCGTGAGCTACCGCCGGAACACGCTGCAGGACGCCCGACTCGGCCTTGCGATCGCCAAGAAGGCGGTCGCCAAGGCGCACGACCGGAATCGCATCAAGCGTCTCATCCGCGAGGAATTCCGGCACAATCGCGCCCGGTTGCCGGCTGTGGATCTGGTGTTCTTTGCCCAGACCGGCCTCGCCGCTGTGCCGAATCCCGCGCTCCGGGGTTTGCTTTCCGACCTCTGGACCCAAGTGATCGAACGATGCGCGCGATCCTCACCGGCCCCATCCGCGCCTACCAGCGCGTCCTGAGCCCGCTGCTCGGGCCCCGTTGCCGTTTCCATCCCAGCTGTTCCCATTACGCGCTCGAAGCGATCGAACGTTTCGGTGCCGCGCGCGGCGGTTGGCTGGCCATCAAACGCATTTCCCGCTGCCACCCGCTGAACGCGGGCGGTCTTGACCCTGTTCCGGAGCGCTAGTCCCCATGGAAAGTCGCCGCATCGCACTGATCGCAGTGCTGGGCGTGATCCTGTACCTGATCTACACCGCCTGGATCACCGATCACCCGCCGCCTGCTCCGCCGATCGCGGCGGCTGCGCCATCGGCGATTCCGGCCGATCCGAATGCCGTGCCGGTGCCGTCTGCTGCTGCCGCCGACGGTAGCGCCGCCGCATCGACACCGGCCGGAGACGTTACATCGACGCCGCCGGCCGCCTCGCAGACGATCCATGTCAAGACCGATCTGGTCGATGCCGAGTTCGCTACCGCCGGCGCCGAGCTGCGTCGCGTCGAACTGAGCCAGTACGCGCTGGACAAGAAGAATCCGGACGTCAAGCTGCCGCTGCTCAACGACCGCGACGGTGTGGTGTTCACCCTGCAGAGCGGTCTGGCGGCGGTCGAGAAGGCCCTGCCCGGCAACAACGCGGTCTATGCAACGCCGCAGACCCGCTACGAACTGCCGGCCGGTGTCGACACGCTGGACGTGCCGTTCGAGTACACCGACGCCGCCGGCTTCACCTTGAAGAAAGTGTTCCGCTTCAAGCGCGGCAGCTATCAGATCGAACTGGTGCAGACGGTGGTCAACCACACCGGCGGCACGCTGAATGTCAGCCCGTACGCGCGCTGGCTGCGCAATCCGGTGTCGGCCGAGAAAGCGCAGAAGTTCATCGTCACCTTCCTTGGCCTGGGCATCTACGAACAGAAGCCGAACACCACCGACTACCGCTTCAAGAAGCTCAAGCTCGACACGCTGAACGAGAAGCCGTACGAATCCAAGCAGACCGGCGGCTGGATGGCGATGATCCAGCACTACTTCATCGCCGCGATCATTCCGCCGGCCGATGAAGCGGCGACCTACACCGGCAAGCCGGCCGGCAACGGCAACTACCTCGGCCAGTACCTCGGCGCGACCAAGGCGGTCGCCGATGGCAGCGAAGCCCGCTACAGCACCGGCCTTTACATCGGCCCGAAGCTGCAGGGCACGCTCGACGATGTCGCCAAGGGCCTCGCGCTGACCGAGGACTACGGCATCCTCACCGTCATCGCCAAGCCGCTGTTCGTGGTGATGAGCTTCTTCCACGGCATCGTCGGCAACTGGGGCTGGTCGATCATCCTGCTGACGGTGCTGGTCAAGCTGCTGTTCTATCCATTGACGGCGGCGCAGTACAAGTCGATGGCGAAGATGAAGAAGTTCACGCCGCGCATCGCCGAACTGAAGGAACGCTACGCGGACGACCGCGAAAAGCTCAGCCGCGCGATGATGGATCTGTACAAGAAGGAAGGCTTCAACCCGCTCGCGGGCTGCTGGCCGATCCTGGTGCAGATGCCGGTGTTCTTCTCGCTGTACTGGGTGCTGATCGAATCGGTCGAACTGCGCCAGGCGCCATTTGTGCTGTGGCTGCAGGACCTGTCGGCCGCCGATCCGCTGTACATCACGCCGGTGCTCTACGGCGCGTCCATGTGGCTGCAGCAGCGCCTGTCCGGCCAGCTGTCGACGATGGACCCGATGCAGGCGCGGATCATGAACGTCATGCCGATCGCCTTCACCGGCATGTTCCTGTTCTTCCCGGCCGGCCTCGTTGTCTACTGGTTCGTGTCGAACGTCATCGGCATCGCCCAGCAGCTGGTGATCACCAGGCGCATCGATGCGGCCGACGCGGCCAGCCGCGCGCTGAAGAAGGCCTGAAGCCCCTGATGCGCGCCGACCGCTCGAACCCGGGCCGGCGCGCATGACCTCGCCGCGCACCGACACCATCGCGGCGATCGCCACGGCGGCCGGGCGCGGCGCCGTCGGCATTCTTCGGATATCCGGTCCTGAAGCCGCACGCGTGGCCTGCGCGCTGTGCATCACCCTGCCGGAGCCGCGCCGCGCCCGGTTGCGCAGGCTGCGCGATGCCGACGGCCAGGTCGTCGACGAAGGCCTGGTGCTGTACTTCCCCGGCCCGGATTCCTTCACCGGCGAGGACGTGATCGAGCTGCAGGGTCACGGCGGGCCGCTGGTGCTGTCGATCCTGCTGGCGTCCGCCTGTGCGGCGGGTGCTCGGCTCGCCCGCCCCGGCGAGTTCTCCGAACGGGCCTTCCTGAACGGCCGGCTCGATCTGGCGCAGGCCGAAAGCATCGCCGACCTGATCGACGCCGGCAGCCATGCCGCCGTACGCGCGGCCAGCCGCTCGCTGCAGGGCGAGTTCTCCGCGCGCGTCGGCGCCCTCGTCGATGCGCTGATGTCGTTGCGCGCTGATCTGGAAGCGGCGCTCGATTTCGCCGACGAGGACGTGCCTTGGCTGTCGTCGTCGCAGCTGCGGCTGCGGCTCGACGGCCTGCGGCACGGGCTGGCCGATGTGCTGCGTGCCGCCGCCCAGGGCCGCCGGCTGCGCGATGGTCTGACGGTCGCGATCGGCGGCCAGCCGAATGTTGGCAAGTCGACCCTGCTGAACCGGCTGGCCGGCGCGGAAGCCGCCATCGTGTCGCCGATCGCCGGCACCACGCGCGACGTGCTGCGCGAACACCTGACCTTGGATGGCTTGCCGGTCACCGTGTTCGATACCGCCGGCCTGCGCGACAGTGACGATCCGATCGAACGGATCGGCATGGCCCGCGGCCGCAGCGCCATCGAGCAGGCCGAAGTGCTGCTGTGGCTGGTCGATGACGGCATCGGCCCGACGCCGCTCGATGCGGCGGCGCTCGACGGGCTGGCGCCCCATGCGCGGCAGATCCAGGTGCTGACCAAATGCGATCTCAGCGGCCGGCCGGCCGGCCGGATCGCGGCTGACCAGCTTCGGCTGTCGGCCGCCAGCGGGGCCGGCATCGAAGCGCTGGTGGCGCTGCTGCACGAACACGCCGGGCTCGATGCCGGAGCCGGCGATGCGCTCGGCGCCCGGGCGCGTCATCTTGATGCGCTGCGTCAGGCCGAGGTCGAAGTGAGCGCTGCCTGCGGCCTGCCGCCGGCCAATCCCGAGCTGATCGCCGAGCATCTGCGGCGGGCCCAGCAGGCACTCGAAGCGATCACCGGCCGCTATACCGCTGACGATCTGCTGGGCCGGATCTTCGCCACCTTCTGCCTCGGCAAGTAGCGCGCTCGCACGCAAAGACAGCGCTTCCGGCCATCGAGTAAGGTTCGCCGATGAGTCCCGAAGCCCTGACTGCACAGCTGCATCGCACCATTCCCCTGACCGCCGCGATGGCCACCGAAGTCCGGTCCTTCGATGGCCGCCGGCTCGAAATCAGCGCGCCGCTCGCCGCCAATCACAACCTGCACGGCACCGCCTTCGGCGGCAGCTTGGCCACGCTCGGCATCCTCGGCGGCTGGTCGCTGGTGGCCAGCGCGCTGGATGCCATCGGCGTCCGGGCCCGCATCGTCGTGCAGCACAGCGAATGCGAGTTCCGCGAACCGGTCAGCAGCGATTTCAGTGCCGTGTCCGAACTGCCGGAAGCCGAATGGCCGCGCTTCGTCGCCACCTTGCGCCGGCACCGCCGCGCCCGCATCGCGATCGACACCACCCTGGTCGCCGAACACCGGGCGATGGCCAGCCATCGCGGCCGCTTCGCCGCGTTTCTTGAAGCCGATTCCGAACCCACGCCCGATCCGCGAGCCCCCTTGCCATGAGCCGTTACAAGTACTGCCCGCAGTGCGCCAAGCCGCTGGAACTGGCACTGCACGGCGAGATGCAGCGCATCGCCTGTCCGGACCGCAGCTGCGGCTTCGTCTACTGGGACAACCCGGTGCCGGTGGTCGCGGCGATCGTCGAGCACGAGGGTGAAATCATCCTGGCCCGCAATGCCGCCTGGCCGCCGAAGATGTTCGCGCTGATCACCGGCTTCCTGGAAAAGAACGACCCGCATCCGGAATCCGGCGTGCTGCGCGAAGTCGAGGAAGAGCTGGGCCTCAAAGGGAGGATCGGCGAGTTCATCGGCTTCTATCCGTTCGAGCGGATGAACCAGATCATCATCGCCTACCACGTGATCGCCGAAGGCCGCGTGCAGCTCGGCGAGGAGCTGGTCGAGTGGAAGAAGCTGCCGCTGGAAAAGATCAAGCCGTGGCCGGCCGGCACCGGCTATGCGGTCCGCGACCTGCAGCTGCGCCGGGGCTTCACGCCGCCGCCGTTCGATCTGAACATGCTGCGCAAGCCGCGCCACTGGCACGAGATCAGCGAACGCCTGCTGACCGCCGGCCAGCCCAGTGCCGAGGAATTCCAGAGCCTGAAGGTGATCGGCGTCGACGTGGTGATCAACCTGTCGATGCCCGATTCCGATCACGCGCTGGCGGACGAGGATCAGATCGTCGCCCGCCACGGCATGCGCTACCACCACATCCCGGTGCTGTTCGATGCGCCGACCCGTGACGACTTCGAGCGCTTCTGTGCGGCGATGGCGGCATCCCGCGACAGCACGGTGTTCGTCCACTGCGCGGCCAACAAGCGGGTGTCGGCCTTCCTGTTCCTGTGGCGGGTGCTCAAGGCCGGCGTGCCGCGCGAGATCGCCGAACGCGACCTGCTGGCGGTCTGGACGCCGGACCCGGTCTGGTCGGCCTTCATCGCCGCGCAGCTGGCGTGAAGCCGCTGCCGGATCCCGGCTTCCGGCTGCTGTTGCTGCTGCCGGTGCTGGTGGCGCTCGCCGCGTCTGCGATCGATCCCTACGACCGGCTGACCTGGCTGATGGAAGTGTTGCCGGTATTGCTGGTGCTGCCGTTGCTCGCCGCCACCGGCCAGCGCTTTCCGCTGAGCCGGCTGCTGTACGCGCTGATCGCCGTTCACGCGCTGATCCTGATCGGCGGCGGCGCCTACACCTACGCGCGGATGCCGCTGGGCGAATGGGCGAAAGCGGCGTTCGAGCTGCAGCGCAATCCCTACGACAAGCTGGGCCACCTCGCCCAGGGACTGGTGCCGGCGCTGGCGGTCCGCGAGCTGCTGCTGCGTCACCGGCTGGTGGCTGACCGGGTACTCGCCGCCGCGCTGGCGGTATGCGTGGCGATGGCGATCAGCGCCGTCTACGAGCTGATCGAATGGGCGGCGGCGCTGGCGCTCGGCCAGGGGGCGGAGGAATTCCTCGGCACCCAGGGCGATCCCTGGGATACGCAGTCCGACATGTTCATGGCGCTGATCGGCAGCAGCCTGGCGGTGACGGTCCTGGCTCGCTGGCATGACCGCTCGATGGCGCGCATCCGCTGACGCGCGTCATCCCGGCGAAAGCCGGGACCCGGACACGACCGCCGGGCAAGTAGCACCGGATTGACCGGCGTCAGGGAATCGCGTCCAGACGCAGCTGGCCGGTCGCACCCAGCAGCTGCAGCGCCGCCAGCGAGCGGTCGTGGTGGCTGCCCGCCAGGTTGACGGTCGCCGCCAGCAGATCGCGCTGGGCATCGAGCAGATCCAGCGTCGTGCGGGTGCCGGCGTCGCGCTCGCGCTTGACGCTGTCCAGCGCCAGTTCGCTGGCCGTCACCTCGGCGTCATAGGCGGCGATCACCTGATCGGCAGCGCGGTACAGCGCCCAGGCCTGGGCGATCGCTTCCTGCGCGGCGCGGCGGGTGTCGTCGGCGCTGGCATCGGCGGCGGCGGCGCCGGCACGGGCAGCGGACACCCGGGCATCGACTGCGCCGCCGGCGTAGATCGGCAGGCTCGCCTTGAGCTGCACCGACCAGTAGGTCTGCCGGTCGTAGGTGAAGGTGGAATCGTCGGCGTCATTGGCCTCGCCTTCCAGGCTCAGGGTCGGCAGATGGCCGGCCCGGGCCGCGACGATCCGCGCCCGCGCCGCGCGCGCATCGGCATCGGCGGCACGCACCGCCGGTGTCGCGGTGGCCAGCGCCTGTGCCTCGGCGAGCGTCGCTGGCACGGCCGGTCGCGGCCAGTCGCCGGGCAACTCATCCGGTGGCGCGCCGACCACCCGCTCGAATGCCGCCGCGCTGACCGCCGCCGTGGCCCGCGCCCGCTCCAGCGCCGCCCGGGCCTCGGCCAGCCGCGCCTCGGCCTGGGCGACATCGGTCCTGGTCGCTTCGCCGGCCGCGAAGCGCTTGCGGGTATCGGCCAGCGCCTGGGCCAGCGTTTCGGCATTGCCTTCGTTGAGCCCGATCACTGCCCGGTCGCGCTTCACGTCCAGCCAGGCAGCGGCCGCCGCGAACAGCAGCTGCTGCTCGGTGGCGGTCTCGGTTTCGCGAGCCGCTTCGAGCCGCGAGCGGGCGTCGTCGATCTGCGCGCTCAGCCGGCCGCCGCTGTACAGCGGTTGTGTCGCGACCAGGCCCCAGCTCAGCGGATTGCGCGGCCCGGCCACCGGGAA
This sequence comes from Nevskia sp., assembly GCF_051860985.1. Taxonomy (NCBI): domain Bacteria; kingdom Pseudomonadati; phylum Pseudomonadota; class Gammaproteobacteria; order Nevskiales; family Nevskiaceae; genus Nevskia; species Nevskia sp. Next base: position 172,068 of record NZ_JBIMKV010000006.1, on the reverse strand, counting down.
CGGCGCGTCGGTATACAGCCGCGACCGGCCGCCGATGACCTGGGCGCTGACGCTTGGCCGCAGGCCGGCACGCGCCACCTCGACGTCGGCGGCGCTGCCATCGGTGGCCCGGTGTGCGGCGGTCAGCCTCGGGTCGCGCTGCAGCGCCAGCGCGGCGGCCTCGTGCAGGCTGATCGCAGCGGCGTCGGTGGACAGCAGCAACAGGCCGGCGGCGGCCAGCGCCTTGATCGTCATCGGGAAGCGTCCTTCGGGGTGGCGGCCGGCGCGCGCGCGCAGCCGTGCAGGAACAGGTCGACCACGCCGGCGATGTGCTGCGCGGCGTCGCGGCCCGGCAGGAATGGCGACAGGCCGAGCATCGCCCGGTGCTGCGGCGCCGCCTTGACCATCTCGATGAACTGCACGGCGGCGAATTCCGGGTCCGGGCAGTGCAGGCGGCCGGCCTCGTGCTGGCGCTGGAAGTAGTCGCCGAGCAGCTTGCGGGCGCGCGCCGGGCCGTTTTCGTAGAAGCGCTGGGCCAGCGCCGGGAAGCGCGGCATCTCGGCGATCATGATCCGGAACAGCTCGCGCCGTTCGGCGTCGAGGAACAGGCTGGCGAAGCGGCGGGCGATCTCGGTGAGGGTCGCGGCGATGTCGTCGTCGGCCCCGGTCGGCACCCGGAAACGGCCCATGAACTCGCGGCAGCCGGACTCGATGATGGCGCCGAACAGGCCTTCCTTGCTGCCGAAGTAGCGATACAGGCTGGCCTTGGAGCCGCCGACCCGGCGCATCACTTCCTCGATGCTCGCGCCTTCGTAGCCGGACTCCAGGAACACCGCGCGGCCAGCGGCCAGCAGTGCCTCGCGACGGCGTTCGCCGCGTACGCCGACCGCCTTGGCAGGATCGGCCGCAGGGACGGGCCCGGCGGCTTCGGCGGTTGATGGAGCAGGTTTGACTTTGGCCATGACGACCGATCAGAATGAACTGTAACGTACAGTACACTATCAGCCGATCGCCGCCGTCGCAACACGCGCAGCCCCGGCAGGACAACCGAAATGGCCACCACCGCCACCGTTCCCGAAGCCTCTGAATCGACTTCCCCGCTGCGCCGCTGGCTGCGGATCGCCGTGCTGCTGGCGGTGCTGACCGCCGCTGCGATCTTCGGCTGGCGCTGGTGGCAGGTCGGTCGCTTCATCGAATCGACCGACAACGCCTATGTCCGTGCCGACATCACGGTGATCTCGCCGCGCGTCGGTGGCGAGATCGTGGCGCTGAAGGTACGCGACAACCAGACGGTGGCGGCCGGCGACCTGCTGCTGGAAATCGACCGCCGCGACTACGCCGCCCGCGTCGACAGCGCCCGCGCCGCAGTCGCCGAAGCGCGCGCCGCGCTGGCCGGCAACGGCCAGCAGCGCAGCCAGCAGGACGCCGCGATCAGTGAAGTCCGCGCCCAGCTGGTCGCCGCCCGCGCTAGCGAGCGGCAGACCGCGCAGGAACTGGAACGCGCGCGGACCCTGTTGCGCGATGGCGTCGCCACCCGCCAGCGGCTCGACAACGCCGAAGCCGCGCACCAGAACGCGGTGGCCGGCGTGGCCCGCGCTGCCGCTGCCGTGCAGGCCGCCGAACGGGCGCTGAGCACCTTGAGCGACTCCAGCCGTGCGCGGCTCGAAGCGGCGGTCGCCGCCGCCGAAGCACAGCTGAATCTGGCCGAGATCGACCTCGCCGCCACCGCGCTGCGGGCGCCGGTGGCCGGCACCGTCGGCGATCTGTCGGCCCGGCTCGGCGAGCGCGTGCAGCCCGGCCAGCGGCTGCTGTCGCTGGTGCCGCTGGATCAGCTCTATGTCGAGGCCAACTTCAAGGAAACCCAGCTGCGCGCGATGCAGCCCGGCCAGCCGGTGGAACTGGAACTCGACGCGTTTCCGGGTCAGCCGCTGCACGGCCGGGTCGACAGCTTCTCGCCGGCGTCCGGCGCCGAATGGGCGTTGCTGCCGGCGCAGAACGCGACCGGCAACTTCACCAAGATCGTCCAGCGGGTGCCGGTGCGGATCGCGCTGGAACCGGGCCACGCGCTGGCCGACCGCCTGCGGCCGGGGCTGTCGGTGCAAGCCAGCGTCGACACCCGCGGCGCCGCGCACTGAGTCGATCCGCGTTGCCATGAACGCCGCTGCCGTCGCCGATCCGCGTGCCCGCCTCGCCTGGTTCGGCTACCTGGCGATGATGTTCGGCAACTTCATGGCGATCCTGGATATCCAGATCGTTGCCTCGTCGATCAACCAGCTGCAGGCCGGGCTGTCGGCCAGCGCCGACGAGATCCAGTGGGTGCAGACCTCGTACCTGATCGCCGAGGTGATCGCGATTCCGCTGTCCGGCTACTTGTCCCGGCTGCTGTCGACGCGGGTCTACTTCACGATCTCGGCCATCGGCTTCACCCTGGCCAGCGCCGCCTGCGCCACCGCCTGGAACCTGGAGTCGATGATCGTCTTCCGGGTGCTGCAGGGCTTCCTCGGCGGCGGCATGATCCCGACCACCTCGGCGTCGATCTTCATCATGTTCCCGGCCGAGAAGCGGGTGCTGCCGCAGGTGCTGTTCGGCCTCACCGCAACCCTGGCGCCGTCGATCGGCCCGACCATCGGCGGCTCGCTGACCGCCTCGTTTTCCTGGCACTGGCTGTTCCTGATCAACGTGCTGCCGGGCCTCGCGGTCGGCTACGCGGTCTGGCGGCTGGTGCGCATCGACCAACCGCAGCCGGAGCTGCTGAAGACCATCGATCTGCGCGGTCTCGCCTATATGGCGGTGTTCCTCGGCTGCTTCGAGTACACGCTCGACGAAGGCCCGCGCAACGACTGGTTCGCCCAGGATTCGGTCGCCGCCTGCGCGGTGATTGCCACACTCGGCGGCCTGCTGTTCTTCCATCGCATGTTCACGGCCGCCCATCCGATCGTGAACCTGCGGGCGTTCACCAACCGCAACTTCGCGCTCGGCACGGTGCTGGCGATGGCGGTCGGCATGGGGCTCTACACGCTGGTCTATCTGACGCCGCTGTTCCTCGGCCAGGTGCGCGGCTACAACAGCCTGCAGATCGGCCACGTGATGATTGCCCAGGGCGCGGCGATGTTCCTGACCGCGCCGCTGGCCGGCCGCCTGTCGCGGGTGATCAGCCACAAGGCGATGCTCGGCATGGGCCTGGTCAACGTGATGATCGGCGCCTGGCTGAACAGCCGGCTGACCGCCGACTGGAGCGCCGTCGAGTTCATCGTGCCGCAGGTGTTTCGCGGCAGCGGCTTCCTGCTGTGCATGTTCTCGATGACCAACATCGCGCTCGGCACCTTGCCGGCGGCCGAGGTCAAGAACGCCAGCGGCCTGTTCAACGTGATGCGCAACATCGGCGGCGCGCTCGGGCTGGCGCTGGTCAACACGCTGATCAACGAACGCAGCTGGCTGCACTGGCAGATGCTCGACGAATCGCTGCGCGCCAGCCATCGGCCGGTGCAGGAGATGCTGGCCCGGGGCCAGGCGATCACCGGCAGCGAATCCGGCGCGCTGGCGCTGCTGGCCCAGCAGATGCAGCAGCAGGTTGCCGTGATGACCTTCGGCGACCTGTTCGCGCTGATCGCGATGCTGATGGCCGGCGTGCTGCTGCTGTTGCCGCTGATCCGCGCGCCGCAGGCCACGGCCCAGCCGGCCGCTGGCCATTGAAGCTGCGGTACAGTCCCGTCATTCCCTTCCCGGATTCTTCGTCGCCATGAACCAGTCCCCGCGTCAGCTCCGGCGTCCCCGCGCCCTCGTCACGCGCACGCTCGCGGCCGGCTGGCTGGCGGTCTCGCTGTCGGCCGAAGCGCAGTTCCTGCTGAAGGACGGCCAGGGTCTGGCGGGTGCGCCGCAGGCGGTGCCGGAAGCGGGCAAGGAGAAGGACGGCGAGCACACTGCGCCGATGCAGAAGCTGCCTGAAGTGAAGGTCGAGGGCGAACTCGATCCGCTCGCCGAAGGTGATCGCAAGCGCCGCAACCAGATCAAGCAGCTGCCGGGTCTGGGTACCGATCAGCAGCGCGAGCTGGATCGGCTCGAAAAGCTGCGCGCCTGGTACGACTCGCTGCCCAAGGACGCCAACAAGCTGACCAACGAGCAGAAGGCCTTCCTCGAACAGCAGAAGGATTTCGATGCCAAGCCCGACGCCCGCCCGGGCGTGCCGCCGGTGCTCGGCGAGCGCCGCAACCCGGCCGACTACCGCGATCCGATCAAGGCCGTCTCGCCCTGATCGGCGCAGCCGCCGTCAGGCGATGTCGCTGCGCTTCCAGCTGACTTCCTGGCCGCCGTCGAGGCGGGCCAGCACGCGGCAGCAGACGAACAGGTAGTCGGACAGGCGGTTCAAGTACTGCGGCACCCGATCGCTGACCGAGGCATCGTCGGCCTTCACCGACCACACCGCGCGTTCGGCGCGCCGGGCCACCGCCCGCGCCAGATGCGCGGCAGCGGCAGACGGATTGCCGCCCGGCAGCACGAATTCCTTGAGCGGCGGCAGCGCCTCGTTGAGGCGCTCGATCTCGGCATCGATGCGCGCGAGATAGCCCGGCTTGACCAGCTCGAAGCCGGGCATCGACAGCTCGCCGCCGAGATCGAACAGCTCGTGCTGGGTCTGCGCCAGCGGCCCGCGCACGTCGTCCGGCAGCGGCTGCACCAGCAGCAGGCCGATGCAGCAGTTCAGTTCGTCGACATCGCCCATCGCCTGCACGCGCAGGTGGGTCTTCGGCACCCGCTCGCCGCTCGACAGGCCGGTGGTGCCCTTGTCGCCGGTGCGGGTGACGATCTTCGAAAGCCGGTTGCCCATGGTGCAGTCAGTCCTTGTCGAGCGGGCAGGCCGGCGGGTGGCGCCGGCCTGCGATCGGGTGGTGGCTAGCGTTGTTCCCAGCGCAGCGTGCCGTAGACGGCGCGGCCGAGCTGCCGGTAGCCGGCCGCGGTCTGGTAGTCGCGATCCAGCAGGTTTTCCAGCCGCGCGGCCAGCGAGAAGCCATGCGGCAGTTTGACGCCTGCGCCGAGATTCCACAGCAGGTAGCCGGAATCCTTGGTCGGTGCGCCGGTCACGGCGCTGACATCGGCACGGTCGGAGGTGCCGAGCACATCGGTCGCCAGATAGACGTTGCCGATGTCACGGCGCAGCTGCGCCGTGACGCTGCGGCGCGCGCGGCGCAGCAGCGGGCTGTCGTCGGAGCGGTCCTTCGGGTTCTGGATGATGCCGCTCAGGGTGCCGGACCACAGGCCGTCGGCGTACCGGTAGGTGGCTTCGAGGCCGGCGTTCTTGGCGCGGTCGACATTGACGGCACGGAAGCCGAAATCGATGTTGGCGTCGTTCGCGGGGTCGAACTGCACGCTGATCAGATCCCGGTAGCGGGTGCGGAAAGCCCGCAGGTCCCAGGTCTGGAACGTGCCCCAGCGCTGGCGAACGCCGACTTCGAGATTCAGCGAGCGTTCCGGGTCGAGATCCGGATTGCCGCCGAAGCCGAAGCGGTCGGTGGCGTCCGGCGCCCGGAAGCCGCTGCCGGCGGCGGCGATCAGGCTGGTGCCCAGCTGGGCGGTGCGTGGCAGGTCGTAGCCGTACTCGGCATTCCAGGTGAAGCGGCTGCCGAAGGCGTCGTGGTTCAGCAGGCTGCCGGCCAGCTGGAGATGGTGCTCGGCGCGGTCGTACTGCGTCTGCAGGAAGACGTTGTACAGATCGACCACCTGGTGGATCGTCGAGCCGAAGCTCAGCGCATCGACGCGCTCCTGCGACACCTGGCCGCCGAACAGCGCCCGCAGCTCCGGCAGCACGGTGACCGTGTTCTGCCAGTCGAGCATCGGCCGGATCGTGCGCACGGTGTCCGGCGACGTGTACTGGTGGATGCGGTCCTCGCCGCGGCTCAGGGTCAGCAGCGAGTCCCAGTTGTCGAGCAGCTGCGCCGCCGCCGACAGCGCCAGAACCTGGTTGCGGAACGCCTGCGCCGCCGGGTTCAGGCCGAACAGCGGGCTGCAGGAGTCGTAGGTCTCGACCTTGCCCTGGGTGTTGTAGGCGCGCGCCTCGAACAGCGCGATGCCGGCGTCGGCGCTGGCCTTGACGTTGACCGAGTTGTTGCGGAAGCCGCTCTTGTCCGGGCCGCCTTCGCAGGCGGACAGGCCATCGGTGCGCTGCTGTTCGGTCTGCACCGAGAAGCCGTAGGCGCCGATGCGGTTGGCGTAGCTGGCTGAGCCGTCGACGGTGCCGTAGGACCCGCCGCGGATGCTGGCGTCGATCTGCTGCGTCGAGGCACCGCGGGTGATGATGTTGATGACGCCGGCCAGCGCATCGGAGCCGTACAGCGTCGAGCGCGGACCCTTGACGATCTCGATGCGCTCGATCATGTCCGGCGCCAGGTTCTGCAGCGCCGCGCCACCGGCCGTCGCCGGGTTGACGCGGACGCCGTCGATCAGCACCAGCGTGTGGTTCGACTCGCCGCCGCGGATGAATGCCGAGGTCAGCTGGCCCGGGCCGCCGCTGCGGCCGATCTCGATGCCGGCATGGAAGCGCAGCAGCTCGGCGATGTCACCGGCCTGCGCGGCGAGGATCTGCGCGCGGTCGATGACGATGGTCGCCGCACCGATCCGCGACTGCGGCTGCGGTGTGCGGCTGGCGGTGACCAGCACCGGATCGAGCGCCACCGGCGCATCGGTGCTGCCGGCAGCCGGCGCCGGCGCGGTCGAGGAGGAAGGATTCTGCTGGGCAAGGCAAAGCGCAGGCGCTGCAACGAGCGCCGCCAACAACGCGGATTTCATCTGGAGTCTCCCGTGGCCTGCGTCCCCGCAAGCGCACTGATCGGAATACCTGCACACGGATGCATGCAGACCCGTTCCAGGCCGGTCTCCGGACTCATGGGCGAAGGCGCAATGCCGCGCGAGCCTTCCTTCGACGCCTTCCCGGATCGGGACACGATCCAGTGGCGGTGGCCGAAGCACTCCCATCTACCGTTGCGGGGGCAGTGCCGGGTTTGTCGATCCCGTGTGGCGGGGCGACGCACCGGCTTCCCGTTTAACCCTGACACCGTGTCGAGCGGGGTTCAGGGCACCTGCGAACGGCAATATGGTATCCCACCATACGATCTGCCTGCCGGGCGGGTCGCCGGGCACGGTTATCATTCGCCCCCGCGTTGCCCTGGAGTCCGCGCTTGACCGTCAGTCCCTACCTCGCCGCCGCCCTCGAGGCCGCCGAAGCCGCCGCCGCCGAGATCCGCCGCGCCTACCGCGGCCAGTTCGAGGTCGAGACCAAGGCCGATTCGAGCCCGGTGACCGAAGTCGACATCGCCGCCGAGCGGGTCATCAAGTCGGTGCTCAAGCAGCATTTCCCGGATCACGGTTTCTTCGGCGAGGAACTGGGCAAGGAGACCGGCGACAACCGCCACCTGTGGCTGATCGACCCGATCGACGGCACCAAGAGCTTCGTGCGCGGCTACCCGATGTTCTCGACCCAGATCGCGCTGATGAAGGACGGCGAACTGATCGTCGGCGTGTCGTCGGCGCCGTGCTGGGACGGCGCGCTCGGCGAAGTGGTTTATGCCGAACGCGGCCAGGGCGCCTGGTGCGACAACCAGCGGCTGACGATCGCCGGCACCGCGACGATCGCCAAGACCACGCTGTCGACCGGCAATCTCGCAAGGCTGGCCGCTAGCCCGGCCTGGGCGCGGCTGGGCGGGCTAATCGGCAAGGTCCACCGCATCCGTGGCTACGGAGATTTCCTGCATTACCACCTGCTGGCCTCCGGCCGCATCGATGCGGTGGTGGAATCCGACGTCAACATCCTCGACATCGCCGCACTCAGCGTCATCGTCCGCGAGGCCGGCGGCGTGTTCACCGATCTCGAAGGCCGGCCGCTGTCGCTGGCCACCACCAGTGTGCTGGCCGCCACGCCGGCGCTGCACCCGCAGCTGCTGGCCGAACTGGCCTGGACCGCGCCGGCCTGACCCCCTTCCCGATTGCCTGGAGCATCCGATGTACGACTACGCAAACAAGACCGTCTTCGTGTCCGGCGGCACCAGCGGCATCAATCTCGGCATCGCCCATGCGTTCGCCCAGGCCGGCGCCCGGGTGGTGGTGATGTCGCGCAAGCAGGACAAGGTCGACGCGGCGGTGGCGGCGCTGAAGGCGCACGGCGGCGAAGCCTTCGGCCACGCGGCGGATGTCCGCGACTACGCCGCTGTCGAGGCGGCGTTCAAGGACACCGCCACCCGCTTCGGCGCGATTGACGTGCTGGTTTCCGGCGCCGCCGGCAACTTCCCTGCGCCGGCCGTCGGCATCTCGCCGAACGGTTTCAAGTCCGTGGTCGACATCGACCTGCTCGGCACTTTCCACGTAGTGCGCGCGGCCTTTCCGTACCTGGCCAAACCGGGCGCTTCGGTGATCAACATCTCGGCGCCACAGGCCTGGATTCCGATGGACTTCCAGATGCACGTCTGCGCGGCCAAGGCCGGCGTCGACATGGTGACCCGGGTCGCGGCGCTCGAATGGGGCGCGGCCGGCATCCGCGTCAACTCCATCGCGCCGGGGCCGATCGAAGGCACCGAAGGCATGCGCCGGCTGGCGCCGAACGAGCGCGCCAACCAGCTGATCACCGACAGCGTGCCGCTGGGCTGCTATGGCACCACCGATGACATCGCCCAGGCGGCGCTGTGGCTGTCGAGCCCGCTGGCCCGCTACGTGACCGGCGTGGTGCTGGCCGTCGACGGCGGCTGGTCGCTGGGCGGTGTGTCGGCAATGAGCATGGGGCTCAAGAAGGCGATGACCGGCGGCTGAGCGCCGCGCGTCCGCGTCAGGTCGACACTTCCGGGTCGTCCGGCGCCTGCAGCACGCTGTCGGTCATCCAGCAGTCCTTGAATTCGCCGTCCAGCTGCTTCGACAGCTGGAACACGTAGCGATGTCGCCGGCCTTCGCGGTCGATCAGCTCGACGCCCTGCAGCGCGATGTCGCCCTGCATGATCAGCGGCGCCAGCGTGCTGCTGCGGTGGTTCAGCAGTGCCGGGTAGCCTTCGCGGATCATCGCCGCGAAGCGCTTCAGCGGCCCGGTCAGGCTGCGGTTGCCCGGCGAGGCGAAGCCGAACACCACCGCCATCCCGGCATCGCGCTGCGGCTGGTCGACCCGTGCCAGCGCCGCCAGCTGCAGCTGCACGACGGCGGCCGGGTTCAGCGCCGGATCGGGTTTCGGCTGCAGCGGACCGCCGGCGGCCGATGCGCTGCCGGCCAGCAGCAGCCAGAGCAGGGGAATCAAGCGCGGCAGGATCGGTCTCATCGCGGCGGCAACCTCGTACACTGAAAGACAATGGCTGGTCGCGAATATAGCGCGGCCCCGGAGACCCTCCCCCGATGCGCAAACCGTCAAGAAATCTCGTGCTGTCAGGCCTCGCGATCACCGCGCTGGCCGCCTGCGCGACCTCGCCGCTGGGCCGTTCGCAGCTCAAGCTGGTATCGGACAGCGAGCTGAACCAGCTCGGCGCCACCGCGTTCCAGGAAACCGCGAAGAAAACGCCGGTGACCAGCGATGGCCGCACCACGGCCTACGTCAACTGCGTGGCCAACGCGATCACCCGGGAAGTCGGCGGCACCTGGGAAGTGAAGGTGTTCGACTCCAAGGACGTCAACGCCTTCGCGCTGCCGGGCGGCAAGATCGGCGTCTACACCGGCCTGCTGGCGATCACCGAAACGCCGGACCAGCTGGCGGCGGTGATCGGCCACGAGGTGGCCCACGTGATCGCCGGCCATTCCAACGAGCGGGTGTCGCAGCAGCAGGTCACCAGCGTCGGCCTGACGATGGCGCAGGTGCTGGTCGGTGGCGGTGTCGGTGGCGACACGCTGATGTCGGCGCTCGGCGCCGGCGCCCAGTACGGCGTGCTGCTGCCGTTTTCGCGCGCTCACGAAAGCGAGGCCGACCTGCTCGGGCTCGACTACATGGCCAAGGCCGGCTTTGATCCGCGACAAGCGGCGGCGCTGTGGCGGAACATGGCCAAGTCCGGCGGGCAGAAGCCGCCGGAGTTCGCGTCCAGCCATCCGTCCGACGAAACCCGCATCCGCCAGATCGAAGGCCGCCTGCCGCAGGACGTGCCGGTCTACGTGCAGGCGCTGGCCAACGGCCGGCGCCCGGACTGCAAGCGGGTCTGAACCGCTGCCGGAACGATCAGCCGCCGGCGGCCACGAAATGGCAGGCGGCGTACTGGTCGGCGCCGTCGACCTTGCGCAGGCCCGGCACGCTCTGCACGCAGGCGTGCTCGACCAGCGGGCAGCGCGGATGGAACACGCAGCCCATCGGCGGCTGGCCCGGATCGGCGGCGCCACCGAGCCGCTTGCGGCGCTTCGGCGCGCTGCCGTCCGGGTCGATCACCGGCGCCGCCTCGAGCAGCGCGCGTGTGTACGGGTGGCGCGGCCGCTCGTAGAGATCGTCGGCGCGGCCCTGCTCCATCACCTTGCCGAGGTACATCACCAGCACGCGGTCGGCCAGCTGCCGGACCACGGCCAGGTCGTGGGCGATGAAGATCATCGCCAGTTGCCGTTCCTGGGCGAGATCGGCCAGCAGGTTGATGATCTGCGCCTGGATCGAGACATCGAGCGCCGACACCGGCTCGTCGCAGATCAGCAGTTTCGGTTCGACGATCAGCGCCCGGGCGATGCCGACCCGCTGGCCCTGGCCGCCGGACAGTTCGCTGGCGCGGCGATCGGCAAGCTCCTCGCCCAGGCCGACGCGGGCCAGCAGCGCCCGCGCCCGTGCCTTGCGCTCATCGGCCGGCAGCTCCGGCATCAGCGCCTTGAGCGGTTCGGCGACGATGTCGAGCACCTTCATCTTCGGGCTCAGCGACCCCAGCGGGTCCTGGAACACCAGCTGCACGTCGCGGCGCAGCGGCTTCCACTGCTTGCGGTTCAGGCCGATCAGCTCCTGTCCCTGGTAGCGGATCGAGCCGGCGCTGGCCGCCTGCAGCCCGACCAGCGTGCGCGCCAGCGTGGACTTGCCGCAGCCGGATTCCCCGACGATGCCGAGGATCTCGCCCGGCTGCAGGTCGAAGTGCAGATCGTCGATCGCTTTCACGGCCAGCGACCGCGTCCACGGCAGCAGGCCCCGTTTCGGGTAATGCACCCGGAGGCGGCGGACGGACAGGAGCGGAGCAGAAGCCATGGAAATCGACGAGCAAGAAAAAGGCCGACGTGATCGCCGGCCTCTGATTTTACCGCCAGTGCCGCCCGATCATTCGAGCAGCGAGCGCAGCATCCAGGCGGTCTTCTCGTGCAGCTGCAGACGCTGGGTCAGCAGGTCGGCGGTCGGTTCGTCGCTGGCCTTGTCGGCCAGCGGGAACACCGAACGCGCCGTCTTGGCGCAGGCTTCGTGGCCCTTGACCAGCTTCTTGACCATGTCCATCGCCGCCGGCACGCCTTCGTCTTCCTCGATGCTCGACAGCTTGGCGTACTGCGCATAGGTGCCCGGCGCCGGGAAGCCGAGCGCGCGGATGCGTTCGGCGACCAGGTCGACCGCCAGCGCCGCTTCGGTGTACTGGGTCTCGAACATCAGGTGCAGCGTGTTGAACATCGGCCCGGTCACGTTCCAGTGGAAGTTGTGGGTCTTCAGGTACAACGTGTATTCGTCGGCGAGCAGCCGGGACAGGCCGGCGGCAATCGCTTCGCGGTCGGACTTGGAGATGCCGATGTCGATGCCGGCGGCGCCCGGGGCGCTGGTCTTGCCGGCCTTCGGCTTCTTGTTTTCCTTGCTCATGCAGAACTCCTGGGGCGGGTGGAATGCGGTAGCAGCATAGCGGTCTGACCGCGTCCCGCCAGCCTGCGTTCGATCGGCATTTCCGATCGATGCGATAGCCCCGTGCGCCTCAGTCGGTGACCAGCTTCTGCTTGCGGTAGTAGGTGAAGATGTCGTTCAGGTTGCGGCGCGGCCGCCAGCCGAAGGTGTCGCGGAACAGCCGGCCGTCGAGGATCACCGGGTACTTGAAGTAGTTGATCAGGTACGGCGGGAAGAAGGCGTTCCAGTTCAGCATCGAGGCCACCAGCTTCGGCAGGCTGGGCGGCACGCTGAGCACCGGCAACCGCCGGCAGCCGCACTGGCTGACCGCTTCCTGGTACGGCACGTAGTCGTCCGGCGCCACGTTGTAGATGCCCGGCTTGTTGGCTTCGAAGGCCAGCACCATCGCCTCGGTCATGTCATCGACATGCAGGAACTGCATCAGCGGCGAGAAGCCGAGCAGCACCGGCGCGACCTTGCGCGACAGCAGGATCGACATGCTGTTGCGCACCCCCGGGCCGAGCACGTTGCAGGGCCGCAAGATGGTGATGTTCAGCTCCGGGTGCTTCCACAGGTAGATGTTGGCGAGGCTTTCCAGCTCCACCGAATCGACCAGGTCCTGGGTCACTTCGCTGGCCTTCAGCGGCGCATCCTCGTCGATCAGCGCCGGGTTGTAGGCGGAGGCGCCGTAGACGAAGTAGGTGGAGTGGATCATCACCTGCCCGACCTTGTACTTGCGGCACAGCTCCAGCAGCCGCTTGCAGCCCAGCACGTTGGCGTTGTAACGCTGCTGGCGGGTTTTCTCGTGCGCGAAGATGCGGCCGATGTGAATCACCGCATCGATCTTGTGGCTGGCGAAGATATCCTCGAAGCCGCGCTTGTGCAGTTCCACGAGATAGCTCGGGATGCCGGCATCGGTCTCGACCTTGCGGCGGAAATCCACCGCGATGACGTGGTAGCGGCCGTGCAGGCGCGCGATCACGCGCTTGGCCAGCGAGCCGGCAGCGCCGGTCACCAGCACGGTCTTCTTCGCTGCGGCGGGGGTTCGGCTGGCCATCAGTAGACGCTCGTACGTTCATCGAGGCCGACCTGGATCAGCCGGCGCAGTTCCGCTTTCACGGCTTCCACCTGTTCGCTCACCTCGTGCTCGCTGGCCGCCGGGTCGAAGACCATCGGCTTGCCGAAGTTCAGGTACACGCGCGCCGGCAGCGGCAGCAGGCTCGGCACGATCGGCAGGTAGGGAATGCCGAGCAAGCGGGCGACCGGTGCCAGGTTGGCGAGCGCCGGCATGGTTTCCTCGCAGCCGACGATGCCGACCGGCACGATCGGCGCGCGGTGCGTCATCGCTAGGTGCATGAAACCGTTGCCGAAGCGCTGCAGCTGGTAGCGCTTGCGGTACAGCTTGCCGGAACCGCGCACGCCTTCCGGGAAGACGATGATCGCTTCGTCCATCTCGAGCATCCGGGCGCAGTTGACCGGATCGCCGATCACCCCGCCCAGCGCGTTCAGGAAATTGCCGAGCCAGGGCACGGTCGGGAAGAAACGCTCGATCATCGCCCGCGCCAGCCGTGGGCCGTGCGGATTGGTGGCCGCCGCGACGCCGACCAGCACGCCGTCCATCGGCAGCTGGCCGCTGTGATTGCCGACGATCAGCACGCGACCTTCGGCCGGGATGTTTTCCAGACCGTGGGCGGTGACGCGGAAGTACTTGTCGTACAGCAGCCGGGCGGCGCCGAGACCGACCTTGAAGGTGTCTTCGTTGTAACCCCAGGGGTCGTAGCCGAAGCTGCCGAGCGGCTTCGGGATGCTGGCCACCAGCGCTTCGATTTCGGGCGTGACCAGCGATGTCACCAGACGCTGCTTGAGTTCGAGCGAGCCGAAACGGGCCATGGAGTTGAGATCGTCGCGACGTGCCGGACCGGTGGACGGGAACGGGCCTTGAGCCGTCGTCTGTGCGTCAACTTAGTGCAAAACCGATCGGCCGGGAAGGTGTCGGTGCACAAATGTTTCGCTCGATGCAGCAGAGCGTCACGGACGCCTCGACGGCGACACTGGCGCTGCCCGGATCAGCCGGCCCGGTTCTGGTAGCGATCGAGGGCGGCGCGGGCCGTCGGGCTCAGGTCAACCGGCAGCGTCCGCTCGGCAAGCAGGTCGTCGAGCAGCATCCGCGACTTCAGCAGCAGCGTGTTGCTGCCGTTGAACTCGGCGAACGCGGCGCAGTCGAGGCCGGCGTAGTAGGCCACCGCCTTCATCCAGCGCCGCTCGTTGCGGTCCGGATCGAAGACCTGGAACCAGGCGCCGGGCTGGATCAGCTGCTCGAGCAGTTCGCTGGCGCGATCCCGGGGTTCCGGCGCGGCAGTACCGGCGTCGTCCGCTGCCGGCGCGGCTGCCCCGTCGGCGCCGGTCGCCGTTTCTGCTGCCGGTGCCACCGGGCCGATCGACGCCAGCCGCGCCTCGAACGCCTGCAGCGCCGCCGTGACGCGCGCCTCGGCCAGGCCCACCGACTTGAACTCCGCTTCCAGCACCGTCAGCAGGCTGCGCCGCTGCGGTTCGCTGCGCAGGTCGTCGCGCGCCGGATCGAGCATCGCCAGCAGGCGGTCCAGCGAATCGATGCCGCGCCGCCATTCGACGCTGTCCGGACCACGGTGCACCAGGTGCATGGCCATCATCGGCGCCCACAGCGAATTCAGCAGCGGCCGGACGTCGTCGGGAATGGTCATGCCCTGGGTCTTGAGCTGCAGCTCCTCGGCGATGATCTGCCGCACCTTGCGGACGATGGTGGCGCGGCGCGCGGCGGTCTGCGCCATCTGCTGCTCGATGAAGCGCTCGGCCTGCTCGATGCCGAGCAGCTCGATTTCCGGCGGCGGCTTGCGCAGCGCTTCGGCGGCGACCTCGAACTGCTTCTGGATCTGCTGCACCAGCTCGGCGATGCGGTCCAGCTGCTGCGGCCCGCCGACCTTCGCCGTCGAGGCCATCGTCGCCAGCTCGTTGATCAGGCCGCGCACCGGGTGATCGGGGTCGACGACGAAGGCGATGTCCTTCAGCGCCACCTTCATGGTCGCCATCCGCAGCGCGTCGAACTGCGGGCGCAGATCGCCGGGCAGATGCGGATCGGCGAGGAACTCGTTGAACATGTGGCCGACCAGGTTCGCGCGCTGCACGTAGGCCGTGGTCTGCCGGGGCGACCAGCCGGCGACCGGCTGGCCCAGCGAGGCGGCCGCCAGATCGGCGGCCAGGCTGGCGGTGCCGTCGTCGAGGAAATCGATGCCGCTGGCCAGCGCCGTCGCCCCCAGCCGCTGCAGGCTGGCCAGCGTCTGCGGATCGAAACCCGGCGACATCATCAGCGACGCCGCCAGTCCGGCCGGCGCTCGGAATTCCGGCTGCGGTGAGGAATGCCCGGGCGTGTTGGCGAAGGTCGGCGGCGGCGCGCTGCTGGCCGCCGCGTCGGCTGCCGGGCCGCTGTCGCCAAAGCCGCGATTCGGCAGCAGGGCCGATGGCAGCCGCACGCCGCCGAGCTTCAGCACGTTCAGCACGCGCGCGTAGAGGTCGGCGAGCTTGCTGATCACCAGCCGGTCGAACAGCTTGAACACCACCA
Organism: Nevskia sp.; assembly: GCF_051860985.1. Classification (NCBI taxonomy): domain Bacteria; kingdom Pseudomonadati; phylum Pseudomonadota; class Gammaproteobacteria; order Nevskiales; family Nevskiaceae; genus Nevskia; species Nevskia sp. The sequence goes on along the minus strand of NZ_JBIMKV010000006.1, from coordinate 156,733 downwards.
GCTCGACGTCGTGGCCGATGTCCAGCGTCTCGGCGGCCTTGCGGAACGCGTGGCAGATGCTGATCGGCGCCAGCGCGTCGGCCGCGATCGGCGCCTGCTGCTCCTCGATCAGCACCTTCAGCCGGCCGTTGATCTCCCACAGGGTGGCCTTGTAGAGGCTCTCCGCCTTGGTCGCCATGTTCTGCACGGCGATGTCGAGATCCAGCGCCGCGTCGTTCTGCAGCGACAGCTCCTGCTCGTCACTGCCGGCACTGGCCGACGACACCGGCGCAGCGTTGCTGCCGAAGCCGGCGCTGTAGATCGCGCTGAACTGCTCGGACATGTTCTTGCGGCCCATGCGGACGGCCCGCATGGTGTCGAAGAACAGCCGGCGATCCTGATTGTTGGTGGCCCGTTCGGCGAACTCGAACAACAGGTCGTCGGCGCCTTCGAACATCACGTTGAGGCGTTCGCGCAGCGTCTCCACCGCCTGCGTGCGCAGGCTTTCGACCAGCTGCACGACGGCCTCGGACGCCCGCGGCCGGCCGCGCGGCAGGCTGACCACCTTCGGGCCGCTGCTCATGCGCCCGCCTTCGCGCGCGCCGCCGCCGCCGTGGCGGGCAGGACGCGGAACAGCAGCGGGCGTGATCGGACAATCATGTCGGCACTTTAGGCGGCGGCACTGTCAATACCGACCGGATGATGGGTTTTGTCTATCTGCAGACTGGCTGCTGCAGATGCCGGCCGTGAAGTGTCCCCGATCTGCGGCCCGGCTGTCTGCTTTCGGTTCCGGGCAGCCGATACGCCGGGCGCGTGGCCGCCGGCGCTCAGGCCGGCAGCGCACCCTGCTCGCGCAGCTGCAGGTTCCACAGGCCGGCATAGACGCCGCCGAGGGCGAGCAGCTCCGGATGGCGGCCCTGCTCGATCACCCGGCCCTGGTCGAGCACCACGATGCAATCGGCATCGGTGACCGTCGACAGCCGATGGGCGATGACCAGCGTCGTGCGCCGCTCGGTCGCTGCGTGCAGGGCGTCGAGGATCGCCGCCTCGGCACCGGAGTCCAGCGACGACGTGGCTTCGTCGAGGATCAGGATCGGCGGGTCCTTGAGCAGCGCGCGGGCGATGGCGATGCGCTGCTTCTCGCCGCCCGACACCTTCAGCCCGCGTTCGCCGACCGGCGTGTCGTAGCCCTGCGGCAGCCGGGCGATGAAGGTTTCCAGATGCGCGAGCCGCGCCGCCCGCTCCACCTCGGCGCGCGAGGCGCCGGGCCGGCCGTAGGCGATGTTGTATTCGATGGTGTCGTTGAACAGCACGGTGTCCTGCGGCACCACGCCGATCAGCTGGCGCAGCGCGTCCTGCGGCATCGCGCGCAGATCGACGCCGTTGACCAGGATGCGGCCGCCGTCCGGGTCGTAGAAGCGGAACAGCAGCCGCGCCAAGGTCGACTTGCCGGCACCGCTGGCGCCGACCACGGCCAGCTTCTGGCCCGGTGCGATCGTGAAGCTGACGCCGCGCAGGATCGGCCGCGCCGCGTGATAGCCGAACTGCACGTCATCGAAGCGCACCTCGGGGCTGCCGCCGGCCCGCTGCGGCGCCTGCGCATCGGGGACATCGCGCACCCGCGGCACCCGGTCGAGCAGGCCGAACATCTTCTGCATGTCGGTCAGTGCGCGGCGGATCTCGCGGTAGACGAAGCCGAGGAAGTTCAGCGGCACGAACAGCTGGATCATGTAGGCGTTGACCGCGACGAAGCCGCCGACGGTCATCGCGCCTACCGTCACTTCGCTGGCCGCCAGCCACATCATCGCGGTGATGGAGCCGGCCACGATCAGCGCCTGCCCGGTGTTCAGCGCCGACAGCGACTGCCGGTTCTGCGAAGTGGCCTTCTCCCAGGCCGCCATGCTGTCGTCGTAGCGCGCCGCTTCCCAGCGCTCGTTGCCGAAGTACTTGACCGTTTCGTAGTTCAGCAGCGCGTCGACGGCCCGCGTGTTGGCCTTCGAATCCATGCTGTTGGCTTCGCGGACGAACTTCGTGCGCCATTCGGTGACCACCACCGAGAAGCCGACATAGACCACCACCGACACCGCAGCGATCACCGCGAAGCGGACGTCGTACTGCCGCCATAGGATGCCGGCGACCAGCGCGATCTCGAACAGCGTCGGCACGATGTTGAAGGTCAGAAAGCGCAGCAGGAAGCTGATGCCGTCAACGCCGCGCTCGATGTCGCGGCTCAGCGCACCGGTGCGGCGCGACAGGTGGAAGTCGAGATCCAGCCGGTGCAGGTGCTCGAACACCTTCAGCGCCGCGCGCCGTTGCGCCCGCTCGGCGACTTTGCCGAACACCAGGTCGCGCAGCTCGCCGAGCAGCACGTTCAGGAAGCGGAAGCCGCCGTAGGCCAGCAGCAGCGCCGCCGGTACCACCAGCACCACGCCATCCTTCGGCGTCAGCGCATCGACCAGGTTCTTCAGCACCTGCGGCAGCCAGACCCCGGCGATCTTGGCGATGAACAGCAGCGCCAGCGCCAGGCTCAGGCGGCCGGGAAACTCGGCGAGATACGGCTTGAGCGCCACCAGCGCCTTGCCGAGCGAGGGTTCGATGACCGGTTCGCCGGCAACATCGGCGGTATCAGGGGTACGGCGACGGGCGGAAGGAGACAAGGCGGGACAATCCGGGCGGAAGGACAGCCGCTATGTTGCGCTGTCCGGTGCCGGTTCAAGCCGCCGCCTGCCTGATCAGGGCGCGGCGGCGTGGTCCGGGCTGACGCTGGCCTGCACCGCCGCCCAGTCGATCGCCAGCGGCGGGTAGTCCTGCTTCGGCAGCGCGGCGATGCCGGCCTCGATCGCCTCGATCCGGGCTTCGGTCGCCGGATGACTCGACAGCAGCGCGATCGGCATCTGCGGCGCCTGCTTTTCCAGCGTCCGGAAGAAATGCGCCATGCCGTCCGGCGCGATCCGCGCCCGCACCAGCGCATCAAGGCCCAGGCGATCGGCCTCCGCTTCCAGATCGCGGCTGTAGCTGAGCGTGCCGATCTGGTAGGCCAGCATCCCGGCCACGGCGCTGACATCGCCGAGCACCACGGTGGCCAGCGCCGCCACGCCAAGGCCGTTGATCATCGATTTCAGCGTATGGCGTTGCTCGATGTGCTGCACCTCATGGGCCAGCACGCCGGCAAGTTCCTCCGGTGTCCTGGCGGCCGCGATCAGCCCCCGGTGCACCACCACCTGGCCGCCCGGAGCGGCGAAGGCGTTGATGCTGGGCTCGTCGAGCAGCGCCCAGTGGTAGGTGTAGCGCGAACCGGCCGTGAGCCGCCCGCCGATCTCGCGCAGCGCATCGACCGCCGGCCCCTGCTCGATCAGCTTGCCGCCCTTTTTCAGTTCCGCCAGCGTCGCCGCGCCGAGCTTCGCCTCGGCCTCGGGCGGCACATGGTTCGCCGCCCAGGACACCAGGGCGCCGTAGGTCCACCACAGGCTGGCCAGCAGCAGCGCCGCCGCAGCGGCGACGCCGGTGATCAGCCGCCATTGGCGGCGGCTGCGCCGGGTGCCGCGCGCATGCCGCTGCAGCGCGGCGTCGAGCCGCGTCGGCGCGGTGCCGACCAGCGTGGCTTCTGCCGCCGCGTCGACCGGGCTGATCGACAGCCGGCCGGCCGGCGTGTCCCAGCCGAGGTAGAGGCGATCGTGGTCGAAGCCGCCGGTGTCGATGCGCAATTGGTCGACGGCAACGTCCAGCTCCGGCCCCGGCTCTGCGACGACCCGCAGGTGCTGGCCCACGAACCAGGCGCTGGCCGGGACACCGGCCGCCGGCAGGTCGCGGCCGTACAGCCGGACTGTGAAGTGGCCGTTCATTCGCCGCCGCCGCTGCCGCCGAGCAGGATGTTGGCGATCACGAAGGCCGCGACCGCGATCACCCAGAGAATGCCGAGCGCGCCGCGCGGCCGGCTGGCCGCCATCGCCGAGCCGAGCATGGTCTGGCTCAGGCGCTTCAGCGGCATCGATTGCAGCCAGATCGTGCCCGGCCCGCTGAGCTGCGCGAAGAACAGGCCCTCGCCACCGAACAGCGCCGACTTCAGCCGGCCGACATAGCGGATGTCGTAATGCACGGTGTTCTGCAGCGCCACCAGGCAGCCGGTGTCGACGCGCAGCGATTCGCCCGGCGCCAGCCGCATCTCGGTCAGTGCGCCGCTGGCGTGGATGAACGCGGTGCCGTTGCCGGTCAGCCGCTGCATGATGAAACCCTCGCCGCCGAACAGGCCGACCCGGATGCGCTTCTGCAGCGCCACGCCGATCTCCACGCCGCGGGCGCCGGCCAGGAAGCCGCCGCGCTGCACGATCAGCTCGCCGCCGACGGCCGCCAGGTCCACCGGCACGATCTGGCCGGGGCTGGCCGCGGCAAACGCCACCCGGCGCGGCGCGGCGGCGTCGTTGGCGTAGACCGAGGTGAACAGCGACTCGCCGCTGAAGCTGCGGCGGATGCCGCGCCACAGCCGGCCGAGGAAATGGGTTTCGCGGCCGCTGCCGTCGCCGATTTCCGAGCGGATGGTCACGCCGTCGTCGACGTACATCATCGCGCCCGGCTCCGACACCGCGCAGCGCCCCGGGGCCAGCCGCAGTTCGACGTACTGCAGGTCGTCGCCGTGGATGCTGTAGTCGATCGGGTCCATGTCCATCGCGCAGGTCTCCAGGTGGGTGCGGCCGGCGCCGGCCGGACTAGTGCAGTGCGTACCGCAAACCGTCAGCGCCGTGCCGTGTCTCGCGGCGCGACACGACGTTGCGAACCGTCGCCATGGAACGACGAGGGTTCCTCATCGCGCCGCGATTCGGACCGCGATCCATCGCCACATCGCTCACGCTGTGTTGTCTGCGCCGCACTCAGCGGTTCATCTCGCGCACGATGCGCCACTGGCCGTCCGGCTGGCGACGCCAGTACTGGTCCTTGCGGGAGCTGGAGGCGAAATTGTCGCTGACGTAGTTCTGCAGGAACTGCGCCACCACCAGCCCCGCCTCGCCCGGATAGGCGAACAGGCTGAGATCGCCGATGCCGATCTGGACGCGCTGCTTGCCGGCGTTGACGCGGCGCTTGTAGTCGCTGAACGTGGCCTTGTCCATGCCGTCGTCGGTGCGGAAATCGGCTGCGTAGTGCTCGAGATAGGCCTCGGTATCGAGCGCCGACCAGTCGCCGCGCCACTGCTCGATCGCCTTGACCAGCTGGGCGCGGTCGTCCTGCAGCGCCGCCGGGGCGATCCAGTCGACCTGCTCGGTCAGCACCACCGGCGTGCTGCCGATCGCCACCGTGCGCTTCAGGCTCAGCAGATCGGCGTTGGAAAAGGTCACGCAGCCTTCGCTGGAGCGCGGTGCGCGGACATAGGTTTCCGGCGGCACGCCATGCAGCCAGATGCCGGAGCCGGTACGGCCGAGTGCGCGGTCCCAGGAATTCGGATAGTTCAACGGCAGCGCACCGGCGCCGTACAGCGGCGGCAGCTGTTCGTCCGGCAGCCAGCCGTTGATTCGGTAGACGCCGATCGGCGTCCGCAGGTCGCCCTCGCTCTGCTTGCCGAAGCCGCTGCGGCCGATGCCGGCGTAGAGATTGCGGACCACCCGCAGCTTGCCGTCGTCCTGTTCCAGCAGGTAGGCGCGGCCCTTGCCGAGGTCGACCACCAGCGCGTGGCGGATATCGGCGGACAGCTTCAGCAGCGTCGCCGGCACCAGGCCGGCGGCCGGCAGCGCCCGCAGCGTGTTGCCGCGCTGGCGATACTCGGCCAGCAGATCGCGCAGCTTGGGATCTTCGTCATCGGCCAGCGGCGAGCCGATGCGGGCGCCGGAACGCATCGCCAGCACATGGCCGAACAGCAGCTGGGCGAGCCGGAAATTCGGTTCGTCGCGGACCAGCGCTTCCAGGCGTCGGCTGGCGTCGGCGTAGGCGCCGTCCTGCATCGCCGCGACCGCGACCGCCAGCCGGTCCTCCGGATGCACGGCCAGGCTGCCGGCCGCCGACGCCGCGCCGGCCACCATCAACAGGCTGCCCGCAGCCAGCGCGCGCAGACGGGCCGCAACCTGCACGGGCAATCGCGACCGGAGTGGAGAAATGCGGGAACCGCGTGTCAGCGCAGCGTTTCCCGGCTGATCTTCCAGCTGCCGTCGACCTGCACCAGCTCGACGATCTTGGTGACCTTGTCGGCGATCGTGTCGGAGCTGTAGTCCTGCGTGAAGGTGACGCTGGCGTGCTGGCCGTCGATGCGGGTGACTTCGGCGTCCTGCACCACGACGTTGATGGTCTTGGCCTTGCCGATGCGGATGCGGCGCTGGTCGCGCCACTCGGCGAGCGCCAGCCCACCCTCGGGCTTGAAGTCCGGCGCATAGGCGGCGAGGTAGGCATCGACATCGCGGCTCGACCAGGCGGCGGCCCAGACATCGAGCGCCTTCAGCACCGCTTCGTTGCCGGCCGCGCTGGCGGCTGGCGCCGCCGCTGCGGTTGCCGCCGGGGCCGGAGCCGGTGCCGCAGCAGTGGCCGGCGCTGCCGCCGGCGCCGGCGTGGCCGCAGCAGCTGCCGCGGCCGCCACCCGTGCCGAGGCGGACGCGCCGCCGGCCGTCAGGTTGTTAAGCAGCGACAGCTTGTAGCGGGTCGTCGCATTGGTGGAATCCAGCGCCAGCGCCCGGTTGTAGGCGGCGCCGGCCAGCGCCGCGTAGATGTCGCCGAGGTTCTCGTGCGCCGTCGCGTACGAAGGATTGGTGTTCAGCGCCGCTTCCAGCGCGTCGCGGGCCTTGTTGTAGTCACCGGCCTGCGCATACAGCACCGCCAGGTTGTTGTACGGCTCGGGCAGCTGCGGGTAGTCGCGGGTCAGGTCGGTGAAGGCCTTGATGGCGTCGGCCGTCTTGCTCTGCTTGACCAGGATCAGGGCGCGCGTGAAGCGGCCTTCGGCGTCCTGCGGATTGCTGGAAAGGAAGCGGTCGACGCGCTTCAGCGCGCCATCGAGATCGCCCTGCTTGAGCAGCGCCTGGGCTTCGTCGACCGGCGACGCCGCCTGCGCCGTGAAGGCGGCCGCGAATGCCGACAACATCATGCATGCTGCGCTGTGACGAAAAGTCCGGTTCACGCGGGCTCCTTGGATACGTCTGGTAGGGAAGATGGGAAAATGATGACAGCCCGGCCGGCTGTGATGACAAGCTGCATGCCACCGGCTGAGCGGACCCGCTCCGGACGTGCGAATGCGCGGGAAATATACCAGCTGGCGCCGTCCGCCCACCGCCCGCGCGGGCGTATGAATCACTCATAACGATATGCAGCTGCTCATCGTCAAGACCACCTCGCTCGGCGATCTGATCCACACGCTGCCGGCGCTGACCGATGCTGCCAGGGCGATTCCCTGCCTGAAGGCCGACTGGCTGGCGGAGCGTCCCTTTGCCGAGATCCCGGGCTGGCATCCGGCCGTCCGGCGGGTGATCGCGTCCGATTTGCGGCGCTGGCGCAAGGCGCCGCTGGCCGCCGTCCGCAGCGGCGACTGGGCGCGCTTCCGCGAGCAGCTCCGGCAAACCCGCTACGACCTCGTGCTCGATGCCCAGGGTCTGGTCAAGAGCGCCTTCCTGGCCCGCCGTGCCGACGGCCCGGTGGCCGGGCCGGACTGGCGTTCCGCCCGCGAGCCGCTGGCCGCGCTGTTCTACGACCGCCGCCACGCAGTGCCGCCGCACGGCCGCGAGCATGCGATCACCCGCACGCGCCGGCTGTTCGCCGCCGCGCTCGGCTATCCGCTGCCGGCCGATCTCGACCAGCCGCCGGACGCCGGCCTCGAACGCAGCCGCTTCGCGGCGCCGGACCTCGCCGCGCCGTACGCACTGTTCCTGCACGGCACCACTTGGCCGACCAAGCGCTGGCCGCTCGCCCACTGGCAGCAGCTGGCGCGCTGGTTCGACACGCGCGGCATCGCCGTCGTGCTGCCCTGGGGCAGCGAGGCCGAACGCGCCGATGCCGATGCGATCGCCGCCGCCAGCCCGAACGCCCGCGTGCTGCCGAAGCTCGGCCTGAGCGCCATCGCCGGCTGGATCGCGCACGCGCAGGTGATCGTCGGCGTCGACACCGGGCTGATGCACCTGGCGGCCGCACTCGGCACGCCGGGGTTGTCGCTGTACGGCCCGACCCTGCCGCAGATGACCGGCGCCTTCGGCCGCCGGCAGCACTGGCTGTGCAATGCCGACCAGCCGCCGACCATCGACCGCGCACGGCCGCTGACGGTGAGCGTCGAGCGTGTCATCGAACAGCTGCCATCACTGCTGTCCTGAACCGAACGAGATCCGCCTCATGCGCCTGCCGCTGTCCGTCACCGTGATCACGCTCAACGAGGAGCGCAACCTCGGCCGCTGCCTGCAGGCGGTGGCCGACATCGCCAGCGAGATCGTGGTCGTCGATTCCGGCTCCACCGACCGCACCGCCGAGATCGCCGCGCGCTTCGGTGCCAAATTTGTATTCAACCCCTGGAGCGGCTTCAACGCCCAGCGCCGCTTTGGTGAGCAGTACTGCACGCAGCCCTGGGTGCTGGCGCTGGATGCCGACGAGGAAGTCAGCCCCGAGCTGCGCGCCGCGCTGATCGCTGCGCTCGGCCACGGCGAATCGCCGCACGCCGGTATCGCCTTCTCGCGCCGCACCTTCTATCTCGGCGCCTGGATCTGGCACGTCTGGTACCCGGAATGGCGGCTGCGGCTGTACCGCCGCGAACGCGGCCGCTGGGTCGGCGAGGAGCCGCACGGCTACTGCGAGGTCGACGGCAGCACGCTGCGGGTCAAGGGCGACCTGCTGCACTATAGCTTCCGCAATCTGACCGAGCACCTGAGCAAGACGCTCGGCTACGCGCGCACCAGCGCCGGCATCGCCCACGCGCGCGGCAAGCGCTTCAACGGCTGGCGGATGGTCGGCGGCGCGCTGTTCCGGGTGTTCCGCGACGTGGTGCTGAAGTCCGGCTGGCGCGACGGCTGGCGCGGCGTGCTGATCGCGATGGTCGGCGGCTATTCCTCGTTCGCCAAGCAGGCCTTCCTGTACGAGGCCGAGCTGGCAGCGAAGGACGACGCCAAGCCGTAGCGAATCTCTGCGCAGGTTTATTTCGTCATTCCGGCGAAGGCCCCGCACAATTTCCGGGCCAGTGCTTTCAAGCCCCTGGACCCCGGCTTTCGCCGGGGTGACGGCCTATGCAGAGTTTCCCTAGCTGCGGCGATAGACATCCTCGGCGCCGGGCGGCCGGTGCTTGAAGCGGCGATGGGTCCAGAAGTACTGCTCCGGGCACTTCAGCACCGCGTCCTCGATCAGCGCATTGATGCGCCGCGCATCGGCCGCATCGTCGCCGCTCGGGAAATTTTCCAGCGCCGGCTGCACGGTGACGATGTAGCGGCCGTCGATCCGCTCGCCGAAGAACGGCACCACCTTGGCGCGGCCCAGCGTGGCCAGCTTGGCGGTGGCGGTCAGCGTCAGGGTCGGCACGCCGAAGAACGGCACGAAGATCGCGCCCGGCACTTCCAGGGTCTGGTCCGGCCCGTACCAGACCGCGTGGCCGCTGCGCAGCGCCCGCAGCAGGCCCTTCAGATCATCCTTCGGCAGCGCCGGCAGGCCGGAGCGTTCGGCGCGCCAGCGGTGCATCCACCAGTCGACGAAGGCGTTGTCGGCCGGCCGGTACATGGCATGGAACGGCCGCTGCGCCAGACAGATGCCGCGCGCGGCCATTTCCAGCTGGGTGAAATGGCCGGTCAGCAGCAGCACGCCGGAACCATCGGCCTGGGCGGCATCGAGGTGTTCGATGCCGCGCACCTCGATGTGCGAACGCAGCTTGGCGTCCGGCGCCAGCCAGGCCAGCAATGCTTCGAACAAGCCCATGCCGAGCGCCCGGAAATGCGCTTCGACCAGCCGCACGATGGTCGGCTCGTCGAGCGCCGGAAAGCACAGCCGCAGATTGATGCGGACGATCCGCCGCCGGCTCGGCAGCACTCGCCAGACCAGCCAGCCGATGCCCGATCCCAGCGCCAGCAGCCAGCCGACCGGCAGCCAGCACAGCGCCCGGCCGGCGCCGAGCAGCAGCCAGGCCAGCCACCAGCGCGGATGCAGCAGCGCGCGTGGCAGCGCGGAATGTTCTCGGGAGCCGGTCATCGCCGAAGTTTATCGTTGCGTGGTCCTTCAAGCCCCCGCATCCTTCGCCGCGTGCGCCTGCTCTATACCGTCCTGCTCTACCTCGCGGCACCGTTCGCGCTGCTGCGCCTGCTGTGGAAGAGCCGCCAGCTGGCCGGCTACCGCGGCCGGATCGGCGAGCGCTTCGGTTTCGTGCCGCCGGTGGCCGGCAACGGCGTGGCGGTCTGGGTGCATGCGGTGTCGGTCGGCGAGGCGCTGGCCGCGCAGCCGCTGATCGAAGCCCTGATCACCCGCTTCGGCGAACGCCGCGTCTGGGTCACCAGCACCACGCCGACCGGCTCGGCCCGCGTGGTCGCCGCCTTCGGCGACCGGGTGCTGCACAGCTATGCGCCCTACGACCTGCCCGATGTCGTCGCCCGCTTCCTCGGCCGCGTGCGGCCGGCGCGGCTGGTGGTGATGGAAACCGAGCTGTGGCCGAACCTGTTTCGCGCCTGCGCCGCGCGCGGCATTCCGCTGACCATCGCCAACGCCCGGCTGTCGCCGCGCAGCTTCCGTGGCTACGGCCGGGTGCGCGGCTTCACCCGCCGCACGCTGGCCGACGTGACGATGGTCGCCGCCCAGTCGAAGGCCGATGCCGCCCGCTTCCGCACGCTCGGCGGCCGGCGCGAGCGGATCGGCGTGATCGGCAACCTGAAGTTCGATCTGGCGCTGCCCGACGCCGCGATCGACGACGGCCGCCGGCTGCGCGCCCGCTTCGGCGCGCGGCCGGTGTGGATCGCCGCCTCGACCCACGACGGCGAGGAAGCGGCCGCGCTTGCCGCCCATGCCGCGCTGCTGGAACTGCAGCCGGATGCGCTGCTGCTGCTGGTGCCGCGCCATCCGCAGCGCTTCGACGCGGTGTGGTCGCTGATCGCCGAAGCCGGCCTGGCCGGCGAGCGCCGCTCGCGTCTGGCTGCGCTCGACAAGTCCGGCCACGCGCCGGATCTCTGGGACGCCCAGGTATTCCTCGGCGACAGCATGGGCGAGATGTTCCTGTACCTGGCGATGGCCGATGTCGCCTTCGTCGGCGGCAGCCTGGTGCCGGTCGGCGGCCACAACGTGCTGGAACCGGCCGCGCTCGGCCTGCCGGTGCTGTTCGGCCCGCAGATGCACAACTTCGTCGCCGCCCGCGAACTGCTGCTGGAGCGGCAGGCCGCCGTCGAGGTCGCCGACGCCGCGCAGCTCGCCGAGGAACTGGCCGTGCTGCTCGCCCAGCCCGAACGCCGTCTGGCGATGGGTGATGCCGGTGCCGCCGCCGTTGCCGGCAATCGCGGCGCCTTGAAGCGCCTGCTGACGATCATCGAAGCCCAGATTCCCGCTCACCCATGAAGCCCGACGATCTGGTCGTGGTACGGCCGGAAGGGCTGTACTGCCCGCACGGCGATTTCCACATCGACCCCTGGCGCGGCGTGCCGCGCGCGGTCATCACCCACGCCCACGCCGACCACGCCCGTGGCGGCAGCCAGCACTACTGGGCGGCAGCGCGCGGCCACGCGCTGCTGCGCGAACGGCTCGGCAAGCAGGCGCAGATCACGCCGCTGGCCTACGGCGAAACGGTGCGTTTCGGCGCGGTGACCGTGTCGCTGCACTCGGCCGGCCACATCCTCGGCTCGGCACAGGTGCGCATCGCCCACGACGACGGCCGGGTCTGGGGCGTGTCCGGCGACTTCAAGCGCGATCGCGATCCCAGCTGCGATGCCTTCGAACCCTTCGCCTGCGACACCTGGATCACCGAAGCCACGTTCGCGCTGCCGATCTACCGCTGGACCGACACCCGCGAAGTCGCCGCCGAGATCTTCGACTGGTGGCAGGCCGCCAAGCGCGATGGCCAGAGCGCGGTGCTGTTCTGCTACTCGCTCGGCAAGGCGCAGCGGGTGCTCGCGGAACTGACCGCGTTCACCGACGAAACCGTCTACGTGCACGGCGCGATGCCGGGCCTGATCAAGGCCTACCGCGCCGCCGGCATCCGCATGCTGCCGACCGAAGCGGTCAGCAATATCCCGAAGGGCACCTCGTTTGCCGGCAAGCTGGTGCTGGCCCCGCCCGGCGCCAGCGGCACGCCGTGGATGAAGCGCATGCACCCGTATTCCACCGGCTTCGCCAGCGGCTGGATGCGGGTGCGCGGCGGCAAGCGCCGGCTCGCCTACGACCGCGGCTTCGTGCTGTCCGACCACGCCGACTGGGACTCGCTGCTGGCCACCATCGACGACACCGGCGCCCGGCGCGTGCTGGTCACCCACGGCCACGGCGACGCGCTGATCGCCCACCTCACCGCGCGCGGCATCGAGGCCTCAATGCTGGCGACCCAGTTCGAGGGCGAAGGCGGTGCCGCTGCCGACGGCGAGGCCGAGGCGGTCGACAGCGCGGCCGCTGATTGACGCCGACCTGCGCATTTCCTGATCACCGCACGCTTGCATCGAGAACCCATGCCCACCGGCTCCTGCCTCTGCGGAACCATCCGCTACCAGTTCGACCAGCCCGTTTCGCGCATCGGCCTCTGTCATTGCCAGATGTGCCGCAAGGCTTCCGGCACCGCGTTCGCGGCCAATGCGCCGGTGCCGCGCAGCGAGTTCCGGCTGCTGGCCGGCGCTGAAGCGCTGAAAGCCTATGCCTCGAGCCCCGGCAAGCAGCGCTGGTTCTGCAGCAACTGCGGCTCGCCGGTCTACAGCGAGTCGGCGCGCTACCCGGATCTGGTGCGCATCCGCCTCGGCTCGCTCGATGCCCCGGCCGGCCGCAGGCCGGACTACCACTACCTGCTGAGTGCCAAGGCCGACTGGGACTTAAGCGGCGATGACGGCCTGCCGCGCTTCGGCGACGACTGACGCTGCGCAGGCGCGACGATGAAGCGCTTTGCCGCGCTCTACGCCCGGCTCGACGACAGCCGCGCCACCTCGGTGAAGGTCGAGGCGATGCGCGCCTATTTCGCCGAGGCGCCGGCCGCCGATGCCGCCTGGGGCCTGTATTTCCTGACCGGCCAGCGGCTCAAGCGGCTGATCGCGCCGACCTTGCTGCGCGCCTGGATCAGCGACGCCACCGGCTTGGCGCCGGCGATCGTCGAGGAGTGCTACGCCCATGTCGGCGATCTCGCCGAAACGCTGGCGCTGCTGCTTGATCGCGCCGCGCGCCCGCAGCCGATGATCGAGCGCGGGCTGGCCGAATGGGTGGCCTGGCTGCTGGCGCTGCGCGAGCAGGACGTGGATACGCAGCGCGCCGCACTGCTGGAAGCCTGGGCGCGGCTGCCGCTGGACGAGTGCTTCCTGTTCAACAAGCTGCTGACCGGCGCGCTGAGAGTCGGCGTGTCCAGCGGGCTCGCAGCAAGGGCGCTGGCGCTGCATGCCGGTCTCGATGAAACCTTGATCGCGCAAAGACTGATGGGCGAGTGGCTGCGCGTTGCAAGCCCCGCGCGCAGCCGCCGCGAGCGCATCGCCATGGACGGCCTGGCCGGCGGTGGTGAAGAAGGGCTTCCCGGAGCCATGGATGGCGACTCGCTCGCGAACCATCTCAAGGGCGCGGCCGAAGCCTTCGCCGCGCTGCTGACCCCCGGCAGCGCCGAGGCCCATCCCTCGCAGCCCTACCCGTTCTGTCTGGCCAGCCCGATCGAGGACGCTGCCGACGCGGTCTGGGACGCCGGCCTCCCGTCCGGGCTCGGGCCGGTCGGCGACTGGCTGGCCGAATGGAAGTGGGATGGCATCCGCGGCCAGCTGATCCGCCGCGCCGGGCAGACCTTCCTGTGGTCGCGCGGCGAAGAGCTGCTGAACGGCCGCTTCCCGGAGATCGAGATGGCGGCCGCACGATTGCCGGACGGCACCGTGCTCGACGGCGAGATCCTCGCCCACGACGGCCGCACGGTGCTGCCGTTCGCAAAGCTGCAGACCCGAATCGGCAGGAAGACGGTTGGCAAGAAGCTGCTCGCTGATGCACCGGTGGCCTTCGTCGCCTATGACCTGATCGAATGGCAGGGCGAGGACTGGCGTAGCCGGCCGCTGGCCGAGCGGCGCGCCCAGCTCGAAACGATCGTCGCCGACACCGCCGAGCCGAGGCTGAAGCTGTCGGAGCCGGTGATCGCCGACAGCTGGGCCGCGCTCGCCGAATGGCGCTCGCAGGCCTGCGAACTTGGCGTTGAAGGTCTGATGCTGAAAGCGCGCGACTCCCGCTATCAGGCCGGCCGCCGGCGCGGCGCCTGGTGGAAGTGGAAGCTCGAAGCGATGAGCATCGACTGCGTGCTGCTCTACGCGCAGGCCGGTCATGGCCGCCGCGCCAATCTCTACACCGACTACACGCTGGCGGTCTGGGAAGGCCCGAACCCCGGCGAAGGCCTGCTGCTGCCGGTGGCCAAGGCCTATTCCGGGCTGACCGATGCCGAACTGACGAAGATCGACAGCTGGATCAAGAAGCACACGCGCGAGAAGTTCGGCCCGGTGCGCAGTGTCGACGCCAGTGCCGAGGCCGGGCAGGTGTTCGAGATCGCCTTCGAAGGCATCCAGGCCAGCAGCCGCCACAAGGCCGGCGTGGCGCTGCGCTTTCCGCGCATCGCCCGCTGGCGCACCGACAAGCCAGCCCGCGAAGCCAACACGCTCGCCGATCTGAAACGCCTGCTGCCGAGGCGTGAGGTGTGAGGCGTTGGGCGTGAGGTGTTGACTTAGGGACACTCTGCACAGGTTGTCACCCCGGCGAAAGCCGGGGTCCAGGGCCCTGAAGGCGATGGATTCCGGCTTTCGCCGGAATGACGAACTGAACCTGCGTAGAGATTCCTTAGACACAGGAACAAGGACACCTCACGTCTCACGCCCATCAGAACGCGTAGGTGAGGCTCAGCGCCAGGTTGTCGCGGTCGTTGAGCACGTTGTAGATGCCGCCGCCGGTATAGAACTGGTACTGCAGGTTCAGCTTCAGGTTCTGGTTCAGCTCGACATCGAGCAGCGCGTACAGCGTCTTGCGGCCGGACACGAAGTTCGGCGTGTTGGCGGAAGAAATGCCGCCCAGATCGTGGAACAGCAGCAGCGCCGGCAGCAGCTGCACGCCTTCGATCAGGTTGTTGTAGGTCAGCCGGGCCAGTGTCCGGTAGCCATAGGCCCAGGGGGTCGCGAAGCCCTTGCGCTGCTGGGTCGGGTTGATGCGCAGCGAGTTCGCCACGCCATCCGGATCGCCGCTGCCATCGGCGGCCGGGCCGTAGTGGGTGCGGTCGCCGGCGCCTTCGAGCTGCAGCTTCGACAGCGCTGGCCGATCGAGGATGGTGGTGGCGCTGAACTCGACGACCCAGGTCAGTGCATTCGCGCCGAACGGGTTCTCGGTGATGCTGTACTGGCGGATGCCGGTCAGCGAGAACTGGCCGACCTGGAAACGCTCCCAGCCGCGCACCCGGTCGCCGCCGCCGATGGTGATGCCGCGATAGCCGCTGAGAAAATCCGGAATCGCGGTGCGTGCGCCGGGGATGGTCAGCGGTGCCGCGTTGCCGAGCACCTGTGTCGGCAGCGGAATGTCGGCTTCCGGAAACGCCGGCTGCAGGCCGGCGAACAGCACATCGCTGACCGCCACCTGCAGCGGCAGGTTCGGCCGGTACGAGGCTTCGCCGGCCAGCGACCACGGCCCAGCCGTGGTGTTGAAGCTCAGGCCCAGCAGCTGCACGCCTTCCGGGTAGTCGAGGAACGGCCGCAGCGTGTCAACCGGCAGCGGCTCGCGGCCCGCCGGCAGGCTGACCGCGCCGTTGAAGCCGTTGCAGGCGACCAGCGCCGCCGCGAACGAACCGGCCGCGCCGTCGCGCGTGCACGAGCTCTGGGCGGCGAACACGCTCAGATACGGCACCCGGCTGTGGTAGCGCATCAGCACCAGGCCCAGTTCGGTGCCGCCGTTGAGATCGGCCGCGTAGTACTTGAACTGCACGCCGAACTGGCCCTGATCGCCGGGATTGCCGAAATCCTCGTCAAGCAGGCGCGCGGTGCGGGTGCTGCTGGAGATCAGCCGGGTGGCGCCCGGCGGCCGGTAGAGGCCGTCCGGATCGTTCGCGAACTGGCCGAGGCCGGTCATGATGAAACGGCCGCCGCCGATGACGTTGCTGTTGGAAAAGAAGCTGCCCACCGTATCCGGCATCAGCCGCTGCCAGCGCAGCTGGTAGAAGGCTTCGGCGGTCAGGCCGTCGCTGACTTCGCCGCTGACGCTGATTGCCGGAATCGGGCGCAGGAACTCGTTGATCTGCGCGCCGGGCATCCGCACCACGTTGGCATCCAGCGGGTTGGCGGCGCTCAGCGTGTTGAACTGGGTCAGCGAGGCTTCGCCCCAGACCAGCAGCTGGTTGCCGAGCGTCACGCGGGCCCGCTCGTTGCTCAGGCTGACGCTCGCTTCGCGCCACTTGTAGCCGCGGGCGAAGCGCCGGGTCAGGCTGTCGCGGCGCGGCACCTCGGCCGGCTGGTACAGCGTGTTGGTGCGGCTCTCGTCGAAATCGACGTTGATCGGGTCGTAATAGAAGATGCCGCGCAGCTTGGCACTCAACGGCCCGTAGCTCAGGTTCACGGCCGGCGTGAACTTGGTGGTCGCGGCCACCGGATCGAACTTGTCGTAATTGAGATTGCCGTTGTCGGAATTGACGCCGGCATAGGCGCCGACCGCATTGACCAGCCGCTGGTTCGGCTCCGGGCTGCCGGACAGCGACATGCAGTCGTCTTCCGCGCACAGCAGCTGCTGGCCGGGCACGTCGGTCTTGCCGAGCAGGCGGTTGTCGCGGCCGCTGGTGCGGATCGCCACGCCGGTGCTGAGCACGCCGCCGGCCTCGGCACGGAAGTCGCCGAGATCGAATTCCAGCGCGGCGACCGGCGCGGCGATCAGCAGCGCAGCGGCCAGCAGCGCCGGGGACCGCGTGTTCGGTATCGTGACCATCCGCTCCCCCGGCGCGTCGTGATGCGCGCTCTGCTGATTCGCAAACACCTGTTGTAGGCCAGCGTGGCCCCCCACGCTCGACCTTGCGGGACATACTCTGGGCACAGCGGGACAAGAGCCGCAAAGGCCAGACGGATGCAGACGCGATGAGCGAGGACGCGACAACCATCAATACCTGGGCGATTGCGCTGGTGCGCACGCTCGACGCGCGCGGCTGCGCCGGCCGCGCGCTGCTGGCAGAGGCCGGGCTCGACCCGGCGCTGCTCGGCGATCCCAACGGCCGGGTGCCGGTGTCCGGCATGGTGCGGCTGTGGCGGCTGGCGGTCGCCGCTACCGGCGATCCCTGCCTGGGCCTGAAGGTGGCCGCCTACGTGCAGCCGGCCACCTTCCACAGCCTGGGGCTGGCGCTGCTGGCCAGCCAGACGCTCGAGGACGCGCTGCTGCGCTCGGCGCGCTACTCGCGCATCGTCAGCAATGCCGTGGAGGTGCGCATCGAACGCGGCGCGACCGAAGCCCGGCAGATCGTCGAATGGCGGATGGCGACGCCGGTGGTCGAGGAAGCGATCGATCTGGTGATGGCCTCGACGGTCAAGATGGGCCTGCTGCTGCTGGCCATCGACCCGGCGGCCCAGCGGCCGATGCACCTGCGCCTGCGCCGCGCGGCGACCCCGGCGATGCGCGCCGAATTCGCTGCCCACTTCGCCTGCCCGATCGACTTCGAGGCCGGCGAGAACTCGCTGGCGCTGCCGCTGGACTGGCTCGACCGGCCGCTGCCGATGGCCAATCCGCAGCTGGCCCGGCAGAACGATCTGGTGGTCATGGAATACCTCGCCCGCCACGACGGCTCGCGGCTGGCCGAGAAGGTGCGCGCGCTGCTGGTCAGCCGGCTGCCGGCCGGCGAGCCGGCGCGGGCCGAAGTCGCGCAGGCGCTGCTGCTGTCGGAAAAGACCCTGCAGCGCCGGCTGCGCGACGAGGACACCAGCTACCAGCAGCTGCTCGACGACCTGCGCCGCGACCTGGCCCAGAAATACCTTCGAGAACCGGCGGCTTCGGTCTGCGAAGTGACCTTCCGGCTCGGCTTTTCCGACCAGAGCAGCTTCACCCGCGCCTTCCGCCGCTGGACCGGCGTCACCCCCGGCGAATACCGCAGCCAGCCGGACCGGAGCTGAGCCGCGCCGCTGTCCCGAGCGGCCCAAGCGCTGGCCGGGAAGGGCAAGACGGTCCTGGTCGGCGGGTCTAGTGTCGAGATCGGCACCAACCGGCGGAGGGCAGCGGCGATGACAGGACTCAAGGAGCGGCTGCGGCGCCGCTGGCTGCCCCGGCTGGTGGTGGCGCTGGCGCGCCGGCAACGGGCCCGGCCGCTGTCGGGCAATGCGGCGATCGAGCTGTACTTCGCCTGCGACGACCCCGGTGCGGTGATCGCCTTGCCGGCGCTGCTGGCGCTGGCCCACGCGCACGGCGTGCCGCTGAAGCTGTATCCGCTGATCGCGCGCGGCATCCCTGACGACCCGGCCGCCGAGGCTCGCGCCCGCCATGCGGTGCGCGATGCCGACCGGCTGGCGCGCCGCGACGGCCGCCGGCTGTCGCGCAGCCAGCCGCTGGCGGCGGCCGACACCGCCTTTCTCGCCCGCTGGATCGAAAGCCTGCGCGGCCAGCCCGTCATGGGCGCGTTCGCCGCTGCGGCGCTCGAGCGGTTGTGGCTCCTCGACGGCGACACGCTGCCGGCGCCGGATGCCTACGCGGCGCTGTACCGCCGCCTCACCGGCAGCGCGCCGCCGATCGCGGAGGCCGGTGCCGATGCTGCGCTGGCGGCCAACCATCGCCGCCTGCGCCGGCTCGGCCACTGGGAATCGCCGGCCGCGCGGATCGGCGGCGAATGGTTCTTCGCTCACGAACGCCTCGCCCAGATCGCCGAATGCCTCGACCGCCGGAAAGCCCGCGCATGACCGCCACCGTCGAATACTTCTTCTCGTTCCGCAGCCCGTACTCCTACCTGTCGGCGGCACGCGCCTTCGCGCTGCCGGCGCGCTACGACATCGAGCTGGTCTGGCGCGGCGTGCGGCCGATGGCCATGCGCGGCCAGCCGCTGCCGCGCGACAAGCAGCTGTACATCCTGCGCGACGCCGCCCGCGAGGCCGATCGCCTCGGCCTGCCGTTCGGGCGCATTCACGACCCGCTCGGCGACGGCGTCTGGCGTTGCCTGTGCATCGCCGAATTCGCGAACCAGCGCGGCCGTCTCGCCGCCTTCGTGACCCGCGCCGCGCAAGCGATCTGGGGCGAGGCGGTGGAAGTCGCCGCCGATGCGCCGCTGCGCGCGGTCTGCGAGGCCAGCGGGCTGGACTGGGCCGACTGCCAGCGCGCCATCGCCAACGCCGATTACCGCGCGCAGGTCGAAGCCAATACCGCCCGGCTCGCCGCACTCGGCCAATGGGGCGTGCCGACCTTCGTCCATGACGGCGAAGCCTACTGGGGCCAGGACCGCATCGAGGATCTCGAAGCCGCGCTGGGCCGCGCCGGCCTGCGCCGCCCGGTGACGCGCGTCGAAGGGATCGCCGCCTGATGCGCCGTGGTGTCGTCATCGCCGCGGTCACGCTCGCTGCCGTCGCGGGTGCGGCGTTCGCGTTCCGCGCACCGCTGCTGCAGCGGATCGTCGATGCCCGCATCGACGCCAACCTGACCCGCGCCAACACCGGCCTGCTCGACGACGGCCAGTTGCATGTCGTGCTGTGCGGCACCGCCGCCGCGCTGCCCGATCCGGACCGTGCCGGGCCGTGCACGGCGATCCTCGCCGACGGCCAGTTCCTGCTGATCGACGCCGGGCCGGGGTCGTGGCGGGTGCTCGATCGCCTGAACCTGCCGGTCGCGCGGCTGTCGGCGCTGCTGCTGACGCATCTGCATTCCGACCACATCGGCGAGGTCGGCGAAGCGGTCGAGCAGAGCTGGATCGCCGGCCGCCGCCAGCCGTTGCCGGTCTACGGCCCGCCGGGCACCGACGACGTGGTCGCCGGCTTCGCGCAGGCCTATCGGCGCGATGTCGGCTACCGCGTCGCCCATCACGGCGCCGAGGCGATGCCGGGCGAGGCCGCACCGGCGATCGCCCAGGTGATCGCGCCGCCCGAGGGTACGGCGGCCGTGCCGGTATTCGAGGCGAACGGGTTGACGGTCGAAGTCTTCCGCGTCGAGCACGCGCCGGTCGATGTCGCCTATGGCTACCGCATCCGCTGGCGCGGCCGCACCGTGGTGATCAGCGGCGACACGAAGAAATCGCCGTCGGTGATCGACAACGCGCGCGGCGCCGACCTGCTGCTGCACGAAGCGCTGGCGGCCGCGATGACCGGCCGCGCCGTCGAACGGGCGGCGGCGCTTGGCATCTCGCGCACCGCCAAGCTGGCCGGCGATGTCGCCGATTACCACACGACGCCGGTCGAGGCCGCCGAGGTCGCCCAGGCGGCCGGCGTGCAGCGGCTGGTCTACACCCACATCTTTCCGCCGCTGCCGAACGCGCTGGCGCGCCGGCTGTTCCTGGCCGGCACCGCCGAGGCCTACGCCGGCCCGCAGCAGCTCGGCGAGGATGGCCTGCGGATCGATTTCGCGCCGCGCCCCTGAGCCTCGAGAGCCCCGCCATGACCGACCACGATCCGAAACTGTCGCGCCGCGCCTTCAACCGCGCACTGGCGCTCGGCGGTGCGGCACTCGCCGCGGGTGCCGGCTTCGTCGGCGCCCAGCCGGCGCCGGCTTCGACGCCGACGCCGACTCCGGCGATCGCCCAGCGCCGGCGGCCGAACATCCTGCTGATCGTCAGTGATCAGGAACGCGGCTGGCCGGATCTGCCGGCCGGGCTGGGCCTGTCGGCGCACGAATGGCTGCGCAGCCGCGGCACCGGTTTCGACAACTACAACGTCCACACCACGCCGTGCTCGCCGTCGCGCTCGACCCTCTACACCGGCCTGCACACGCAGCTGACCGGCATCACCTCGAACGTCGGCGCGCCGCCGTTCCCGAGCCTGGCCAGCAAGGTGCCGACGCTCGGCCACCTGCTGCGCGAGCAGGGCTACTACACGGCCTACAAGGGCAAGTGGCATCTGTCCGACGTGCCGACCGGCGTCAACGTTCGCTATGGCCCGTTCCATGGCGCGCGGGCGGCGCTGGAGCCGTTCGGCTTCGCCGACTACAGCGACAACGGCATCGCCGACGGCGCGACCTGGAGCGGCTACAAGTTCGATGGCGAAGTCGCCTCCAATGCCTGCCAGTGGCTCAGCGACCACGGCCGCAGCCTCGACCAGCCGTGGCTGCTGGCGGTCAACTTCGTCAACCCGCACGACATCGTCTTCTACGACGACGAGGACCGCGCCCAGAGCCGCAGCCGGCTCGATCGCGATTACCTGTCGCCGCTGTCGCCGCCGCCGACCTCGGACCTGTACCGCAAGTTCTGGGACCTGCCGCTGCCGAACAGCTGGGCGGCCGACGACCTGTCGACCAAGCCCTGGGCGCAGCGCTCATACGTGGAGTTCTGCGCCGGCCTCTACGGCCGCATCGATCCCAAGGACGAAAGCCGCTGGCGGCGCTACCAGAGCTACTACTACAACTGCATCCGCGATGTGGATGCCCACACCCTGACGGTGCTCGAGCACCTGCAGCGGCTCGGGCTCGATGACAACACGGTGATCGTCTACACCTCCGATCACGGCGACATGCTCGGCGCCCACGGCCTGCGCCAGAAAGGCCCGACGATGTACAAGGAAAACGTCCGCGTGCCGCTGATCGTCTGCCATCCGGACCATCGCAGCGGCGCCACGACGACCGCGCTGGCCGGGCCGATCGACGTGCTGCCGACCCTGCTCGGCGTCGCCGGCCTCACGGACGCGCAGCGCGCCGAACGCTATCCGAGCCTGAAGGGCGTGAACCTGATGCCGGCGGTCGCCGATGCCACGGCGCGCACCGAGCGCGACGCGCGCGGCGTGCTCTACGACTACAACACCACGCTGTACATCGACCCCGAGGCGGCGATGCGGGTGATCGCCAGCCACGAGGACGCCGGCTGGTGGCCGCTGTTCAAGGCCAATCTGGCGCTCGGCCACTTCGGCCCCCGGCTCGATCATCCCGGCCTGTTCCGCGGCGTGCACGACGGCCGCTGGAAGTTCGCCCGCTATTTCCGCGCCGACCAGCACCACATCCCGAAGGACTGGGCGACGCTGCTCGCCCACAACGAGCTGGAGCTGTACGACACCGCTGCCGATCCCGACGAGCTGGTCAATCTCGCCGCGAATCCCGAGGCGCATCGCGACACGATCCTGGCGCTCAACGCCAAGACCAATGCGCTGATCGAGCACGAGATCGGCTTCGACGACGGCCGCGAGCACATCGGCCCGACCTTCCTGTTCGACCTGTGAGCCGCGTTCTCGCGCTGCTGCTCGTGTTCGCACTCGGTGCGCTGGCGATGGCCGCGTGGACGCGCCATGCCGCCGAGGCCGATGCCCGCCGCATCGCGATCACGCCGGCGCTGCACGCTGCGCTCGATGCCGCCGGTGAGACCAGCCGCTGGCTCGACGAGGAAGTGCTGGTCCGCGAAGCGCTGGCGCGCGGCTACGCGCTCGACGACCAGATCGTCCGCCGCCAGCTGCAGCGGCGGATGCGCAGCGCGCTGCTCGCCGACGCGCCACCGGAGCCGGTCGACGATGCCGCGCTGGCCGGCTGGCTGGCGGCCCATGCCGAGCGCTATCAGGCGCAGCCGCGCTGGAGCTTCGAGCAGGTCTACCTGAGCCGTGCGACCCACGGCACGGCGCTGGACGCGGCGGCTGCGGCGGTCGGCGTCAGGCTGGCCGCCCGCCCGGATGACACGGCCGCGCTCGGCGATCCGTTTCCGCAGGGCCTGCGCTACACCCAGGTCAGCAGCGCGCAGGTCGAGGCCGCGTTCGGTGGCCCGCTGCTGCAGCGGCTGGCGGCCTGCACGCCGAACATCTGGTGCGGCCCGGTGATCACGTCGCTCGGCGCCCACTGGCTGCGCCTGCTGGCCGCCGAGCCAGCCCGCACGCTGACGCTGGACGAGGCGCGCAGCCATCTGCGTGCCGATCTCGAACAGGAACGCCAGCAGCAGACGCTGCGGGCCGGGCTGGATCGCCTGCGCGCCGGCTGGCGGCTGGTCGATGACCCGGCCGGTCTCGGCATCCAGCCGCTGCCGGCGGCCGCGGAACACGAACACGGGGAGGACACACCATGACCACAAGAACGAGATGGGCCGCTGCGGCGGCGCTGCTGCTGGCCGGCGCGCTCGGCATCGGCAGTGCGGTCGCCGGCGAATGCGCGGGCAGCGATCCGGCGCGCAAGCAGCCGTACTTCGGCGATCTGCACGTGCATACGCTGTATTCGATCGACGCCTATTTCTTCAACGGCCTGAACGGCCCGCGCGAGGCCTACCGCTTCGCGCGCGGCGAGCCCGGCGTGCTGCCGGCCGGCGAGACCGATCCCTACACCGCCGGCCGCCAGATCCGGCTCGACCGGCCGCTGGACTTCGCCGGCGTCAGCGATCACTCGGACTTCCTCGGCGACTGGCGGCTGCTGTGCCAGGTCAACGGCCTGCTGCCGATCGGCGTCAATCCGGTCTGCAACATCGTCGGCAGCTACCTGCGCAACAACGTCACCTCGATCGTCAACGGCAGCGCGCCGCCGCTGTTCTACGTGCTGACCACGGCGTCGGCGCCGGCGCCGCTGACCGTCCTGCCGTGGGCCGACGAACTGGCGATCGCCGACGACGAGAACCGCCCCTGCCAGTTCTCGACCTTCCCCGGCTTCGAGTGGACCTCGCAGTACCACGACCAGATGATCCACCGGAACGCCTACTTCAACGGCCGCAACCGGCCGAAGGACGTGCCGCAGGTCGCCAAGCTGCGCGACATCACCGCGCAGACCGCGACCAACCGCGACGACGACTGGCGCCTGCACGACTGGCTGGCCAAGAACTGCGACGAATCGGCCGGCTGCCAGACGATGAGCATCCCGCACAATTCCAACCAGAGCGCCGGCGGCATGTACCTGCCGCGCGATCCGGCCACCGGCCTGCCGCCGGGGCGTGCCGGCAAGCCGCTGACCCTGGCCGACGCGAAGCTGCGCGCGAAGTACGACCGGGTCATCGAGATCCACCAGCACAAAGGCAACAGCGAGTGCGGCGTGGGCCTGGGGATTTACGAGGCCGGCGTGCTCGACCGCAACTGCGCCTTCGAGCCCGCCAAGAACGTCTGCCGGGGGCTGGTCAGCGATCCGGCCGACTGCGCGGCGATCTGCACCGGCAACCCGGAGGCCGATCCCGATTTCTGCCGCCTGCAGACCGCACCGATCTACGCCACCGGCGTCTGCCAGTACCAGAGCCGCGACGGCGGTTCCGGGCCGGATGCCAAGTGCGTGGCGCCGCTGGACATGGCGCGCAACATCCTTGCCGATGGTCTCGCCATCGACGCGGTGCTCGGCGTCGATCCGCAGCGCATGGCCTTCATCGGCGCCTCGGACACCCACAACGGCGATCCCGGCAATGTCGGCGAAGCCAACTACCCTGGCCACGGCGGCGTGCTCGATTCCGGGCCGCGCACCCAGCTCGGCTACTGGAGCTGCGAAGGCAAGATTCCGCTGCGCCAGGACCCGGCCAATGTCGCCCGCTGCAACGGCCGTTCGTTCCAGGACCGTGCGCGCGGCTACAACCCCGGCGGGCTGGCCGGCGTCTGGGCGCCGGAGAACACCCGCGACGCGATCTGGGGCGCGATGCAGCGCGGCGAAACCTTCGCCACCTCCGGCCCGCGCATTCGCATCCGCAGCCTGGCACTCTGGCAGAAGCCGCCGGCCGATCTCTGCGCGCGGCTGAACGCCGGCGACAACCCGATCGATCGCGGCGAGCTGGCCGGTGCGGTGATGGGCGGCGATCTGCCGCCGCGTGCCGGCAGCGCCACGCCGTGGATCGTCGTCTGGGCGCAGCAAGACCCGGGCGGCACGCAGCCCGGCCTGCCGCTGCAGTCGCTGGATCTGGTCAAGGGCTGGACCGATGCCGGCGGTCAGCCGCGCATCAAGGTGTTCGATCGCGTGGCGCGTTCGTCGGCGGCAGTCGAACCGCCGTCGCGCACCGACTGCGCACCGCGCACCGCCGGCCATCCGGAGCGGCTCTGCGCGGTCTGGCAGGACCGCGACTTCGCGCCGAAGCAGCGCGCCTACTGGTACGCACGCGCCTTCGAAGTGCCGAGCTGCCGCTGGAGCACGCAGCAGTGCGTGGCTGCCGGCGTCGACTGCTCCCGGCTCGATCGCGGCAACGGCCTGTTCCCGGCCAGCAGTCCGATGGCCGGCTATGAAGGCTGCTGCGCGATCAGCGGCGGGCCGGGCAACTTCCGGGGCCGCAACACTTTCCACACGATCACCGAGCGCGCCTGGGCCTCGCCGATCTGGTACCGACCCGGCGCAGGAGCCACGCCTTGAAGCCACAGCCACCCCGCAATTTCCGCAACCGCCGCGTGCTGGTCACCGGCGCCAGCAGCGGCATCGGCGAAGCGCTGGCGCTGGCCTTTGCGGCCGAGGGCGCGCGGCTGTGGCTGGTGGCCCGCGATGCCGCCCGGCTTGAGGCCGTGCGCGCCCGCTGCGCCGCGCTCGGCGCGCAGGCCACCGTGCACAGCGCCGATCTCACCGACGAAGCCGCCGTGCAGCGGCTGGCCGCAGCGGTGCACGCCGAGGGCGGTGCGCTCGACGTGCTGGTCAACAACGCCGGCGTGGTCATGGGCGGCCTGTGCTGGGAAGTGGACGCCGCCGACTGGCGCCGCCTGCACGAGATCAACGTGATGGGCGTGGTCCACGGCATCCGCGCCTTCGTGCCGCAGATGATCGCCGCCGGGCGCGGCGGGGCGATCGTCAACATGGCCTCGGTGTCGGGCTTCGTCGGCGCGCGCGGCATGGCCACCTACAGCGCCAGCAAGTTCGCGGTGGCCGGTCTCACCGAATCGCTGCGCGGCGAACTGCACGGTCACGGCATCGGCGTCAGCCTGATCTGCCCGGCGTTCGTGAAGACGCCGATCCAGGAGAAGGTGAAGCTGGTCGGCAGCCTGGACAGCCCCAAGGCCCGCGCCCGCATCGACCGCGATTTCGCGAAGACCAGCCTGACGCCGGAAATCGTCGCCGCCCGCACGCTGAAGGCGATCCGCGGCAACGAGGCGGTGGTCACCGTCGGCCGCGATGCCACCGCCGCTCGGCTGTTGCAGCGCTACGCGCCGGCGCTGCTCGAACGCCTGCTGCGGGGCCGCTGATGGCTGCCGCGCCACATACGCTTTACGCACTGCCGCACTCGCTGTACAGCGGCAAGGTGCGCAGCTACCTGCGCTACAAGGGCATCGCCTTCGAGGAGCGCGTCGCGACCTTGCGCGAATTCCAGCGCTTCATCATTCCGCGCACCGGCATCAAGTTCATTCCGGTCGTGCAGACGCCGGACGATGTCGTCGTGCAGGACAGCACCGAAACGATGGACCTGCTCGATGCCCGCCACCCGGCGCGTGCGGTGATGCCCGAGACGCCGGTGCAGAAGCTGGTCGCGCTGCTGTTCGAGCTGTATGCCGACGAATGGCTGCTGCTGCCGGCGATGCACTACCGCTGGAGCTTCTGGCACGAGCAAAAGCACATCGACGACGTGCTCGAACACTTCGGCATGCTGCTGTCGCCGAAGGCGCCGCGCTGGCTGCGCCGCAAGGCCGGCGCGCAGTTCTGCAAGCCGTTCCACGGTGCGCTGCCGGTGCTGGGCGTCACGCCGCGCACGATTCCGGCGCTGGAGGCCTGGTACGAGGAATTCCTCGACCGCATGAATGCCCACTTCAGCGCCCACCGCTACCTGCTGGGCGACCGCGCCTCGGTCGGCGACTTCGGGCTGATGGGCCCGCTGTACGCGCATCTGGGCCGCGACCCGTATCCGAAGGCGCTGATGCAGCGCCGCGCGCCGAAGGTCTACGCGTGGGTGCAGCGGATGAACGAGGTCGAGCCGGCCATCGGCGACTGGCTGCCGGACGATGCGATTCCCGACACGCTGCTGCCGGTGCTGCAGCGGATGTTCGCCGAGCACTGGCCGGTGCTGGCCGACACCGTGGCGCAGGTTGCGCGCTGGCTGGACGAGCATCCGGATGCGCGACGGCTGCCGCGCTTCGTCGGCCGGCATCGCTTCGTGCTCGGCGGCGTGGAGGAAGAGCGCTCGGTGTTCCCGTATCCGCAGTGGATGCTGCAGCGGGTGCT
Source organism: Nevskia sp. (assembly GCF_051860985.1). NCBI lineage: Bacteria > Pseudomonadati > Pseudomonadota > Gammaproteobacteria > Nevskiales > Nevskiaceae > Nevskia > Nevskia sp. The sequence continues at coordinate 129,511 of NZ_JBIMKV010000006.1, read as the reverse complement.
GGATCACTACGCGTCCTTGCCCGCGAACGCGCGCGCCGCCGCCGACGCGCTGCTGGCGAAGGTCGGCGGGCTGGAGGCGATGCAGTTGCAGATCCCGCGCCGCGTCGCGCGCGCCCACCACCGCCTGGTACCGGAGGGCATGACGCCGTGAGCGGCGAGCCGTACACGCTGTACCTGTTCTGGATCAGCTACTTCAGCGGCAAGCTGCAGGCGGCGCTGCGTTACAAGGAAATCCCGCATCGCTGCGTCGAGCCGAAGTGGGGTGGTGCGCTGCTGCACGAGGTGCTCGACAACACCGGGCTGATGAAGGTGCCGGTGTTGCGCACGCCGGCCGGCGACTGGCTGGCGGATTCGACGCCGATCATCGACTGGCTGGATCGCGCGCATCCCGGCAGCGAGCTGATTCCGGCCGATCCGCTGCAGGGCTTCTTCAGCCGGCTGGTCGAGGACTACGCCGACGAATGGCTGTGGCGGCCGGCGCTGCACTATCGCTGGAGCTATCCGGCCGATGCCCATGCGCTGTCGCGGCGCTTCGCCGAAACGTTTCTGTCGGAGCAGCCGACGCCGCGCTGGCTGACCGCCGCCCTGATCCGCGACCGCCAGCGCCGCATCTACGTGCGCGGCGATGGCGTCACCGCTGCGACCCGCGAGCATGTCGAGTCGGTCTACCTGCGCAATCTCGACTGGCTGCAGGCGATCTTCGAACGCCAGCCGTTCCTGCTCGGTGGCCGCCCGAGTCTCGCTGACTACGGCTACTTCGCGTCGATGTTCCGGCACTTCAGCCTGGACCCGACGCCCAGCCTGATCATGCAGAGCCGTGCGCCGGCGGTGTTCGAATGGGTGGCGCGGCTGTGGAACGCGAAGGCCTCGACGACGCACGGCGGCTGGTGCGTGCCGGGCACCTTGCCGGACGGCTGGACGCCGATCCTGCGCGATGTCGGCACCGCCTATCTGCCCTATCTGCACGCCAATGCCGTGGCCTTCCGCGACGGCCGCCGGCACTTCGAATTCGCCGTGCAGGGCGCGCAGTACCGGCGCCTGCCGGTGGTGCCGTACCGGGTCTGGTGCCGCGAGCAGCTGCAGGCCGCGCACGCGGCGCTGCCGGCGGACGCGCGGGCCGTGGTCGACGCGACGCTGGCCGATGTCGGCGCGCTGGCGCCGCTGCTCGCTGATGGCGTCATCGCGTCGAAGCTGTACGCCGACACCACCCCGCCGCTGTGCCGGCCGCGCGTGGTCGGCCGGATCGAACGGCTGCGCCGCTGGATCACTGGCACGCATTGGCAACCGGCGACGCTGGCAGCGAGGACACCGCGATGACGCATCGTCTGATCATGGCGTTGCTGCTGGCCCTGCTTGCGGCCTGCACGAAGCCACCGGCGCCGACCGTGGCCACGCCGACCCCGGCCGCGCTGGCGGCGCACAGCGAGGAGTTCCGGCGCGGCGTCGTCGAGGCCGCGCCCGGCGTGTTCGTCGCGATCGGCTACGGCATCGCCAACAGCATCTGGATCGACGGCCCGGACGGCGCGCTGGTCATCGACACGATGGAATCGGTGGAGGCCGCGCGCACCGTGCTGGCCGCGTTCCGCGAGCACAGCCGGAAGCCGGTGCGGGCGATCATCTACACGCATTCGCACCCGGATCACGTCGGCGGCGCGGCGGTGTTCGCGGCCGAAGGGGCCGGTGCGCCGGTGCCGATCCTTGCCCACGCCGATGTCGCAAGGGCGATGGACGAGATCGCCAGCGAGCTGCAGCCGGTGATCACCCGCCGCTCGCTGCGCATGTACGGCCACGGCCTGCCGGACGACGAGCGCATCAACATCGGCATCGGCCCGCGGCTGGCGCTGGACGCCGGCTCGACGGTGTCGACCCTGCGGCCGACGCAGACTTTCGAGACGCGCCTCGACACCACGCTGGCCGGGATGCCCGTGCAGCTGGTGCACGCGCCCGGCGAAACCGAGGATCAGCTGTTCGTCTGGCTGCCGGAGAAGAAGCTCCTGCTGCCCGGCGACAATTTCTACCGCGCGTTCCCGAACCTCTACACGATCCGTGGCACGCGGCATCGCGATCCGAAGCGCTGGGCAGCGTCGCTGGATGCGATGCGCGCGCTGCCGGCCGAGCTGCTGGTGCCAAGCCACACGCGGCCAGTCGTTGGCCATGACGCGATCCAGGCCGCGCTGACCGACTACCGCGACGCGATCCGCTACGTGCACGACCAGACGCTGCGGCTGATGAACGCCGGGCTCGAACCGGAGGCGATCGCCGAGCGCATGCAGCAGCTGCCGGCGCATCTCGCCGCGTCGCCGTACCTGCAGCCGTTCTATGGCAAGCCGGCGTGGAGCGCGAAAGCGATCTTCAACGGCGCACTCGGCTGGTACGGCGGCGATCCGGCCACCCTGCAGCCGCTGCCGCCGCGCGCCCGCGCCGAGCGGCTCGCCGCGCTGGCCGGCGGCACGGCGAAGCTCGTCGAGCAGATCGAGGCGGCGGCCGCGAAGCAGGACTGGCCGTGGGTGCTGGAGCTGAGCAGCGCGGCCTTGCAGCTGATGCCGGACGAGGCCCGCGTGAAGCAGGCGCGGATCGCCGCCCTGCGGGCGCTGGGTGCCGCCGAAAGCAATCCGCCGGCGCGCGACTGGTATTTCGTCGCCGCCCGCGAGCTGGAAGGCAGCCTGAAGATTCCGAGCCGCGCGGTGGCGCCGACACCGGCGATGCTGGCGGCGATGCCGCTGTCGGTGTTCTTCGACGGCATGGCCGTGAACCTGCACGCCGAGGACTGCCTGGACCGGGTAATCCGCGTCGTTTTCGAGTTCACCGACAGCGGCGCGCAGCACAGCTACATCGTGCGTCGCGGCGCCTCCGAAGTGGTGGCTGGCCGGGTCGCCGACGCCGATCTGGTGGTCCGGGTCGGCGATCAGGCATTCAAGGAAATGCTCGCCGGCCTGCGCAATCCGGCGCTGGCGATCGCCCGCGATTTCGAGGTGACGACCGGCAGCACGCTCGCCTTCGCGCAGTTCATGGCGCTGTTCCAGCCACCGGGCTGACAGGGCGTTCGGCTGGCCGCTTGCTAGGCTTGTCGCCCCGTTCGATTCGCGCTCTCGCCCCCATGACCTCGCCTGCCGCTTCCTCCCGCGCCCTCTGGGCGCTGCTGTTCGCGTCCGGCGCGCTGTTGGCGATCACCATGGGCGCGCGCATGTCGCTGGGCCTGTTCGTGCAGCCGCTGGCCGCCGACACCGGCGAAAGCCTGGTCGCGATCAGCTTCGCGCTGGCGGTCGGCCAGCTGGTCTGGGGGCTGGTGCAGCCGCTGTTTGGTGCCATTGCCGACCAGCGCGGCGCGCACGGCGTGCTGGTGCTCGGCGGCCTGCTGATGGCGGCGGGGCTGGCGCTGGCGACGGTGTTCACCAGCGGCCTCGGCCTGGTGGTCTGCCTCGGCGTGATGACCTCGGCCGGTGCCGGCGCCGGCGCGTTCTCGATCCTGATCGGCGCCACCGCGCGCCAGCTGCCGGCGGAGCGCCGCTCGTTCGCCGCCGGCCTGATCAATGCCGGCGGCTCGGCCGGGCAGCTGCTGTTCGCGCCGCTGGTGCAGGCGGCGATCACCGCCTTCGGCTGGGTCACGGCGATGCTGGCGGTGGCCGCCTCGGTGCTGACCACGCTGCCGCTGGCGCATCGGATCGCACCGAAGACGGCGGCCACCCTGGCGCAGCCTGCTGCCGCTGCGGCCGATGGCGGCCTGCGCGCGCAGCTGAATCAGGCGCTGCGCGACCGCAGCTACCTCTTGCTCAACCTGGGCTTCTTCACCTGCGGCGTGCATGTCGCGTTTCTGGTCACCCATCTGCCCGGCGAAGTCGCGCTGTGCGGGCTGCCGGGCACGGTGGCTGGCCGGGCGCTGGCGCTGGTCGGCGCATTCAACATCGCCGGCAGCCTGGCCGCCGGCTGGCTCGGCCAGCGCTACCGGCTGAAGCACATCCTTGGGCTGATGTACCTGAGCCGCGCGCTGCTGATCGCGCTGTATCTGGCCTCGCCGCGCAATGCGCTGAGCGTCTACCTGCTGGCCGCCGGCCTCGGCTTCACCTTCCTGGCCACGGTGCCGCCCACGGCCGGGCTGGTCGGCAAGCTGTTCGGCACCCGTTATCTCGGCACGCTGTTCGGGCTGACCCTGGTCAGCCACCAGATCGGCGGCTTCTTCGGCGCCTGGCTCGGCGGCCTCACCATCAGCCGCTTCGGCGATTACGGCTGGATGTGGATCGCCGACATGGCGCTGGCGCTGCTCGCCGCGCTGTTCTGCCTGCCGGTGCGGGAAGCGCGGCTGCCGTCGAGGCCCGCTGCCCAGCCGGCCTGATCGCGGCCCGGATGTGCTCAGGGCACATCGGTCAGCAGCGCTTTCAGCTTCTGCAGATCGGCTTCGTTGCTGTTCGACAGCACGATGAAGCTGCGGCCGTGGTCGAGATCGCGCAGCCACAGCGCATTGCTGCCCTGGATCGCGCCCTGTCGCTCGGCGCAGCGGGTATCGCGGCCGGCCACCGAGCACGGATAGGTCCAGAAGCCATAGGCGACGTAGCCCAGTGCTTCGTGGGCGCGCAGCATCGTGTCCGTCGACTGCCGGTTCAGCAGGCGGTGCTCGCGCAGCGCGCTGTCGAAGCGCAGCAGGTCGTCGACGGTCGAGCGCATCGCGCCGGCCGCGCCGAAGCTTTCCGGGAAGTACGGCGGATCGGCGCGCAGCACCCCGGGCGCGGTGTCGGCATCGACGACATAGGCCGAGGCGAGGCGCGGCACCAAGTCGCCGCTGGCCAGCATGGCGGTGTCGCGCAGGCCCAGCGGCTTGACGATGCGCGCGTCGACCAAGGTCGCGAACGGCTTGCCCTCCACCGCTTCGAGCAGCTGTTCGAGCAGCCGGTAGTCGACGTTCTTGTAGGCAAAGCGGCTGGCCGGCGGCGACTGCAGCGGCCCGCCGGCTTCGCGTTCGACGAACGCGGCGGCATCGAGCGGCTGCTGGTACGGCCGCATGCCGTCATTCTGGTCGTGATCGGACAGGCCGGAGGCATAGGTCAGCAGCTCGTCGACGGTGACGGCGGCGAACGGCCGCTCGGCATAGGCCGGCAGCCATCGGGCCAGCGGCGCGTCGAGCTGCAGCCGCCCGGCTTCGACCGCCTGCATCACCAGCACCGCCGTGAAGGTCTTGGTCAGCGAAGCGATGCGGAAGCGGGTGTCGACGCGGTTCGGCTGCCGCCATTCCTCGCTGGCCAGACCGAAGGCGCGCCGGTAGACCGGCTTGCCGTGGTCGGCCACCAGCACCACGCCGCGGAAATGCTGGCTGCGGGCGAAGTCGCGGACCACGGCCTCGAAGCCGGCCGGTCCCGCCGCAGGGGCGCCAGCGGGACCAGCGGCAGTGGCCAGCAGCGGCAGGCCGGACAGAAGCGCCGCAGCGGCGGCACGGCGAAGTGGCGGAGATGTCATCGGCAGGATCGGGCAGGTGATGGCTGCCGACGATCCTGCCCGAGCGGCTATTTCGGCGCAGCCTCGATCAGCAGCGCCGGCCGCCGACGCGCGCGGATGATGCCGTCGCCGGCGTAGATCACCAGCGCCATCCAGATCAGCGCGAAGCCGATCGCCCGCGCCTGCGTGAACGGCTCGTGGTACAGGAACACGCCGAGCAGCAGCTGCAGGGTCGGGCCGATGTACTGGATCAGGCCGATCGTCGAATACGGGATCAGCCGCGCGCCGAAGGCGAACAGCGCCAGCGGCACTGCCGTCACCAGGCCGCCGGCGAACAGCATCACGTCGATCAGCAGCGTGGTGTGGCCGAAAGCGCCGTCGCCGTGCAGCTGCAGCCACAGCAGGTAGACGGCCGCGAACGGCGCGATCAGCAGCGTCTCGGCGCCCAGACCGGCAATCGCGTCGACCTTCACGGTCTTGCGGATCAGCCCGTACAGCCCGAACGAGAGCGCCAGCGCCAACGAGGTCCACGGCAGGCTGCCGGTCTGGATCGTCAGCCACGACACGCCGGCGAACGCGAACGCCACCGCCAGCCACTGCGGGCGGTTCAGCTGCTCCTTCAGGATCAGCACGCCCAGCAGCACGTTGACCAGCGGATTGATGAAGTAGCCGAGGCTGGTTTCCAGCACATGGCCGGAGTTGACGCTCCAGACGTAGATGATCCAGTTGCAGGAGATCAGCAGCGCGGTGACGAACAGCCGCAGCCGGGTCGGGCCATCGGCCAGCGCCGTGCGCACCTGCGCCAGCTGGCCGCGATAGCCGAGCCAGGCCATCACGAACAGGCAGCACCACAGCAGCCGGTGCGACATGATCTGCAGGGTCGGCACGCTGCTCATCGGCTTCAGGTACAGCGGCAGCAGGCCCCAGACCAGGAAGGCGCCGATCGCGGCCGCGTGGCCGCGGTTGAACGACGAGGAGGAAGCAGCGGCCGCAGGCGCGGCGGCGGGAGTCGACATGGTGTCCTCGGTGGCGGGTCGGCCACCGCAAGCTTGGAGGCGCGCGATGATACGCCTGCCGTCCCGGGCTTCGATGACGGCCGCCGCCATTCATCCGCTCCGCCATGCCGACGCTCCGCGACATCGACGACTGGTACGCCCGCCGCCACTGGACGGTGTTCGACTTCCAGCGCGCCTGCTGGCGGGCCTACCTGCGCGGCGAATCCGGGCTGATCCACGCGCCGACCGGCTGCGGCAAGACGCTGGCCGCCTGGCTCGGGCCGCTGCTCGAAGCCGAAGATGCGGACGAGCCGATCCGGGTGCTGTGGATCACGCCGATGCGCGCACTTGCGGCCGACACCACAGGCAGCCTGCAGGCCGCCTGCGAGGCGCTCGGCGTGCCGTGGAAGGTCGAATGCCGCACCGGCGACACCAGTGCCAACGCCCGCGCGAAGCAGCGCAAGCGGCTGCCGCAGTGTCTGGTGACGACGCCGGAATCGGCCTCGCTGCTGCTCAGCTATGCCGACCTGATTCCGCAGTGGCGCGGGCTGCGCGCGGTGATCGTCGACGAATGGCACGAGCTGCTGGCCACCAAGCGCGGCGTGCAGACCGAGCTGGTGATCGCGCGGCTGCGCGCGCTTGCAACAGGGCTGCGGGTCTGGGGCCTGTCGGCGACCCTGGGCAATCTCGACGAGGCGCAGGCCGTGCTGCTCGGGCCGGGCCGCGATCCGGCGCGCAGCCGCACCTACGGCGCCGACCTGCCGAAGACCCTGCGCCTCGACACGCTGGTCCCGGACGCGGTCGACCGCTTTCCCTGGGGCGGCCACATGGGCCTGCCGCTGCTGCCGAAGGTTGCCGAGGTGCTCGACCGCGCCCGCTCGACCCTGGTGTTCACCAACACCCGCGCGCAGGCCGAGCGCTGGTTCGAGGCGATCCAGATGATCCGCCCGGAACTGCCCAGCGCGCTGCATCACGGCTCGATCGATGCTGAAGCGCGCACGGCGGTCGAGCACGGTCTGAAGGACGGCTCGCTGCGCGTCGTCGTCGCCACCAGCTCGCTCGATCTGGGCGTCGACTTCTCGCCGGTCGAACAGGTCGTGCAGATCGGCGGGCCGAAGGGCGTGGCGCGGCTGCTGCAGCGGGCCGGCCGCTCCGGCCACCAGCCGGGGCTCGCCAGCCGTATCGTCTGCGTGCCGACCCATGCGCTGGAGCTGGCGGAATTCGCGGCCGCCCGGACGGCCATCGAGCAGCGCCGCATCGAGGCGCGCCGGCCGCTGGTCCACTGTCTCGATGTGCTGGCCCAGCATGTCGTGACCCTGGCGCTGACCGGCACGATGACGGCGGACGCGATCCGCGCCGAGATCGCCGGCAGCCATGCCTACGCCGCACTGCCGGATGCCGAATGGCAATGGGTGCTCGACTTCGTGATGCGCGGCGGCGCGCTGCACGCCTATCCGCAGTTCCGCAAGGTGGTGGTGCGCGACGACGGCACCCTGATCGTCGATGACGCGACCGTCGCCCGCCGGCACCGGATGAGCGTCGGCACCATCACCTCGGACTCGATGATGCGGGTCCAGTACCTGAGCGGCGCCGGCGTCGGCTCGGTCGAGGAAAGCTTCATTGCGCGGCTCAAGCCCGGCGAAAGCTTTCTGTTCGCCGGTCGCAAGCTGACCCTGGTCCGGGTCAAGGACATGGCCGCCTACGTGAAGCCGGGCGGCAAGAGCCAGACGATCCCGCGCTGGAACGGCGGCAAGATGCCGCTGTCCTCGACCTTGGCCGACAGCCTGGTCGAACTGCTGGCCGCGCCGGAAGCGAGCCCCGCGCCGGAAGTGCAGGCGCTGGCGCCGCTGCTGGCAATCCAGCGCCAATGGTCGCGGCTGCCGCAGCCCGGCGTGCTGCTGGCCGAGCGCGCCACCTCGCGCGAAGGCGAGCACCTGTTCGTCTATCCGTTCGCCGGCCGCCATGTGCACGAAGGGCTGGCGGCGCTGCTGGCCTGGCGGCTGTCGAAGCGGGCGAAGATCACCGCCACCTTGACGCCGAACGACTACGGCTTCGAGCTGCTGGCGGAATCCCTGCCGCCGCTCGATGGCGAAGCGCTGAAGGCGCTGCTGGCGCCCGCCGATCTCGATCTCGACCTGCCGGCCAGCCTGAACGCGGCCGAGATGGCCAAGCGCCGGTTCCGGGAGATCGCCCGTGTCGCCGGCCTCGTGTTCGAGGGCTATCCGGGCGCCGGCAAGACGGTCAGGCAGGTGCAGGTGTCGTCCGGCCTGCTGTTCGACGTGCTGGTGAAGTACGACCGCGACAACCTGCTGACCCGCCAGGCGCTGGCCGAGGTGCTGGAACAGCAGCTCGACTACCGGCGGCTGCGGCAGGCGGCCGAGCGCATCGCCGGGCAGGACGTGGTGATCGTCGATACGCCACGCTTCACGCCGCTGGCGTTTCCGCTGTGGGCCGAGCGGATCGGCTCGCGGCTCAGCACCGAAGACTGGAAGGACCGGGTGCTGAAGATGGCCGCGACCCTGGAAAAGGCGGCCGCCAAGGCCTGAGGCGCGGCGGCCCGAAACAGGGAAGCCCCGGCCTGCCGGGGGGCGCAGGCCGGGGCTTCATGCCGCTGCAGCGGCAAACCTTGGGGCTTCAGCGACCGCCGCGGTCGTCGCCCGGTTCGCGCTCGCCGCTGCGGCCACGGCCGCGACCGCGGTCATCGCCCGCCTCGGTGCCACGGCCCCGGCCGCGATCGTCGCCGGCTTCGCGGCGGCTGGCGCTGCGATCGGCCTGGCGATCGTTCTGCCGGTCGGCCTGGCGGTCGGCGCGGCGATCTTCGTGACGCGGGTGTTCGCCGGCCTCGCGGGCAGCGGCGGTCTGGGAGGCCAGCAGGCCGGCGGCGGCGAGGCAGCTGGCGGCGATCAGGGAAAGCTTGTTCATGGTGCGGGTTCCTGGTGGTTCGACAGTAGGGATGTGCAGGGATGAAGCGCCGTGCCGTGGATCGAAGCCCGAGCGCCGCACACCCTGCCCCCTGACAACGCACCAGGCGGCCGCTTATTCCGCCGATCAGCGGCGGATTTTTTTCGCATCGGCGGCGGAATAAATCGCCGCGCCGGCCGTTGTCCTGCCGAGCCCTTGCGGCTGCGCGTCCGCTGCTGTGGCGCGCTGCGCACGGCGCGGACCTGACCAAGTTTTAACTTTCATTTTCCAAGCGCCGCGCGTTGACTGCGGACGCTTCACGACCGTCCCCGGAGACTGCCCGATGTCGTTTTCCCCTTGCCGTACGGCGTTTGCCGCCACGCTCGCCACCCTGATCGCGGCGGCCGGCGGCCCCGCGCTGGCCGCCGACAGCCTGTCGTTCGGCACCGGCGCCGATTACGCCAGCGGCAAGTACGGCGGTACCACGCGCACCGAGGTGCTGGTGGTGCCGATCTCCGCGCGCCTGCGCTGGCAGGACTGGTCGGTGCGGCTGACGGTGCCGTACATCACCGTGCGCGGCCCGGCCGATGTCATCGTCATCGCCGACGACAACGGCGGTTCCAGCGGCAGCTCCGGCGGCAGTTCCAGCAGCGGCTCCGGGCGTGGCAGCGACGACAGCGGCGGCAGCAGTGGTGGTGGCGGCAGCGATGACAACGGCGGCGGCGGCGGCGGCGGCAGTGGCAGCGGCCAGGGCCGTGGCCGGGGCGGCAACGACTCGTTCAGCGACAACCGCAGCGTGTCGGGCATCGGCGATGCCACGCTGGCGGTGACCCGCTCGTTCAATGCGATCGCCGATACGCCGATCTATGTCGATGTCAGCGGCCGCGTGAAGTTCGCCAGCGGCAGCGAGAGCAAGGGCCTCGGCGTCGGCGCCACCGACTACACGGCCGGCAGCGAGGTCGGCTACGCGGGCAAGGGCGGCGGCGTCTATGTCACCGCCGGCCGCCGCTTCCTCGGCAGCACCGCCACCCTGCAGCGCAAGGACGGCTGGCAGTGGAGCGCCGGCGGCTGGGTCAACCTTGGCGAATCGGTCGAAGCCGGGCTGCTCTACAGCTGGCGCGAGACGGCCGTCGTGGCCGGCGTCGACGCGCGCAATGTCGAGGCCAGCCTCGGCGTGCTGCTGGGCGGCGGCTGGCAGGCCGGCCTGTTCGCCGGCGCCGGCCTGTCCGACGGCAGCCCGGACTACAGCGGCGGCGTCAGCCTGTCATGGCAGTTGCCGCTCTGACCGGCCCGCCCACGCCGCCATCGCCGGCCGCCACTGCACCGCCCGCCGGGCGGTGCAGCGGCGGCTTTCTGCGTTTCGCGCGCAGGGCGTCAGCCATCGCCGCGCCCGCCTGCGGGGCAGCCGGGTCGCCCGTCGGCAGCGGTGCCGGGCGCGCGTCATTGGGCGGCCCGATGCCACGACAGGAACAGGTGACACCGATGCCGCCGGCCGGCACGCCGGCTTCGGCGCAGATGGCAGCGGGGGTTTCAGCGGCGGCGATGACGCCGGGGCTGATCGGCCCGACCGGCGCTTTCCGGCCGGCATCTGTGGCCGGGCCGCGCGCAGGCGGGCCGGCTCTCGGGCCGGATCTGGGGCTGGCGTGGCAGACGGCGCGCGAGCCGGGGCGGCGACGGCCCCGGCGGCGCGCGGTTTCAGCGCGGCGGCGGTCCGGCCCAGCGGCCGGCGATCAGGGCGCGTTCCTGCTCGGCATCGACGGCGTCGCTGCCGCCGAGGCGGTTCATCAGCTGGTCGATCGCCGCATTGCTGCCGGCCGGTCGCAGTTCGCCGGGGGCGGCGCCGTCGCCGGCTTCCAGTGCCAGCAGCTGCCAGCCGCTGTCATCGCGGCAGGCCAGGCCTTCGCGGACGCCGTTGTCCTGTTCGAACACGCGGCACCAGCGACCGTCATCGGCGCGGAAGCTCAGCACCGGGCGGATCACGGAGCCGCCGTCGCGGGCTTCGCTGCCGCTGGGCGTGCCGTCCAGCGCCAGCTGCAGCGCGGCGGTCGCGGCCGGCTGCGGGTTGCCGCCGCGATTGACGACCACCAGGCCGACGATCGCCGCCGCCAGCGAGGCCGCCAGCGCGCCGCGCCAGACCGGCTGCCGGAAGCGGCGCACCAGGCGCCGTTGCGGCAACTGCGGCTGAGCGCTGGTGGTGGTGTCGCTGGCGGCGCGCGGCGGCAGCCGGAACGGCTCGCCCGGCCGGTGGGCCAGGATCGCCGCCGCCAGCGGATCGTTGTCGGCAGTCGGCGTCAGCGGGTAGGCCGCCTTCAGCTGCTGATCGGCTGCGCGCAGCCGTTCCAGCCGCAGGCGGGCGCCGGGATCGGCGGCCAGCGCGGTTTCGAATGCGGCGCGCTCGGCCTCGGCCAGCTCGCCGTCGAGATAGGCGCACAGCAGTTCGTCGTTCAGTTCCATGGCCTCGTTGTTCCTCGTGATCGTCAGGTCGCCTTGCGCAGCGACGGCTCGGCGCCGAGCAGCGAGGCCATGCGGGCGCGGGCCCGCGACAGCCGGCTCATTACCGTGCCGATCGGCACGTCCAGCGCGGTGGCGGCGTCCTGGTACGACAGGCCGTCGAGCACCACCAGGGTCAGCACCGCGCGCTGCTCCTCCGGCAGCGTCTGCAGCGCGGCGCGGGCTTCGGCCCATTGCAGCGCGTTCAGCGTCACGTCGCGTCCATCCTCGCCCATCACTTCGGTGACCTCGTCGAGCGGTTCCGCCTTGCGCCGGTGGGCGCGCAGTTCGTCGCGCCACAGGTTCTGCAAGATCCGGTACAGCCAGCTGTCCAGCGAGGTGCCCGGTTCCCACGATGCCTCGTGGCGCAGCGCCCGCTCGACTGCCATCTGCACGAGATCCTCGGCATCGTGCGGCGCATGGCACAAGGTCAGCGCGAAGCGGCGCATGCGCGGTAACCGTGCCACCAGTTCGTGCCTGAAATCCGGCATCCGCCTCACCTGTTCCTGTCCCCGACAACGATCGTCGGCGGCGATTATTCCCGGGATGCCCGATCCCGGCAGCAGGAGTGCTGCGCCATGACCCATCCCGCACCCCGTTTCCCTGGTCGCCGCGCCGGCCTGCTGCTGGCCATCGCGCTGTGTCCGCTGCTGGCCTGCCCGTCGGCGCGCGCGCGCGACGGCGGCGAAGTCCGCGAAGTGCGCGAATCGCGTGCCCAGCGCGACGCCCGCGAGGCCCGCGACCAGGCCGATCGCGAGCGCAGCCGCGAAGCCGACCGTGAAGCGCGCGACGCCGCCCGCAGCAGCGGCAAGGACAGCGGCGGCGGCGACCGCAGCGGCGGTGGTGGTGGCGGCAGTGACGGCGGCGGCGCGGCACCAGCCGCGTCCGGATCGGCCCGCAGCAGCGGCGGTGGCGAGACTGATGCCGCCAAGGCCAAGGCGGACGCCGACAAGGCCCAGGCAAAGCGCACCGAGGAGGCAGACAAGCAGGCGGCCGACGCTGCCAAGGAAGCGGCCAAGGAAGCCGAGGACGCTGCCAAGGATGCGGCCGATGCCGCCGAGGACGAGGCCAAGGACGCCGAGCACGGCGACGATCGCATCGACCTGGTGGCCGACGACCGCCTGCGCAGCGGCGAGCCGCTGGCGGTGGAGCACGGCCTGGACGGTCGCGAGCGGATTGCCGGCGAGGTGCTGATGATCGACCGCAGCGCCGCCGTGGCCCGCGTGCAGGCAGCCGGCTACCGCCTGCGTTCGGAGCGGCCGGTGCCGGGCCGCGACGAAACCATCGCCCGCGTGCAGCTGCGCGCCGGGCAAACGGTGGAGCAGGCGCTGCGCCAGCTGCAAGGCATCGCGCCGCAGGGTCTGTTCGCGCCGAACCATGTGTTCCGGCCGTCGCAGGTCGATCCCGGCCGGGACGCCGCGCGGCTGGTAGCGCCGGCGGTGAAGCTGCCGGCGTCCGCTGCGTCCGTCCCGGCAGCGGGCAACGGCCGGCCGTTCAGCGTCGGCATCATCGACACCGGCGCCGATCTGGCCGCCGCGCCGATCGCCGCCGCCGTCAGCCGCAGCCGCAGCTTCGTCGGCAGCGATTACCTGCCGCGCGGCCACGGCACCCTGGTGGCCGAAATCGCCGCTGCCGGCGGTGCCCGGCTGGCGCTGGCCGATGTCTTCGGCGCCGACGCCGACCAGCGCCTAGTGGCGCCGGCCGATGCCATTGCCGCCGCGATCGCCTGGCTGATCGACGAACGCGCCGGGGTGATCAACATTTCCATCGAAGGTCCGGACAACCCGGTGATGGGCCTGATGGTGCGGCGGGCGCTGGCGGCCGGCATCGTCGTCGTCGCAGCGGCCGGCAACGGTGGCCCGGCGGCGCCGCCGGTCTACCCGGCCGCCTATCCGGGTGTGGTCGCGGTCACCGCGATCGACGGCCGCGACCAGGTCTACCGGCGTGCCAACCGGGGCCCGTACATCAGCTTCGCAGCGCCGGGCGTGAACGTCGTCAGCAGCGCCGGCAGTTTCGGTGGCCAGCCGGTGTCCGGCACCTCGTTCGCGGCGCCGGCGGTGGCGGCGACCATCGCCCGCGACCTGCGCGGCGATGCATCAAGCGCCGCCGATGCCGTGCTGGCCCGGCTGCGCGCTGCCGCCCGCGACCTGGGCGCCGCCGGCTACGACCCGGTCTACGGCTGGGGCGCGGTGGGTGTTGGCAGCGCAGCGGTTGCGCCGGTAGTGCCACCGCCGCGCTGAGGCGGCTCGCGGGGCGGCGGGTTTCGCGGCCGCCACCGGCGGTTATCGAAGGGCGTGGTCATAGCGGCCGCAACCGCTACGATCAGCGGCCCTAGCCGGCCTGCCGACGAACCCGAGATCCGCCGATGACCGCCGAAACCCCGAAGTCCGCTTCCCCTGCTGCACCCGCCGCCGCCAAGGTGCCGCGCGACAAGCAGGACGACTACACCCGCGAGATCGCCGCCACCCGCCGCGACTTCGTGGCCGCGCAGACCGGCACCCGGCTGGAGCATGTCGGCCACTACTCGTTCAGCCCCGACGTGCTGCCCGGCAACATCGAGAACTTCATCGGCGTGGCGCAGGTGCCAATCGGCCTCGCCGGGCCGCTGCGCATCAACGGCGAACACGCCCAAGGCGATTTCTACATCCCGATGGCCACCACCGAAGGCACGCTGGTGGCCAGCTACAACCGCGGCATGCGGCTGCTGACCGAGCACGGCGGCGTGAAGTGCACCGTGGTCGACGACCACATGCAGCGCTCACCGGTGTTCATGTTCGACGACGCGCTGGCCGCGCGCGGCTTCGGCGAGTGGATCACTGCCCACCACGCCGACATCGCCGCCGCCGCCGAAGCCACCACCCGCATCGGCAAGCTGAAGCGCATCGGCCAGTACGCGGTCGGCAACCTGCGCTACCTGCGCTTCAACTACGCCACCGGCGATGCGGCCGGCCAGAACATGGTCGGCAAGGCCACGCTCGCCGCCTGCCAGTGGATCCAGGCAAACCATCCGCTGCACCCGAATTTCATGCTGTCCGGCAACATCGACACCGACAAGAAGCACTCGCAGATCAACACGCTGAACACGCGCGGCAAGCGGGTAATTGCCGAAATCACGCTGAAGGACTCCATTCTGAAACCGCTGATGGGCGTCACCGGCAAGCAGCTGTTCCACGCCCGCCAGATCAGCCAGGCCGGTGCCTTCATCGCCGGCAGCGCCAACAACGCCGCGCACGCCGCCAACGGCATCACCGCGCTGTTCATCGCCTGCGGGCAGGACGTCGCCAACGTCGCCGAATCCCATGCCGCCACCACCTACTGCCAGCTGCTCGACAACGGCGACTACTACTGGTCCATCACGCTGACCAGCCTGATCTGCGCCACCTATGGCGGCGGCACCGGGCTGGCCACGCAACGCGAATGCCTGGAAATGCTCGGCTGCTACGGCAAGGGCGGCGCACTGAAGTTCGCCGAGATCTGCGCCGGCGTGGTGCTGGCCGGGGAGACTTCACTCAGCTCCGCGATCCTCGCCGGGGATTGGGTGTCGTCGCATGACCAGCTGGGGCGGAACCGGCCGTGATCGCGTCGTACCGCCAGCCCCCGTATCCTGACCAAGGCTCGCTGAGTACGGATCGGTGTTATCCAGCGTTTTCGCACGATAATCTTGCAGCGGCAGTTTATCGTGCATTTTTGCAGCCTAACTTTTAGTTGGATTCACTCAAGAGGTTAACTTTTGCCAAATCCGTTCAACCCCCTAGACTGGCTGAAAACCGCGCAAGACTGGTTTGCAAAAACCGAACGGTCTAGCGGATTCAGACCATTTCTTATCTACCTGCTTCTCTGCTTCGGTGCGGGCATCGTGCTCTTGAGCATTGCCGGGGAGCGCCCTATGGTTGAGGCGCTTGGTCTAGTCCTCATCGCAATCCCTGCTTTGTCCTTTATCCCACTTTACGGCTGGAAGTCCCATGCGGATCCGGACTTTTGCAGATCGGAAACCCACGTTCAGCGGTTAAAAAAGATTGAGCTAGAAGCAATGGGCACCGAGTCTTTTCAGATTGATGGAGAGATCATAGAGCAGAAAGCCATCGCGGCATCCATAAGAGAGCCCAGCGCCTTGGGTGATAGTTCAAGCGCTGAGGGTGGTGCATGAACTTCTATATCGTCACCTTTGACCGCCAAGTAGGTGTTTCCTACAAGCCATTTCACGAAGCATTTACAAAGCACGTGAACTTTCGCCGTTGGTGGCACTACATTCAGAGCAGCTACCTGATTGGTACCGAGCTTAGTGAAGCGGAGGTTTCAGAACACTTTGTCAACACGGCCAAAAGCCTAAATATGAGGGCGACACATTTGGTCCTAAAAGTCGACCTAAAGCGGCGGCAGGGAATGTTGCCAAAGGACGCTTGGGAGTGGTTTAAGAAAAATGCATGAATCCAACAAGGCGCTCCAGCGGACAGCCCCGCCTTCGGCGGGTCTGCCGCCGAGCTGAGGCGTTGAGGCTGTAGAAAAACCCCTGGATTTAAGGGGCCAGGCTCAAGTTCTTCTCCTTGCTTCGGCTTATGCGCTGCACGCCGCCTGCTGATGCAGTACCTGCATGGCGGCCGCCATCAGCAGCGCGGAGAGCGCGACCCAGTCGGCGGTGACGACGCGGGCGATCGCGGCGTTGTGCGGCCCGGCGCGGGCGACGATGACGAGGAATGACGCTGCGCTGACGATGCCAGCGATCAAGGCCGGCGTACGCAGCGTCGGCAAGAACGCCGCCATCAGTAGCAGCAGGCCCAGCAGACCGAATAGCACTGCCCGGTGGCGCAGCAGGATGTCGATGTTGGGCTCGTCGACGGGAATCCCGTAGAGCCGCTCCAGCCGCGCGCCACCGAGCACTCCGGCCAGCGGCAGCAGCGAGGTAGCCCGGATAGAGCAACGCGAAATCCGGGGCAGCATTCACCCCGAAGCTCAAGCCGTCTGGATTTCGCTGCGCTGTATTCGGGCGACGCTTGATCCGGTCATTTCCAAACGGAAGCCCAACCGCGCGGTCAACCGTTGGCCACCAGCCAGTTCTCCACCGCCAGCCCTGCCACCCGCCCGAACTCGCGAACGTTATCGGTCACCAAGGTCAGACCCAGTGCGCGGGCGTGTGCTGCGATCAGCAGGTCGTTCGGGACAATCGGCGTGCCCTCCCGTTCCAGCGAGGCACGGATATCCGCGTAATGCTCATCGACCGGTGCTTCCAGCGGCAGGATCGGCAGCGGTGCGAGGATGGCCTCGACCTGTGTCGCCAGCTTCGACGAGCCGCTCTTGGCGAGGCCGAAGCGCAACTCGCAGGCCACGACGATGCTGGTGCACACGCTGCCTTCCCCGGCCCGCTTCAAGTGCTTCAGCACCGGGCCCTGGGGCAGTTTCGCGAGGCTCGAAATGATGTTGGTATCAAGCAGGTAGCGAAGCGCGTCGCTCACAGCCGAACGTCATCCACCGGCGGCAAGCCGGCATCGATGTCAGGGAAATTGTCGCGATCGGAGTCTGTCAGCGGTTGGAGCGTTGCCAGTACTGCCAGCAGACCGAGCGGTTGCTGAGCGGGTTCCAGGATCAGCCGGTGGCCTTCCTTGCGCATCACCGCTTCATTGCCCGGCAGCTCGAATTCGCGCGGGATACGCAGCGCCTGATTCCGTCCGTTGCGGAACAGGCGAACAATTCTTTCCGGTTCCACCAGCATCTCCTGCAGTTGGCATATGTCAAGCCTATGCCGATCGGGCTGCATGATGCAAGGCAATGGCTGAGCGCCCGGCTCGGGAGCAGCGAGGTCGCCCGGGTCGAGCAACGCGAAACCCGCAGCAGCGTTCACGCCGCAGATCGGGTCTCCCGGATTTCGCTGCGCTGTATCCGGGCTAGGCTTATCTGCCGGGCCGACGCTGTTCGTCTTGACGAGCAGCTTCGCTCGAACGTGTGGCGTCACGGTGCACGCCGATTGCCGGGTTCCACAGATGAACAACATCCGCGTATCCATCATTGGCTTCATGGCAGGCGTGGCGATTCACGCGCTGGGCCACGCGGCCGGCCCTGCCGAGTCGCTGGTTGCCGTCATCGAGCAGCAGGACCGCGCGGTGTTCGATGCCTTCAACCGATGCGCGGACCCGGAGCAGTTGAAGGCACACGAAGCCTTCTTTTCCGCGTCGGTCGAGTTCTATCACGACACCGGGGGCGTCACGTGGTCCCGCGACGCCATGCTGGCCAACACCCGCCAGTACGCCTGCGGCAAGTACCGGCGCGAATTGGTCGCTGGCAGCCTCCGGGTTTACCCGATCAAGGACTTCGGTGCGATCGAGCAGGGCACGCATCGCTTCTGCGGCATTCCGGATGGGCCGTGCGATGGCCTCGCGGATTTCACGATGGTCTGGCAGTCGGATTCCGGCCAATGGCGAATCACGAGGGTGCTGAGCTATGGCCATCGCGCTGCCCACGCGGCCACGGCCACCGTGGAGTGATGCCCGTTCTTGTGTGGGCAGTTCGGTGGTTCCGTGGGTCGTTCAGGTCGCGAGGCAACCTGCGGATTCAAGGGGCCAAGCTCAAGTTTTGCCCCCTGCTTCGGCTGACGAGCTGCCAGCTCAGCCGGCCGCCGGCCGATGCAGCGCATGCACGGCGGCCGCCATCAGCAGCGCGCAGAGCGCGACCCAGTCGGCGGTGACGACGCGGGCGATCGCGGCATTGTGCGGTCCAGCGCGGGCGACGATGACGAGGAATGACGCTGCGCTGACGATGCCAGCGATCAAGGCCGGCGTACGCAGCGTCGGCAAGAACGCCGCCATCAGTAGCAGCAGGCCCAGCAGACCGAATAGCACTGCTCGGTGGCGCAGCAGGATGTCGATGTTGGGCTCGTCGACGGGAATCCCGTAAAGCCGCTCCAGCCGCGCGCCACCGAGTACTCCGGCCAGCGGCAGCAGATGAATGATCGCGGCGATCAGCAGGCCGGCGGGAATCAGATGGCGCATCGGGCTTACCTCCATCGGGCATCACGTGCTTGTAGCGCACTGCGGCCCGCGCGGCGATGACCTTGCACGTCATCGTCCGATGCCGCTTTTCAACCATGACGGCGCGAAGCCGACTCGCCGGTGCCCGTCGCAGTCCGTGCCGGGCGCGGCAGCCTGCTGCTGACGCTGCAAAGCACGCAAGCGCCCTTGAAAAGAAAAAGCCCCGGCAGCGCGAGCGGCCGGGGCTTGTCTTCACATCACGTCACGTCACATCAGGCCATCGCAGGCGCGATGGCATCGGCGTGTTTCGCCCTCAGTGCCGCACATCGGCCAGCGCCAGTTCGCCGTCGTCGTCGGCATCGGCAGCGGTGGCCGGCTTCACGTGGTCCGACGCCAGCCACAGATACATCGCCGGCACCACGAACAGCGTGAACAGCGTGCCGATCGAGATGCCGGTGGCGATCACCAGACCCATGTGGTTGCGGCCGACGGCACCGGCGCCGTCGGCGATCACCAGCGGCATGACGCCGAGCACCATCGCGGCGGTGGTCATCAGGATCGGGCGCAGGCGGGTTTCGGAGGCGATCTCGATCGCTTCGAGCTTCGACTTGCCCATCACGCGCTGCTGGTTGGCGAACTCCACGATCAGGATGCCGTGCTTGGCGATCAGGCCCACGAGCGTCACCAGACCGACCTGGGTGTAGACGTTCAGCGTGGCGAAGCCGAGGAACAGGAACACCACCGCGCCGAAGATTGCCATCGGCACCGACATCATCACGATCAGCGGGTCGCGGAAGCTTTCGAACTGTGCGGCCAGCACCAGGAAGATGATGATCAGCGCGAAGGAAAGCGTGACCAGGAAGCCACCCGATTCCTTGACGTACTGGCGCGACTCGCCGGCGTAGTCGATGGTGAAGCCGGCCGGCAGCGTTTCCTTGGCCAGCTGGTTCAGCAGCGCCAGCGCCTCGCCCTGGGTGCCGCCGAACACGGCACCGATGGTGGCCGAGTTCAGCTGCTGGAAGTGCGGGATCGACTGCGGCACGGTTTCGGTCTTGAAGCTGATCACGGTGGAGGCCGGAATCAGCTCGCCGCTGGCGGCACGCAGGTAGTAGCCATCGAGCTGGCCGGCGTTCAGGCGCTCGGATTCGGTGACCTGCGGAATCACCTTGTAGGAGCGGCCGGCGATCGAGAAGTAGTTGACGTAGCCGCCGCCCAGCAGCGAGCCGAGCGTGCCGCCGACTTCGCGCATGGTCAGGCCCAGTGCGGCGACCTTGTCGCGGTCCACGGTGACGGTGGTTTGCGGCTTGTCGATCTTCAGGCCGTTGTCGAGCACGTAGAACTTGCCGGTGGCCTGGGCCTTGGCGATCAGCGCCTGCGACACCTCGTAGAGCTTGGAGAACGGCTCGGTGGTGTTGATCACGAACTGGATCGGCAGGCCCTGGCCGGCACCCGGCAGTGACGGCGGATTGACCCAGAACACGTTGGCGCCGGCCACCTTCTGGCTGCTGCGGGTCTGCAGGTCGACATTGATGTCGGCGATCTTGCGGCTGCGTTCCTCGTAGGGCTTCATGACGAAGCCGCCGATCGCCGAGTTCAGCTGCCCTTCGCTGGAGATCTGGAAGGCGTTGGCGTATTCCGGCGTGTCCTTGATGATCCCGTACATCTGGTCGGTGTAGGTCAGCATCTGCTTGGCCGAGGCATTCGGCGCCGCCGAGGAGATATAGAACAGGAAGCCCTGGTCTTCGGCCGGTGCCAGTTCGCCGGTGGCGAGCACGCCGCCGAAGAAGCCCGGGGCCGTCATCATCAGCACCAGCAGCGCGATGATCGTGAAGCCGAAGCCGACCACCAGCTTCCAGGCACCCAGCAGGCTGCCGAGCAGCTGGCGGTAGACGCTGGAGAACTTCTCGAAGTTGCGGTCGATCGCCTGCACCAGCTTGTTGGAGCCGTGGTCGTCCTTGAAGAAGGCGCCGGCCATCATCGGCGACAGCGTCAGCGCCACCACCGCCGACACGCCGACCGCGCCGGCCAGCGTGAACGCGAACTCCGAGAACAGCACGCCGGTGAGTCCGCCCTGGAAGCCGATCGGCACGTAGACCGCGATCAGCACCACCGAGATCGCGATGATCGGCCCGGCCAGCTCGCGGGCGGCGATCAGCGCCGCCTGCATCGGCTTCTTGCCGAGCTTCATGTGGCGGTCGACGTTCTCGACGACGATGATCGCGTCGTCCACCACGAGGCCGATCGCCAGCACCAGCGCCAGCAGGGTCAGCAGGTTGATCGAGTAGCCGAGCACCAGCATCACGAAGAAGCCGCCGATCAAGCTGAGCGGCATCGCCACCACCGGGATCAGCACCGAGCGGAAGCTGCCCAGGAACAGGAAGATCACCACGGTGACGATCAGCAGCGCTTCGATCAGCGTCTTCTGCACTTCGCTGATCGAGGCGCGGATGTAGGCCGTGGCGTCATAGGAAATCTCGCCGTGGATGCCTTCCGGCATCTCCGCGAGGATGTCCGGGAACACCTTGCGCACGTCCTTGATCACGGTCAGCGAGTTGGCGTCCGGCGCCACCTTGATGCCGATGAACACCGACTGCTTGCCGTCGAAGCGCGTCGAGGCGTCGTAGTTCTCTGCGCCCAGCGTCACCGTGGCGACATCCTGCAGCCGCACCAGCGCGCTGCCCTTGTTCTTGATGACGAGGTTCTTGAACTCGTCGACCGAGTGCAGATCGGTGCCGGCCGTCAGATCGACGCTGATCATCTGGCCCTTGGTGGTGCCGAGTGCCGACAGGTAGTTGTTGGCCGCCAGCGCCGTGGTGACATCGGTGGAGGTCACCCCGAACGCGGCCAGCCGCTGCGGGTCCAGCCAGGCGCGCAGCGCGAACTGGCGGCCGCCGAGGATCGACACCAGCTTCACGCCGGCCACCGACTGCAGCTTCGGCTGGACGACGCGGATCAGGTAGTCGGTGATCTGGTTCTGCGGCAGCGTGTCGCTGGAAAAGCCCATGTACAGCGAGTCGATCTGCTCGCCGACCTGCACGGCCAGCGTCGGCTGCTGCGCTTCCGGCGGAAGCGCGTTCAGCACCGACTGCACCTTGGTGTTGATTTCGCTGAGCGCGCGGTTGGAGTCGTAGTTCAACGCCAGCGTGGCGGTGACGGTGGAGATGCCGGTCGACGACGACGAGGTCATGTAGTCGATGCCCTGCGCCTGCGCCACGGCTGCCTCGATCGGCGTGGTGATGAAGCCGGCCACCACATCCGGGTTGGCGCCGTAGTAGACCGTCGACACGGTGACCGTGGCGTTCTCGGTCTGCGGATACTGGCGTACCGGCAGGCTCAGCATCGAGCGGATGCCGAGCACCAGGATCAGCAGGCTGATGACGGTCGCCAGCACCGGCTTCTTGATGAACAGATCAGTGAATTTCATGCGGACTTGTCCTCGGTGAGGCGCGCGGGCGCGCTCACTGGTCCTTCGGCTGCGGGTTGGCGTCGAAGCTCGGCTGCACGGCGTTGTTGATGTTGACGCGGGTGCCGTTGCGCAGCTTCAGCTGGCCGGTGGTGACCACCTCGTCGCCTTCCTTCAGGCCGGACAGGATCGCCACCTGATCGCCGCGCTTCGGGCCGGACACCACGAACACCTGACGGGCCACCAGCACCGGCGGCGCGTTCGGGTCGACCGGCTTGGCCGGCGCGGCGGCCGGGGCTGCGGCGGCCTTCTCGCCCTTGGCGGCAGCAGCCTTGGCGGCATCGGCGGCGCGCTGCTCGGCGTCGATCTTGTCGAGCGCCTGGTTCTTGGCCAGCGTCGCCGGCAGGTTCGGATCGGGCGCGTTCTCCTCGCCGCGCTTGACCACCACGAACACCGTTTCGCCGTACGGATTGAAGGTGATCGCGGTCTGCGGCAGGGTCAGGTAGCGCTGCGGCTTGCCGATCGACACGCGCAGGTCGGCGAACATGCCGGGCAGCAGGCGCTGCTCGGGATTGGCGATCGTCGCCTGCACGCGGACGTTGCGGGTTTCGGTATCGACGATCGGGTTGATCGCGCTGATCGTGCCTTCGAACACCGTGCCCGGGAAGCTGTCGATGGTCGCCTTCACGGTTTCCCCGACCTTCAGCTGCGCCAGCTGCTGCTGCGGCAGGTTGAAGTCGGCGTAGATCGGATCGAGCTGCTGCAGGGTTACCACGTTGGCACCGGCCGCCAGGTACTGGCCGCGGTTGACCGTGGAGATACCGAGCCGGCCGGCGAACGGCGCGCGGATCGCCATCTTGGCGACCAGCGCCCGCTGCTCCTCGACCGCTGCCTTCGCCGACTTGGCGGTGGCCACGCTGTTCTCGTAGGCGGCGCGGGAAATCGCTTCGGCCTCGAACTGCAGCTTGTCGCGGGTAGCGTTCAGCGCGGCCAGTTCGGCATTGGCTTCCAGCGAGCGCAGCTTGGCGCGGTCGGCATCGGCCACCAGCTGCAGCAGCGGCGCGCCGGCCTTGACGTCCTCGCCAGAGCGGAAGCCCACTGCTTCCACGGTGCCGGCCAGCTCGTTGGCCAGCTCCACACCGCGTACGGCGCGCAAGCTGCCGACCACCGGCAGTTCCGTCGACCAGTCCTGGAATTCGGCCTTGGCGGTCGACACGGCCGACTGCGGTTCCGGCATCGCGGCATAGCCGGCGAGGGTTTTCTTGACCTGCAATGCCTTGATGCCGCCGATGACGAGAATCAGGACGACAACAACGCCAATCAGGGTGAGCCAGCGCTTCATGGGGTACTTCTCCGAAATCGACCGGATGCGGCCGAGGGGTCTGGATGCGTGCGGATTGCGGGTGACGGGCGCGCGGTCAGCGGGCCGGTGCGGCGAGTGCGGCCTGGGTGGCCGGCGCCGGTGCCGGCAGGGCCGCGTTGACCTCGGTGTCCCAGTCGCCGCCGAGCGCGATGTGCAGCGCGGCGGTGTCGCGCAGGCGGCTGGCCACGGTCACGTAGTAGCCAGCGCGCGCGCGGGTCAGCTCGGCATGCAGCCGGGCTTTCTCGGTGGCGGTGCCGGCGCCCAGCGCGTGCTGCCGGTCGGCGTTCTGGTAGGAGATCTCGGCGGCCTTGGCGGCGTTGGCGTAGGCGCCCAGCAGGCTGGCGTTGGACTGCAGCGCCTGCAGCGAATCGGCAACGTTGCGGAACGCGTTGAGCACGGTCAGCCGGTAATCGGCCTCGGCCTTCTCGTAGTCGGCGATCGCCGCCTTCTTCAGCGCCGACAGCTCGCCGGCGCGGAACAGCGGCTGGGTCACCGCCGTGCCGATCGACCAGATGTTGTTGCTGAACAGGTCGCCGATCTTGGTCGCCTGGGTACCCAGGTTGGCGCTCAGCGAGATCTGCGGCAGCTGGTTGGCGGTGGCCACGCCGATCTTCGCGGCGGCCTCGTGCAGGCCGGCTTCGGCCGCGCGCAGGTCGGGCCGCTGGCGCACCAGCGTCGACGGCAGGCTGACCGGAATCTCGGTCGGCAGCTTCAGCGACACCAGCTTCAGGTCGACCGCTGCCGCCGAGCCCGGCGTCCGGCCCAGATACACGGCCAGCTGCGTGCGGGCGGCCTGCGCCCGCTGCTCGTAGGTCGACAGCGACACCTGCTCGTTGGCCAGCTGGCCTTCGATCACCGCGACCTCGGCGGTGGTGATCGCGCCCAGCTCGCGCTGGCGGCGGGCGATCGCCACGCGCGCCGTCTGGTCCTGCACGAGAATGCGGGCGCCATCGGCCAGCAGATCGTTCTCGGCCACGGTGATCGCGGTGGTCACGACATTGCCGATCAGCGTCTGGTAAGCCGCCGTCAGCTCGTGCTCGCGGGCCTCGGCCGATGCCTTCGCCGCCTCCACGCCGCGCCGCGTGCCGCCCCACAGGTCCAGCCCGTAGCTGACGTTCACCGACGCGTTGAACAGGTTGTAGATCAGCCCGCCGCCGCCCGGCTGGCCGAAGCTGCCGAAGTCGATCTTCTGGCGGGTGCCGTTGAAATCGAGGCTGGCATCGGGGAACAGGTCGCTGTAGCGGGCGCGGGCATTGGCCTGCGCCGAGCGCAGCGCCGCCTGCGCCGAGGCGATTGACGGGCTGGCGCGCAGCGCATCGTTGACCAGGGCGTTGAGCTCCGGCGAGCCGTAGAGCTCCCACCAGCGCGCCGACACCGGCGCGTTGTCGAGGAAGCGCTGGGCTTCGCCACCGGCCACGTCGGCGCTCACGGTTGCGGCCGGCAGCGGCGTCAGGCTCAGCTTCTCGTCGGCGCCGGGCACCGGCGGCGACTTGAAATCCGGCCCCACGGCGCAGCCGGCCAGCAGCGCCAACGGCAATACCAGGGCCGCGCTCCATGCAGTGCGGGTCATGCTTTCGGTCTCGTTTTCGTTGCGGTGGAACCCGGCACGCGCGGTTTGCGGCGCGTGTCGGTGCGGGCCTTCGGCTTCGTGGCTTGGGTGGCCGGCGTCGTTGCCGGCGTGCGCGGTGCCGCGATGACGCCGCCGAGCACCGTGCGGAACACGAGCTCGGCGTAGGTGTCGGGATCGGCGCCGACCTGCAGGCCCGGGAAGCGGTCCAGGATCTGCCGGTTCTGGAAGAACAGCATCACCGTCGCGCCGATCATCAGCGTGACGGTGGACGGGTCGATGTCGGCCGCGAATGCGCCGTTCGCCTGCCCCTGCCGGATGATGCCGACCACGGCGTTGAAGTTGCGCATGAACACCGGCTCGACCAGATCGCGACCGGCGCAGCAGCCGGTGTTCAGCACTTCGCGGACCACCAGGTGGGTGTTCAGCTCGTTGGTGAAGGCATCGTCGAAATCGAAGCGGATCAGTTCCCGCAGCTTGTCGACGCTGCCCAGGTCGGTGCGCGCCAGCAGCGCTTCGGCGAATTCCGCATGGCCCTTGCAGGCTTCCCGCAGCACGCCCTGGTGCAGCGCTTCCTTCGACTTGAAGTGATGAAAGATGTTGGCCTTGCTGACCCCGGCCTGGGCGGCGATGTCGGCGATCGACACCGAATCGAAACCGGCGCGCGCAAAGGCGATCGTCGCGGCTTCGAGGATCGCGCGGGCGCCGCTGGCAAGGTCGGGTAGAGGCGGCATCGGGCACTGCGCGGATGGACGGGCGGCAAGACTAACCGATCGGTCGGTCAGATACTAGCGGTGCCGCGCGACATTGTCATGACAGTGGAAGACCGCAGGGGCTTGCCCCCGGCTGCGCATCGCCCGAGCCGACAGCCGCCTCAGCTGCCAGCGGGCAATCGGAGCGATTGCGGCATCACCGGGTCACCGGGCGGTGGACACGGCGACACCCGCGAAGTTCACATCCGGAACACGCCGTAGCGCGGGTCGGCGATCGGGGCATTGAGCGCGGCGCTGATGGCGATGCCGAGCGCGTTGCGGGTGTCGACCGGATCGAGCATGCCGTCGTCCCAGATTTCCGAGGTCGACCAGTAGGCGCTCTGCTTGCGCTTGAACTCGGCCAGCACCGGATCGCGGATGGCGGCGATGTCGGCCTCGCCGAGCTGGCGGCCCTGTTTGGCCAGCTGGCGGATCTTGACGTCGGCCAGCGTGTTGGCGGCCTGTTCGGCGCCCATCACGCTGATCTGCGACTGCGGCCAGCTGAACAGGAAACGGCTGTCGAAGGCGCGGCCGCTCATGCCGTAGTTGCCGGCGCCGAAGCTGCCGTTGCACATCACCGTGAACTTCGGCACCTCGCTGCAGGACACCGCCATGATCATCTTGGCGCCGTCCTTGGTGATGCCGCGCCGCTCGTACTCGCGGCCGACCATGAAGCCGGTGATGTTCTGCAGGAAGATCAGCGGCGTGCGGTTCTGGTTGCACAGCTCGATGAAGTGCGCGCCTTTCAGCGAGCTGTCGTTGAACAGCACGCCGTTGTTGCCGAGGATGCCGACCTTGTAGCCCCACAGGTGGGCGTAGCCGCAGACCAGCGTCTGGCCGTAGTTCGGCTGGTATTCGTGGAAGCGCGAGCCATCGACGAGCCGGGCGATCACTTCGCGGATGTCGAACTGCTGCTTGATGTCGCGCGGCAGGATGCCGTACAGCTCCTCGGCCGGATAGAACGGCGCTTCCGGCGGCTGCCAGCCGATCACGGTCTTCTGCGGCTGCTTGAACTGGGCGACGATGTCGCGGGCGATGGCGATGGCCTCCTCCTCGCTGCCGGCCGGATAGTCGGCGGTGCCGGAAACGCGGGTATGCATGTCGCAGCCGCCGAGTTCGTCGACCGTGTTCTCCTCGCCGGTGGCGGCCTTCACCAGCGGCGGCCCGGCCAGGAAGATCGCGCCGGTGCCGCGCACGATGACGTTGTAGTCCGACAGCGCCGGCACATAGGCGCCGCCGGCCGTGCAGTGACCCAGCACAACGCTGACCTGCTGCACGCCCAGCTTCGACAGCAGGCACTGGTTGCGGAAGATCCGGCCGGCCATCTGCTTGTCGGCGAACAGATCGGCCTGCAGCGGCAGGAAGCCGCCGGCCGAATCGCAGAGGTGCACGACCGGCAGGCGGTTCTCGAGCGCGATGTCGAGCGCGCGGATGATCTTCTTGACGGTCAGCGGGTACCAGGCCCCGCCCTTGACGCTGGCATCGCCGGCGCTGATCACGCATTCCCGTCCTGAGACGATGCCGATGCCGGTGACGCAGCCAGCACCCGGCACCTCGCCGTCGTAAGCCTCGTTGGCGGCCAGCGAGGAGAACTCCAGGAACGGCGTGCCGGGGTCGAGCAGCAGGGCCAGCCGCTCGCGCACCAGCCGCTTGTCCTGGCTGCGCAGGCGGTCGATGTCGCGCTGCGGGCGGTCCTCGCGGGCGGCGCGCTGCTTCTCGCGGAACGCCTCGGCGAGCGCGCGGTGGTGGGCGGCGTTGGCCTGGAATTCGGCCGACGCCGGATTGATCCGGGATTCGATGCGCCTCATGCCTGCGGCTCCAGTTCCAGCAGCACGGCGTCGCGATCGAAGCTCTGCGCCTTGTCGAAGCGGATGGCGGCCACCACGCCATCGCGCGGGGCCAGCAGCGTGGTTTCCATCTTCATGCTCTCCATCACCAGCAGGGTCTGGCCCCGGCTGACGGTCTCGCCGACCTGCACCGCCAGGCTGACGATGCTGCCCGGCATCGGCGCGCTGATGCGGTCATCGGCGCTGCCGCCGGACTGGGCGGCGAGTCGATCCAGCGGGTGCTGGTAGCGCAGCACGTGGGCTTCGCCGTCGAGGTGCACGAACACCTCGTCGCCGTGCGTGGCGATCACCACCTCGAACGCGCGATCGCCGACAACAAGCCGGGCGCGGCCGTCCGCTGCCGGATCGAGCCGGATGTCCAGCCGTGTGTCGCCGACATGCAGGCGATAGGCCTGCGGGCTGCGCGACAGCGCGACGGGATGCTCGGCATCGCCGAGCCGGAAGCGGTGTTCCATGGCCTTTCAGTTCCTCCAGGCGCCGATTGCGGCGTGCAGGTCGGGGATGGCATCGGCCGCGTCACGCAGCGGCCGGGTGCTCAGGCTGGCGACGGCCAGCAGCGCGTGAATCGTGTCGTCGGCCAGCGCCGGCTCGGCGGCGATCTCGGGATGGGCGTCGAGAAAGCCGGTGTGGACATCGCCGGCAACGAAGGCCGGATGGGCGATCAGCCGGCGCAGGAACGCCGTATTGGTCTTGCAGCCGAGTAGCACGGTGTCGCGCAGCGCGGCATCGCCGCGGGCAATGGCCTGCTCGCGGGTGGCGCCGTGCACGATCAGCTTGGCGATCATCGGATCGAAGGCGCTGGTCACGTCACCGCCCTGCAGCACGCCGCTGTCCCAGCGCACGCCCTCGCCCTGCGGCGGCTGCAGTTTCAGGATCGGCCCGGTGGTCGGCGTGTAGCCACGCGCCGCATCCTCGGCGTAGATGCGGAACTCGATCGCGTGGCCGCTGGCGGTGATGTCCGCCTGCGTGAAGCCCAGCGTCTCGCCAGCGGCGATGCGCAGCTGCTGGCGCACCAGGTCGATGCCGGTGATCGCTTCGGTCACCGGATGCTCGACCTGCAGCCGGGTGTTCATTTCCAGGAAGTAGAAGGTGCCATCGGGCGCGAAGATGAACTCCACGGTGCCGGCATTGCGATAGCCGATCGCCCGGGCGATGCCGGCAGCGGTATCGCAGATGCGCGCACGCAGCGCCGGTGTCAGCGCCGGCGACGGCGTTTCCTCGACGATCTTCTGGAAGCGCCGCTGCACCGAGCATTCGCGCTCGAACACATGCACGACATTGCCCTGGCCATCGCCGAGCACCTGCACCTCGATATGGCGGGGCTGCTCGATGTAGCGCTCGCAGTACAGCCGGCCGTCGCCGAAGTACCGGCTCCCTTCGCTGCGGGCGCGCTCGATCTCGGCTTCCAGCTGGCCCAGGTCGCGGACGATGCGCATGCCCTTGCCGCCGCCGCCGGCCGAGGGCTTGATCAGCAGCGGCGCCCCGACCGCACGCGAGCGTTCGACGAACGTCGCCGGGTCGTCGTCCTCGATGGCACTCGGCGCCACCGGAAAGCCGGCCTGCTGCACGAAGTTGCGGGCGCGCACCTTGTCGCCCATCAGGTCGATCTGCTCCGGCGTCGGGCCGATGAAGCGCAGCCCGGCAGCTTCGACTGCCGCGCAGAAGCCGCGATTCTCGGACAGGAAGCCGTAGCCCGGATGGATCGCGCCAGCGCCGCAGGACTGCGCGGCGGCAATGATCTGCGCGCCATCGAGATAGGCGGCGACCGGCGTCGGGCCGCTGATCTCGATGGCAACGTCCGCCATCCGCACGGCCGCCGTGCCGCGATCAGCGGCATGGAACACCACCGCGCCGCGCAGGCCCAGCGCCTGCAGCGTGCGCAGCACCCGCACCGCGATCTCGCCGCGATTGGCGACCAGTACGGTGGTGAACGGCCAGCTTGGCGGCGCGGTGTCGGGGTTCATCGGCGGGGGACTCCGGAATCGGCAACGGCGGTGGTTGGGCGCCGGGCTGCGGGCGGGGCGGCAGCGGGCATGCGCAGGCCGTCGAGCACCAGGCTCACCAGCTGCGTGGCGAGGCTGTCGACGTCCAGCGTGCCGCGGCCGCAGAGGTAGTTCCACGACAGGTGTTCGATGCCGCCGTAGACCAGGTCGCGCAGCAGCGGCAGCGGCAGATCGCTGCGGAAGCTGCCGTCGGCGATGCCCTGCGCCAGCACGCCGACCAGCAACTCGGTGTAGCGGCGGTTGCGGGCGTGCAGCGCGGAGCCGTGGTAGTCGTGCTCGGAGCGGACTTCGAGGAACATCAGCCGGCACAGCAGCGGATTGGCCGCGATCGCGCCGAGATGCCGCACGATGACCCGCCGCAGCCGTTCGGTCGGCGTGGCCAGTGTCGCCAGCTCGCGGCTGCAGTCGTCGAACAGCGTGTCGTACCAGTGCACCAGCACCTCCAGCAGCAGCGCGCGCTTGCTCGGGAAGTACTTGAACACCAGCCCTTCGACGACGCCGACGCGGGCGGCGATCTCGCTGACCGCCGTCTGCGCGTAACCCTTTTCGCAGAACAGCGCGCGGGCAGCGTCGAGGATTTCCTCGACCCTTTCGGCCCGCGCCCGCCGCGTGGCCGGTGGCCGCACGGCGGCCGGGCGGCGTGCTTTGCGACCGCTCACGGTGTCGATGCCAGCGGCCCGCCTGCCGCACACCAGGCGCGCGGCACGGTGATCGGGAAGTCCATCAGGATCTGCGCCATCAGCTTGCCCTGCGGGTCGTGCCGCAGCGATGCCGTGCCGCCGCCGCCCAGCGCCTCGTGCAGCACGAAGTTGAAGCCGCCGAGGCCGGGCCAGTCGAAGCGCTCGGCGCGGCCGCGCACGAAATGGCCCAGGTAGCGGCGCACTGCGTCGGCCGTCAGCTGGGCCTGCAGCAGCGGCAGGAAGGCCGGCTGCCGCGCCAGCACGCCGATGTTGCAGAGATCGCCCTTGTCGCCGCTGCGGCCGTAGGCCAGCGCGATCAGCGGCACCGTGGTGCTGGCGTCATCGACGACAGGCGGTGGCTCCGCCGACGGCGGCGAGCGCAGCGGCTCGCCGTATCGGACGACCGGCGGAACGTACGGCTGGCCGTCGATGAACGCCGGCACTGCCGATTTCGGCACCAGACAGGAGAACAGCCGCACCATCGGCGTGGTCGACGGCCGGCCGCCGGCAAAGCCGGTGATGCCCTGCGCCATCGCGGTGGCCGGCGGAATGAACTCGCGGCTGAAGATCTCCAGCGCCGCGCGCTGGTCGTGATGGACGTTGAGCTTCAGGATCAGCTCGCGGGTATCGCGGCGGCGGCCGTTCGCGCCCCAGTTGCTTTCGGTGCCGAGCAGTTCGACATCGGCGCGCCGGTAGTCGGCCAGGCCACGCTCGGTGAACAGCCGGCGGGTGCGGCGCAGGATCGCCGCCGCCACCGCTTCGGCCTTGGCCACGGCATCGACGCCGCCGATCATCATCGTGCCGCCGCTTCGGTAGCCGTCCTGCCAGGTCGCGGACACCTTGTAGCAATCGGTCGGCGCGCTGCCCCGTGCCCCGCTGACCTCGACTTCGTTGGGGCCGGTCTGGCGCAGCTGCACGGCGCGGAAATCGCAGCTGACATCGGGCAGCAGGTAGGCCGCCGGATCGCCGATCTCGTAGACGATCTGCTCGGCGACTGTCTCCGGTGTCACCCGCCCGCCGCTGCCGTCCGGCTTGGTGACGGTGAAGCGGCCGTCCGGCTGGCAGACGACGATCGGAAAGCCCATGCGATCCCAGTCGTCGACCACGCTGCGCCAGTCGGTGGCGATGCCGCCGGTGGCCTGGGCGCCGCATTCGATGACGTGGCCGGCAAGGCTGCCGGCGGCCAGCAGATCGAAATCCTGCGCTGTCCAGCGGAACCGGTGGATCAGCGCGCCGAGTGTTTCGGCGCTGTCGACGCAGCGGCCGGTCAGCACGATGTCGGCGCCGGCATCGAGCGCGGCGGCGATCGGGAACGCGCCGAGATAGGCGTTCATGCTCCACAGCGAGGCCGGCAGCGGCGCGCCGCTGGCCATTTCCCGGCGGTCGGCGAATTCGGCGGCACGCGGCAGCAGATCGTCGCCGGTGACGATGGCGACCTTGAGGTGGATGCCGAGCGCGGCCAGGCGCTGTTCGATCGCGGCCCGGCAGGCCTGCGGGTTGACGCCGCCGGCATTGGAGATGACCCGGATGCCGTGGGTCTTGAGCTGCGGCGCGAGGCGCGCGACCAGCTCCGGGAAATCGGTGGCGTAGCCGGCCTGCGGGTCCTTGGCGCGGGCCCGCGCCAGCAGCGACATGGTGATTTCGGCCAGGTAGTCGAGCACCAGGAAATCGAGATCGCCGGTCGCCACCAGCTGCGACGGGCCCTCGCTGCTGTCGCCCCAGAAGCCGGCGCCGCAGCCGATCCGCACCGGGTCGCTCATCGTCCGGTCCACACCGGCACCCGTTTTTCCTGGAACGCCGCCCGTCCTTCGCGGGCGTCCTCGGTGCTGGACATGCCGTGGATCATCACCTGGGCGACTTCCATCGCCTCGCCGAGGCTCATGTCGCGCATCGCGTTGAACGCGTGCTTGCCGAGGCGGATAGCGGTCGGCGACTTGTCGACGATGCGCGCCAGCAGCCAGTCGAGCTTGTGGTCCAGCTCGGCGCGCGGCACGACGTAGTTCAGCACGCCCCATTCCAGCGCTTCGCGGGAGCTGAACGGCTCGCCGGTGATGCACATCTCCTGCAGCCGGCGCGGCGGCAGGATCCGCATCATGTGCGGCAGGATCATCATCGGCGACAGGCCGATCCGGCTCTCGGTGGTGCCGATGCGGATGTCGTCGGCGGCCACCGCCATGTCGCAGGCGCAGAGCAGGCCGAAGCCGCCGGCCATGGCGTGGCCGTTGACCCGGGCGACCACCGGCAGCTGGCAGTCCAGCAGGCGCTTGAACAGGTCGACCATGAAATGGCGCGGCTGCGCGAAGCGGGCGGTGAAGGCGCTGCCGTCGGCGTCGCGGGCCAGATCGGCGCCAGCGCAGAAGGCCTTGTCGCCGGCGCCGGTCAGCACGATGGCGCGGCTGAGGCCGTCGCTGCCGGCGGCATCGATGCCGGCCGCGATGCGCCGCACGACGTCCTCGTTGAGCGCGTTGCGGCGCGCCTCGCGGTTGAGGGTGATCCAGGTGACGTGGTCACGACGCTCGATCAGCACCGGTTCGGACATGAGGCGGTTCCTGGGTGGGGGCGGCAGTCCGTCGAAGCTTAAGTGAGTCCGCCTCACTTTTGTGCAGTAAGATGCCGACGCGTCGTCGGGATGGCGGCGGCGCGGCTACCGCCCTTCTTTCGGGACCATCGCCCGCGCACGTGCAGGAACGTCATGGCAGACCACGGCAGGCTGGACCGCGAGCAGCGCCCGCTCGCGCAGGTGTTCTCGGGACTCTCGAACGATGAGCAGGCGATCCTCGACGGCGCCGACCGCTTCGCCCGCGAGGCGCTGTATCCGCTGGCCCAGCGGATGGACAACGAGGAATGGTGGCCGACCGAGGCCTTTCCGCTGATCGGCCGGACCGGCTACTTCGGCATCACCGCGCCGGAGCGGTTCGGCGGCTCCGGCATGGACCTGATGGCCAGCGGCCTCGTGCTGCAGGCCTTCAGCCGCTGGAACCATGCCCTGGGCCTGAGCTGGGTCGCCCATGAAAACCTGTGCCTGCACAACATCCTGCGCAACGCCAATGCCGAGCAGCAGGCGCGCTACGTGCCCGGCCTGTGCAGCGGCGAGCGGATCGGCGCGCTGGGCCTGACCGAGCCCGGCGCCGGATCGGACGCGCTCGGCTCGATGCGCACCACGGCCGTCCGCGAGGGCGATCACTACCTGCTGAACGGCACCAAGCTCTACATCACCAACGGTCCGGTGGCCGACGTGCTGCTGGTCTACGCCAAGACCGACAAGGAGCGGGGCGCCAAGGGCATCTCGGCGTTCCTGGTCGAGAAGGACTTCCCCGGTTTCCGGGTCGCCCAGAAGCTGATCAAGATGGGCTTCCGCGGCAGCCAGACCGCCGAGCTGGTGTTCGACAACTGCCGGGTGCCGGTGGCCAACCGGGTCGGCGAGGAGAACGAAGGCGTCAAGGTGGTGATGAGCGGCCTCGACCTGGAGCGGGCGATGATCTCGCCGATCTGTCTCGGCATCGCCGAGCGGGCGCTGCAGCTGTCGATCGACTTCGCGCGCCAGCGCAAGCAGTTCGGCCGGCCGATCGCGGACTTCCAGATGATCCGCGCCAAGCTGGCCGATCTCTACACCTGGGTCGAGTCGATGCGCCTGTTCACCTACCAGACGCTGCGCGCCGCCAATACCGTGGAAGCCGATGGCGGCGGCCGTGGCGAGATCCACAAGATCACCGCTGCCGGCGTGCTCTATGTCGCCGAAACGATGAACCGAGTGCTCGACCAGGCCGTGCAGATCCACGGCGGCAACGGCTACATCTGGGAATCGGAAGTGAACCGCCTGTACCGCTCGATCAAGCTGCTGGAAATCGGCGCCGGCACCAGCGAAGTGCGCAAGATCATCATCAGCGAAGAGCTGCTGCGCGAATGAGCACGGCCGCCGCGATGACGCCGGACGCCGGACTGGACGCGCTGTGGGCGGCCGACACCGTCTACCGGCCGGACCTGTTCCGGGGCCGGACGGCGCTGGTGTCGGGCGGCGGCAGCGGCATCGGCCGCGCCACTGCGCTGCTGCTGGCCCGGCTCGGCGCCCGCGTGGTGATTGCCGGGCGCAGTCAGGACAAGCTCGACCGGGTTGTTGCCTACGCCCGCAGCCGGGGGGCGGAGATGGTCGGCGTGGCCGCCAACATCCGCGAGCACGAACAGGTGCTGGCGCTCTTTGAACAGGCCGAAGCGGCCTTCGGCATGCCGGACCTGCTGGTCAACAGCGCCGGCGGCCAGTTTCCGCAGGCGGCCATCGACTACGCGCCGAAAGGCTGGTCGGCGGTGGTCAACAACAACCTCAACGGCACCTGGTTCATGATGCAGCGCGCTGCCCAGCGCTGGCGCGAACTCGGCCGGGGCGGCGCCATCGTCAACGTCGTGGTGGTCACCGAGCGCGGCATGCCCGGCGTGGCCCACACGGTGGCGGCGCGGGCCGGCGTGATCGGCGCCAGCCGCACGGTGGCGGTGGAATGGGCGCCGCTCGGCATCCGCGTCAACTGCGTGGCGCCCGGCCTCACGGCCACCGAGGGGCTGGCGGTCTACCCGCCGGAAGCGGTGCGGGAATTCCCGCGCGCCAATGTCATGCGGCGGCCCGGCACGGCGATGGAGATGGCCGAAGCCTGCGTCTATCTGGGCGCACCGTCCGGCAGCTTCATCACCGGCGAAGTGCTGACCGTCGACGGCGGCGGCAAGCTCTGGGGCGAGCTGTGGACGGCCGGCCGGCCGGACTACTACGCGATGCCGGGCGCAACGCCGCCCGGGGACTGAATCAGGCGCTCTGCGCCAGCCGTTCGCGGCGGGCTGCGACGCCGCCGGCCAGGGTGCGCAGCAGGTCGGCAGTGTCGTCCCAGGCCAGACAGGCGTCGGTGACGCTCTGGCCGTAGGTCATCTTTTCGCGCGGGCCGATTTCCTGACGGCCTTCGACCAGATGGCTTTCGATCATCACGCCGATGATCTTGTCGCTGCCGGCAGCCAGCTGGCCGGCCACATCCTGGCCGACCTCGATCTGCAGGCGGTGCTGCTTGCGGCTGTTGGCGTGGCTGAAGTCGACCATCACCGCCGGGCGCATGCCGGCCTTGGTCATCGCCGCAGCGGCGGCGTCGACGCTGACGGAATCGAAGTTGGTGCCGGTCGAGCCGCCGCGCAGGATCACGTGGCTGTCCGGGTTTCCGGCGGTCTCGTAGATCGAGATCTGGCCGTCCTGGGTCGCCGACAGGAAGCGGTGCGGCGCGCGGGCCGCCTGCACGGCGTCGACCGCGACCTTCACCGAGCCGTCGGTGCCGTTCTTGAAGCCGACCGCGCAGGACAGGCCGCTGGCCATTTCGCGGTGCAGCTGCGATTCCGTGGTGCGGGCACCGATCGCGCCCCAGCTGACCAGATCGGCGAGGTACTGCGGCGTCAGGATGTCGAGGAACTCGACACCGGCCGGCATGCCGTCGTCGTTCAGCTGCAGCAGCAGCTGGCGGGCGATCCGCAGGCCGCGGTCGATGTCGTAGGAATCATCGAGGTCCGGGTCGTTGATCAGGCCCTTCCAGCCCACCGTGGTGCGCGGCTTCTCGAAGTAAACGCGCATCACGATCAGCAGGTGCTTGGCCAGCTGCGGGCGCAGCGCCTTGAGCTTGTCGGCGTATTCGAGTGCGGCCTTCGGGTCGTGGATCGAGCAGGGGCCGACGATCACCAGCAGGCGGTCGTCGCGGCCGGCGAGCACGTCCTGGATTTCGCGCCGCGTGCTTTCCACGGTCTGGATCGCGGCGGCGGTGATCGGCAGCTCCCGCTGCACCGCCGAAGGCGCCGACACCGGGCGGATCGACTTGATGCGCAGGTCTTCGGTAGCCGGGCGCGACGGGTGCTGGGCGGAAGCGTTCATCGGACAACTCTCGGTGGTGGCAGCAAAAATCCGGTCGCGGATGCTAGCAGACCGCTTTTGCCGGAGCGATTGCCGGGCACCGGGCCGGTGATCCGGCGCGTGGGCAGAAATTTCGCGGCCGGATGCACAGCTGTTCGCTGCAAGGCCGGAATTTGTGAGTACAATTGTTCACTGAAATTCTTTCCTTTTCGTCCGGAGTCACCGATGCCCACCTACAAGGCCCCGCTGCGCGACATGCGCTTCCTGCTCAACGAAGTCTTCGACTTCCCGGCGCACTACCGCTCGCTGTCGAACGGCGCCGACGCCACGCCGGACATGGTCGACAGCATCCTCGAGGAATGCGCGCGCTTCTGCGAAGAGGAACTGGCGCCGCTGAACCTGTCCGGCGATGCCGAAGGCTGCACACTGGCAGACGGAAAGGTGACGACGCCGAAGGGCTTCAAGGAAGCCTATGCACAGTTCGTCGCCGGCGGCTGGCAGGGCCTGTCGCATCCTGGCGAGTACGGCGGCCAGGGCCTGCCGATGTCGCTGGGCCTGCTGAAGTCGGAAATGATGGGCACCGCGAACTGGGCGTTCACGATGTATCCCGGCCTGTCACTGGGTGCGATGAACACCATCATGCAGCACGCCTCCGATGATCTGAAGAGCGTCTACATGCCGCCGCTGGTCGAGGGCCGCTGGGCCGGCACCATGTGCCTGACCGAGCCGCAGTGCGGCACCGATCTGGGCCAGGTGAAGACCCGTGCCGAGCCGAACGGCGACGGCACCTACGCCGTCACCGGCACCAAAATCTTCATCTCTTCGGGCGATCACGACCTGACCGAGAACATCGTCCACATCGTGCTGGCGCGGCTGCCCGATGCGCCGCCCGGCACGCGTGGCATCTCGCTGTTCATGATCCCGAAGATCAAGGTCAATGCCGATGGCAGCCTCGGCGCGCCGAACGGCGTGGTCTGCAGCGCGCTCGAACACAAGATGGGCATCAAGGCCTCGGCCACCTGCGTGATCAACTTCGAAGGTTCCACCGCCTACCTGATCTCGCCGGAGAACAAGGGCCTGGAAGCGATGTTCACGTTCATGAACACCGCCCGCATCGGCACCGCCGTGCAGGGCGTGGCGCATGCCGAGCTGTCGTTCCAGGGCGCGCTGGCCTATGCCAAGGAGCGCCGCTCGATGCGCGCGCTGTCCGGCAAGAAGGAACCGGACAAGAACGCCGACGCGATCATCCACCACGCCGACGTGCGCCGGATGCTGCTGACCCAGAAGGCCGTCGCCGAAGGCGGCCGCGCGATGCTGTACTTCGCGGGCATGTATGCCGACCACATGACCAACGGCATCCTCGAGAACGATAAGGCCAAGTACGACCTCTGGGACGACAAGCTCGGCTTCTTCACGCCGATCCTCAAGGGCTTCCTGACTGAGCTGGGCACCGAAGCCGCCAGCCTTGGCGTTCAGGTGTTCGGCGGCCACGGCTACATCCGCGAGCACGGCATGGAGCAGATCCTGCGCGATGCCCGCATCTCCACCCTTTACGAAGGCACCACCGGCATCCAGGCGCTCGATCTGCTCGGCCGCAAGGTGCTGCTGATGACGCGCGGCAAGGCCGTGCGCGAATTCACGGCGATCATCGGCAAGTTCGCGCTGGACCAGGTGCGCAACCGCGGCATGCGCCGCTTCGCCACCGAACTGGGCCGCTACGTCACCGAATGGAACCTGCTGACCGTGCGGATCATGCTGACCGCGCGCAACGACCGCGATGTCGTCAGCAGCGCCTCGCATCATTTCCTGATGTATTCCGGCTACGTGACCATGGCCTACTTCTGGGCACTGCAGGCGGCGGTCGCCACCGACAAGCTGGCCAAGGGCGGCAGCGAGACGCCGGAGTTCTACAAGGCCAAGATCGACGTGGCGCGCTTCTACTTCGACCACCTGCTGCCGCGCGCCAAGGGCCATGCGGCGTCGATCACCAAGCCGAGCAAGTCGCTGACCCGGCTGCCGGTCGACAGCTTCGCGTTCAACTAGTCCGCACCGCCTGACCCCGGCGCGGTGTCCGCTGCGCCGGGGTCGGCCGGGATACCGGCGACCGGCGGAGGGTCACGGCGACGCGGCGCTTGTTTATGCTCGCGTCCCGGCCCGACCAGAATTTCCCGCCATGATGCTTCGCGCACCGCTGCTCGCCCTTGCCTGTCTGGTCCCGCTGATGGCGGCCGCCGAACCCGGCTTCGCGGTGCGCAACGAAGCCACGCTGAGCCGCACCGCCACGCTGCCGACGCTCGGCGAATCGCGGGTGCTCGACAACGGCCAGTTCGCCACCCGCTTCACCGTGGACTGGAGCAACGAGTACGTCGCCCAGGCCAATGCCCGCGAATCGCTGACCGTGGACGCCGAAACCGAGCGCGTCACCTTCGGCTTCCGGCGCGGCGTGGCGGAAGGCGTGGAGCTGGCCGTCGATCTGCCGCTGCTGTTCACCGGCGGCGGCTCGCTCGACGGCCTGATCGAAGGCTGGCACGACGCCTTCGGCCTGCCGAACGGCGGCCGCGACCGCGTGCGTCAGAATCGCTACCTCGTCCAGTACACGGTCGATGGGCAGACCCGCATCTTTGACGACAACGGTGCCAACGGCATCGGCGACATCGAACTGAGCGCCGGCTTCCGGCTGCGTGAAGACATCGCCTTCCGGGCGCTGGCCAAGCTGCCGACCGGCCGCAGCAACCGCCTGCAGGGCGGCAACGCCGGCGGCGCGCTGTGGTTCGATTTCGATCCGTTCCACGGTGCCGCGAACTGGTTCGGCTATGTCTCCGCCGGCGCCTCGTACAGCGGCCAGAGCGAGGTGATCGGCGCGCAGCAGAAGCAGTTCGTGGCGCTTGGCGGCGCGGCGATCGGCTACCGGGTCTGGCGTCCGGTTTCGCTGCTGGTGCAGTTCAACGGCCACAGCGCGCTGTACCGCGATTCCGACCTGCGTGCGCTCGACCGGCCGGGCGGCCAGCTGAGTTTCGGTGGTCGCATCATCATCGCGCCGAAGCTGCAGCTCGACCTCGCCGTGCAGGAAGACGTGCTGGTCAGCTCGTCCCCGGACTTCAGCATCCACGTCGGCCTGCGCTATCGCTGAAAGCCCGCGGCAGCGCTCAGGCGGCCGGTCGCACCAGCGCCGCCAGCGCCGCCAGCGCGTCGCGGTGCTGCGGGAAGCGCGCCAGCAGCGCCGAGTCGGCGAACGCGTGATCGGCGAAATCGAAGCCCGGCACCACCGCTTCCGACACCAGCGCGTGATCGGCCGCGCCGATCAGCCTGGAGGCCTTCCAGACTCCGCCCGGCACGAACAGGAACAACTGCTGGTCCGGCGCGCTGCCGAGCACCACGCGGCGCAGTTCGCCGGAGGCGTCGTCGAGCAGCAGGTACTCGACCGGCCCGCCGCCCTGCAAGTAATGGAGGATGTCCGAACGGTTGCGGTGCAGCCGGCCGATTGGCGCGTCGGCGGTCAGCAGGTAGTGGATCGAGGTGACCCGGGCACGCGGGCCGTTGGCGGTGTCGAGCGCGTGTTCCGACGTGTGGATACGCTTGAACCAGCCGCCTTCCGGGTGCGCTTCCAGACCGAGCCGCGCGATCAGCGCCGCGCCGGGATCGCCACCACTCATGGTTCCAGCCGTTCGATGACCCAGCCGCCGGCGTTGCTGCGCCGGTAGCGCAGTCGGTCGTGGCTGCGATTGTCGCGGCCCTGCCAGAACTCGATGACCTCCGGCCGGAGCCGGTAGCCGCCCCACTGGCTGGCATCGAACGGCACCGGCTCGGTCGCATAACGGGCCAGGTTGTCGGCCAGCCGGGCATCCAGTTCGGCACGGCTGGCGATCACCTGGCTCTGCCGCGACGTGATCGCGCCGACCTGCGAGCCCTGCGGCCGGCTGCGGAAATAGGCTTCCGACTCGGCCGCTGTCAGCTTCTCCACGGTGCCCTCGATGCGCACGCTGCGCTCCAGCCGATCCCACCAGAAGGTGGCCGCCGCAAACGGATGTGCTGCAAGCGCGCGCGCCTTGCGCGACTGGTAGTTGGTGTAGAACGCGAAGCCGTCGGCATCCAGGCCCTTCAGCAGCACCACGCGCGCCGATGGCCGGCCGTCGGCATCGACGGTGGCCAGGGTCATCGCGATCGGTTCGATCATGCCGACCTTGATCGCATCATCCAGCCACTGCCGGAACTGGATGATCGGGTCCTGATCGACGGCGGACTCCAGCAGCGGGGGATTGCGCGTGTATTGCGGCATGACGGCATCGGGCAGAATACGAAGACGATCTTCATTCTGCCGGAAACCCCGATGCCCACTTCCGTACCCGCAACTTTCAAGGCGCTGCGCATCCACCAGGTCGACAAGAAGACCGAGGCGCGCATCGAAGCGATCACGCTGTCGGACCTCACGGCGGGCGAGGTGGTGATCCGGGTCGTCTATTCGTCGATCAACTACAAGGATGCGCTGGCCGTCACCGGCAAGGGCAAGATCATGCGCGGCTACCCGAAAGTGGCCGGCATCGACCTCTCGGGCATCGTCGTGTCCAGCGACGTGCCCGACTACAAGCCGGGCAACCGCGTGCTGGTCACCGGCTGCAATGTCGGCGAACAGTTCGACGGCGGCTTCGCCGAATACGCACGGGTGCCGGCCGATGCCGTGGTGCCGCTGCCGCCGGGCCTGTCGTTGCTGGAAGCGATGGCGCTCGGCACCGCCGGCTACACCGCAGCGCTGGCGCTGCGCCGGATGCTGGAAAACCATCAGACGCCGGACCTCGGCACGATCGCCGTCACCGGCCCGACCGGCGGCGTCGGCTCGATCGCCATCAGCCTGTTCAAGCGCGCCGGCTTCCAGGTTGCGGCGATCACCGGCAAGCCAGGTGCCGAAGCCTATCTGCGCGAACTCGGTGCCGACGAGATCGTCGATCGCAACACGCTGGATCTTGGCTCCAAGCCGCTGGAAGCGGCGCGCTGGGGCGGCGCGGTCGACAACCTCGGCGGCGACACGCTGGCCTATCTGGCCCGCACCGTGAAGCCCTGGGGTTCGATCGGCGCGATCGGCCTGGCGCAGTCGCCGCTGCTGTCGACCACGGTGATCCCGTTCATCCTGCGCGGCGTCAGCCTGCTCGGCATCTGGTCGGTCGAAGGGCCGCGCAGCTGGCGGCTGGCGATCTGGGACCGCCTGGCCGGCGACTGGAAGCCGCGCGGCCTGACCACGCTGATCGCGCCGAAGGTGATTCCGCTGGATCAGGTGCCGGAAGTCGCCGAACAGCTGGTGGCCGGCAAGGCGCAGGGCCGTACCATCGTCCAGCTGTCCGACGAAGGCTGAAGCGCGCCGACCGCGATGGGCCAGCACCACGACCATGCGGGCCATGACCACGATCACCACCACGATCACGGCCATGGCCATTCCGCGCAGGCGCCGAAGACGGGCAAGCACGACCACGGCCATGCCCACGGGCACGGCCATGGCGGTCACGGGCATCACCACCATCACGGCAGCAGCAACGAAACCCGGCTCGCGCTAGCGCTGGCGATCACCGCGACGTTCATGGTCGTCGAGCTGGCCGGCGGCTGGCTGTCCGGCTCGCTGGCACTGATCGCCGATGCCGTGCACATGCTGACCGACGCCGCCTCGCTGGCCCTGGCGCTGGTCGCGCTGCGGGTGGCCCGGCGGCCGGCCAGCACACTGTTCTCCTACGGACAGGCGCGCTACGAAGTGCTGGCAGCCTTCGTCAACGGGCTGGCGCTGCTGCTGCTCAGCGCCTGGATCGTCGTCGAATCGATCCAGCGGCTGCTGGCGCCGGCGCCGGTCATCGGCACCACGATGCTGGTGATCGCCGTGCTCGGCTTCCTCGCCAACCTCGCGGCGTTCTTCGTGCTGCGCGATGGCGAGGACACGCTGAACATGCGTGGCGCGCTGTTGCACGTGCTGGGCGATCTGCTCGGCTCGGCGGCGGCGATCGCGGCGGCGCTGGTGATCCTGGCCACCGGCTGGACGCCGATCGACCCGATCCTGTCGGCCTTCGTCGCGCTGCTGATCCTGAAGGGCGGCTGGCGGGTGACGCGGGAATCGGCGCACATCCTGCTCGAAGGCGCGCCGCGCGATCTCGACACCGGCGCGCTGGCCGATGACCTGGCCGCCAGCGTGCCCGGCGTGACCGGCATCCACCACCTGCACGCCTGGTCGCTGACCGACAAGCGCCCGGTGATGACCCTGCACGCGGTGCTCGACGAAGGCACCGATCGCGACGCCGCCCTCGGCGCGATCCAGCAGCGGCTCAAGGCCCAGTTCGGCGACGTGCACGCCACCGTGCAGATCGAGCAGGCGGCCTGCCCGGCCCACGGCTGCGGCCCGGCGGCGCTCGGCCACTGAGCCGGGCCGGCGCGGCTGTCAGCGCCGGCGGTTGCGCAGTTCGTCGAGCAGCCGCTCGAGCGTCGATTTCAGCTGCGCCGCATGGCCGTCCTTGCCGGTCTCGCGAACGATCAGGCCCTCGACCTTGCGGATCAGGTCATCGACCGTGGCATCGCCGATATCGACCCCGCCAATGGTGCGGCTGCGCCGCACGGCATCCGGATCATCCGACGCCCCGGTGGCGTGATAGCCACCGACCGAGCCGTAGATGTTGATCCGCTCCTCGATCTCGCGACCGGCTTCCAGCGCCCGGTAGAAGGAATCGCCCTGCCGCACGCCGGGCTTGCCGCTGACCAGGTCGTAGACCGCCGCGACGATGGTGACCGGCACCAGCGCGAAGTTCAGGACATTGCCGAGCACCAGCTTCAGCTGGAACACCAGCACGTCGCGGATGAAGGGCCAGCGGCTGTTGTCCGGGTCGGGAGCGTTCATGCCGCGAGTCTAGTGCAGCGCAGGCCTCGAAGCCTGCGTGATGGGGCGATGGATCGTGGTGCGAATCGAGGCGTGATGAGAGCCAGTGTTGTTCGATGGCGACGATTCACCACGCGGAAGGAGCACCGCGAGGTACCGCACAGCGCCGACGGCTTGTTGTCCGCGCGGCACCCGCCTGCCGCCGATGCGCCTACAGATGCGCCGCCGACGTGGCCAGCAGCGTGTCGTCGAACGACACGAGCAGCGCCGCATGGCGCTCCAGCTTCGGCAGTTCCCAGCGGTAGTAGTAGCGCGCCGCCTGCCGCTTGCCGTCGAAGTAGCCGGCGTCGGATGCCGCAGGCGATGCGGTCCGTTCGATGCACAGCAGCTGGCGCAGCCACATCCAGCCGATCACCAGACCGCCAAGCAGTTCCAGGTAGACCCAGGCATTGGCCAGCATGCGATCGGCTTCGCCGCGCGCGCCGGCGGCGGCCAGTGCCTGGGTAGTGGCGATCACCCGCTGGCGCGCAGCGTCGAGTGCGCCGCTGAATTCGGCCAGCGCCGGCTCGGCGCACGCTTCGGCGATGGTCGCTGCGATCCGCGCCATCAGGAGCTTGAACGCGGCGCCGCCCTGCATCATCACTTTGCGGCCCAGCAGGTCGCCGGCCTGGATGCCGTTGGTGCCTTCGTGGATCGGGTTCAGGCGGTTGTCGCGGTAGATGCGTTCCAGCGGGTAGTCGCGGGTGTAGCCGTAGCCGCCGAGGACCTGCAGGCCCCAGTAGTTCGCTTCCAGGCAGTAGTGCGCCGGCCAGGCCTTGATGATCGGCGTCAGGATTTCCAGTTCCAGGTTCAGCTCGGCGCGCTCGGCATCGGTGCCGGCAATCGCCAGCCGGTCGACCAGGGTCGCGCCGTACAGGCACAGGCTCAGGGCGCCCTCGGAGAACGCCTTCTGCACCAGCAACATGCGGCGCACGTCCGGGTGCTCGGCGATCATCACCTGCGGCGTGGTCGGGTCGCGCTCGGCCAGCTTGCGGCCCTGCGGCCGGCCCAGCGCGTAGTCCAGCGAATGCAGGTAGGCGGTGTGGCCGAGCACCGCTGCGTTCAGGCCGACGCCGATGCGGGCCTCGTTCATCATGTGGAACATGCAGGCCAGGCCGTGGTTGACCTCGCCGATCAGCCAGCCGCGGCATTCGCCGGTCTCGCCGAAGTTCAGCAGCGTGTTGGTGGTGCCGCGATAACCCATCTTGTGGTTCAGCCCGACCAGGCTGACGTGATTGCGCTCGCCGACCGTGCCGTCATCACCGATGCGCCGCTTCGGCACGATGAACAGCGAGATGCCGCGCGCCCCGGCCGGGCTGCCCGGAATCTTGGCCAGCACCAGATGGATGATGTTCTCGCTCAGTTCGTGCTCGCCGCCGGAAATCCACATCTTGGTGCCGGTGATCCGGTACCAGCCATGCTCGGTGGCTTCCGCCCGGGTACGGATGTCGCCGAGCGACGATCCCGCCTGCGGCTCGGACAGGCACATGGTGCCGAACCAGCGGCCCTCCATCATCGGCCCGAGATACCGCGCCTTCTGCTCGGCCGAGCCATGGGC
The DNA here is from genome assembly GCF_051860985.1 of Nevskia sp. NCBI lineage: Bacteria > Pseudomonadati > Pseudomonadota > Gammaproteobacteria > Nevskiales > Nevskiaceae > Nevskia > Nevskia sp. The sequence continues at coordinate 84,823 of NZ_JBIMKV010000006.1, read as the reverse complement.
GCGGATCAGGTTGGCGGCCGCCATGGTCAGGAACGGATAGGCGGCGGTGCCGACATTGGCCGCCGCGAACACCCAGGCAATGCCCTGCGCGACCGCGTACGGCAGCTGCGAGCCGCCGTCGTCGAGATCGAAACCGGTGCCCATGAAGCCGGCCGCGACGTAGGCGTCGATGCCCTGCTTCACCTCCGGAATCAGCCGTACCTGCTGCCCGTCGAAGTGCGGTTCTTCGGCATCAACAGCAGCAGCGTGATTGGCGAAATGCTCGTCGGCCACCTTGATGGCGACATCGAGTGTCGCGTCGAACACGCTGCGGTCGTGCATCGCGTAGCGCGGGTGGGTGCAGACGGCATCGGCCTTCAGCAGGTCGTAGAGCAGGAAATCGATCTCGCGACGGCGCAGCTTCAAGTGGATCATCTCGGCGTCCGGACAGGTCGTGGCCGCATTGTTGCCGGAAACGGCGGGCCTCACGCGGCCCGCCGGGTCAGCCCTGCAAGCCGCGCCGCTTCAGCAGCAGATAGGCGGCTGGCAGCACGAACAGCGACAGCAGCGGCGCGGAAATCATGCCGCCGACCATCGGCGCGGCGATCCGCTGCATCACCTCCGAACCGGTGCCGCTGCCGAGCAGGATCGGCGCCAGCCCGGCGACGATCACCGCCACCGTCATCGCTTTCGGCCGCACCCGCAGCACCGCGCCTTCCTCGATGGCGTCGCGCAGGCTGGCGCGCGTCAGTGCCGGCCCGCGCCGCGCGATCGCCTGATCGAGGTAGAGCAGCATGATCACGCCGAACTCGGCGGCGACCCCGGCCAGCGCGATGAAGCCGACCGCCGAGGCGATCGACAGGTTGTCGCCGCGCGCCAGCAGCAGCCACAGCCCGCCGACCAGCGCGAACGGCAGGCTGGCCATCACCAGCAGCGCCGGCAGCACGGCGCGGAAGCTCATGAACAGCAGGATCAGGATAATCAGCAAGGTCAGGGGCACCACCCACTGCAGGCGCTTGGCGGCGCGCTCCAGATGCTCGAACTGCCCGGACCAGGTCACCGAATAGCCCGGCGGCAGCGGCACGGCGGCCGCCACCGCCGCCTGCGCGGCACGGACATAGCCGCCGAGATCGCGGCCGTCGATGTCGACATAGACCCAGCCGTTCAGCCGCGCGTTCTCGCTGCGCAGCTGCGGCGGGCCGTCGCTGATCGCGATGTCCGCCACCTGGCCAAGGGTGATGGTCGCGCCGGCCCGGGTCACCACCGGCAGCGCCTGCAGCGCCGCCAGCGAATCGCGCCGCTCGCGCGGATAGCGGACGTTGATCGGGAAGCGGCTGCGGCCCTCAATGGTCTCGCCGACCGTTTCGCCGCCGATCGCCACCGCGACGATCTGCTGGACATCGGCGATCGACAGGCCCAGCCGCGCCGCCTCCAGGCGATCGGGCCGGATGTCGATGTAGCGGCCGCCGCGCACCCGTTCGGCATACGCCGAACGGGTGCCCTGCAGGCCTTTCAGCACAGTTTCGATGTCGGTGCCGAGCCGTTCGATGACCTTCAGGTCCGGGCCGGCGATCTTCACGCCGACCGGGCTCTTGATGCCGGTCGACAGCATGTCGATGCGGTTGCGGATCGGCTGCACCCACAGGTTGGCGAGGCCCGGAATGCTCAGCGCCGCATCCAGCTCGCGGATCAGCGCGTCCTGCGGCTTCGCCGGGTCCGGCCACTGGCTGCGCGGCTTGAAGCGGATGGTGGTCTCGAACATCTCCAGCCCCGCCGGATCGGTGGCGCTGTCGGCGCGGCCGGCTTTGCCGAACACCTGGGCGACTTCCGGAAACTGGCGGATCAGCCGGTCGGTCTGCTGCAGCAGCTGGCGCGCCTTGTCGGCCGACAGCCCCGGCAGCGCCGACGGCATGTACAGCAGATCGCCCTCGACCAGCGGCGGCATGAATTCGCTGCCGAGCCGGCTGACCGGAACCAGCGCCGACAGCAGCAGCAGCGCCGATGCCGCCAAGGTCCACTTCGGATGGCGCAGCGCGGCGCGCAGCAGCGGCCGGTAGGCGGCGATCAGCACGCGGTTCAGCGGATTGCCCGCTTCCTCGGGAATCCGGCCGCGGATGAACAGCAGCATCAGCACCGGCACCAGGGTCACCGACAGCCCGGCGCTTGCTGCCATCGCATAGGTCTTGGTCAGCGCCAGCGGCCCGAACAGCTTGCCCTCCTGGGCCTGCAGCGTGAACACCGGCACGAAGCTCAAGGTGATGATCGCCAAGCAGAAGAACAGCGCCGGGCCGACCTCCACCGCGGCGGCGGTGATCACCTTCAGGCGCTGCTCGAAAGACAGGTGCGGCTGTCCGCGGCCGGCCCGTTCCAGATGCTTGTGGGCGTTCTCGATCATCACCACGGCGGCATCGACCATCGCGCCGATGGCGATCGCGATGCCGCCGAGCGACATCAGGTTGGCGGCCACGCCCTGGGCCTTCATCACCGCGAACGCCGCCAGGATGCCGAGCGGCAGGCTGATGACGGCGACCAGCGCCGAGCGCAGATGGAACAGGAACAGCGCGCAGACCGCCGCGACGATCAGCATCTCCTCGATCAGCCGCGCCTTCAGCGTGCCGACCGCGCTGACGATAAGCTCCGAGCGGTCGTAGGTCGGCACGATCTCCACGCCCGCCGGCAGGCCGGGCCTGAGCTGCTCGATCTTGCGGCGTACCGCATCGAGGGTCGCCAGCGCGTTCTTGCCGGCGCGCATCACGATGATGCCGCCGACCACGTCGCCGTCACCGTCGAGTTCGGCCAGGCCGCGGCGCAGCTCCGGGCCCCGCTGCACGCGGGCGACATCGCCGAGCAGCACCGGCACGCCATTGGCGCCGAGGCCGACCGGCAGCGCGCGGAAGTCGTCGAGCGATTTCAGATAGCCGCCGGCGCGCACCGCGTATTCCACTTCGCCGAGTTCCAGCACCGAGCCGCCGGCCTCGTTGTTCCCGGCGCGCAGCGCCTCGATCACGGTGCTGATCGTGGTGCCGGTGGCGCGCAGCCGATCCGGGTCGAGCACGATCTGGTACTGGCGCACCTGGCCGCCGACGCTGGCCACTTCGGCGACGTTCTCGACCGTCTTCAGCTCGTACTTCAGGAACCAGTCCTGGATCGCACGCAGCTGCGCGGTGTCGAGCCGGCCGCTGCGATCGACCAGCGCGTACTCGTAGATCCAGCCGACCCCGGTGGCATCGGGCCCGAGCGTCGGCCGCGCCGCCGGTGGCAGTCGGCCGCTGACCTGGTTCAGGTATTCCAGCACCCGCGAGCGCGCCCAGTAGAGATCGGTCTCGTCGTCGAAGATCACGTAGACGAACGAGTCGCCGAACATCGAATAGCCGCGCACCGTGCGCGCGCCGGGCACCGACAGCATGGTCGTGGTCAGCGGGTAGGTGACCTGGTCCTCGATCACCTGCGGCGCCTGCCCGGGCCAGCTGGTGCGGATGATGACCTGGGTGTCGGACAGGTCCGGCAGCGCATCGAGCGGCGTGGTCAGCGCGGCGCGCGTGCCCCACAGCGCCAGCAGCCCGGCGACCAGCAGCACCAGCACGCGGTTGGCGAGTGCGGCGCGGATGATGGCGGCGATCATGGCGTGTGGCCCGGGTGGCCGCTGTGCGCTTCATGACCGGCATGACCTTCATGGTTGGCCGGTGCCGCTGCTTGCGCATGGCCGGCATGGCCGGCATGCGGATCGTCGGCCGCCGCCGGTGCGGTCTCGATCTCGATCGGCGCCAGCCGCTCCAGCGCGCCGCGCAGGTTTGCTTCGGAATCGATCAGGAACTGGCCGCTGGCGACCACCTGCTGGCCAGCCGCCAGGCCGTCGAGCACCTCGATCCAGTCGCCGGTCTCCAGGCCGGTGCGCACCGGCACCGGCCGGAAGCGGTTGTCGTCGTCGGCCACCAGCACCAGGCTGCGGGTGCCAGTGCGGATCACCGCTTCGCTCGGCACCGCCAGCGCCTCCGTGCGGGCCGGTGCCTCGAGCTGCACGCTGGCGTACATGCCGGGCCGTAGCTGCGCCGCGCGGTTCGGCAGCGCGATGCGCAGCTTCACGGTGCGGGTCGCGCCGCTCAGCTCCGGGTAGACGTATTCGACCCGGCCGCCGAAGTCCTGCCCCGGCAGCGCCGCTACCGTTACCCGCGCCGCTGCGCCCGGCACGATCGCCGCGCCCTGGGCTTCCGGCAGCTCGGCGGTCAGCCAGACGCTGTCGAGGCCGGCCAGCACCAGCAGGTTCATGCCCGGCTGCACCTGCGCGCCTTCGCGGACGCCGAGTTCCAGCACGTAGCCGTCGCGGTCGGCGAACAGTTCGACGTGCCGTTCGGCCTGGCCACTGGCGGCGATACGGCGCAGCTGCGCCTCGCCGACGCCGAGCAGCGCCAGCCGTGCGCGGGCGGCGGCCTGCAGGCCGGCATCGCCGCTGCGCAGCGCCAGCAGGAATTCGCCCTGCGCAGCCAGCAGCTCCGGCGACTGGATCGCCGCCAGCCGCTGGCCGCGCCGCACCGGATCACCGACCGCCTTGACGCCTAAGCGCTCGACCCAGCCGGCGGCGCGCGCCTGTACGGCCGCGATGCCGTGCTCGTCGACGGCGATCACGCCGGCCGCCAGCAGCTGCGGCTGCAGCGCCCGGCGCTCGACCGTGGCCCGGCGGACGCCGAGGTTCTGCACCACGCGCGGGTCGATGCGGAAGCCGCCGTCGTCCGGCGCGCCGCCGGCCTCGTCGGCGTACTTCGGCACCAGGTCCATGTCCATGAACGGCGACTTGCCGGGCTTTTCGAAGTGCTGGTCCGGCACCATCGGGTCGTACCAGTACAGCGCCTGGCGGACCGGCGCGGCTGCCGCTGCAGCGGGCGCGACCGGTGCCGCGCGTTGCAACAGCAGCACGGCGCCGCCGGCAGCGCTGATGACGGCGAGGGCGGCGAGGCCGATGACGGTGGAACGGTTCATGGCGTCACTCCTGCGGATTCGGTGTCGGTATCGGTGTCGGGCTCGCGGGCGGCGAGATAGCGCAGCTGCAGCGCGTGGCGGCTGCGGTCGGTTTGCAGATCTAGCCGGCGCAGCCGGGTGTCGAGTGCCGCGCGACGTGCCGCCAGCACCTCGGACAGGCTGCCGCTGCCGGCGGCCCAGGCCAGCCGGGCGGCTTCGATGCGGGCCTCGGCCTCGGGCAGGATGGTGTCGTCGAAGCGGGCCAGGCGGACGCCGAGGCGGGTCCAGTCGCCGTGGTTCAGGCGGGCGTCGGCGGCGTGTTCGCGGAAGCTGTCCTCGCGCAGGGCCTCGGCGCGCAGCAGTGCCGATTGCCGCGCCGCCAGGCTGCGGTCCTGGCGGTTGGCGGTGAACACCGGCAGGTCGATCGCCACCTGCAGGTTCAGGTAATCGCTGAACGAGGGCCGGTAGCCGTAACCCAGCTCGACGCTGACATCCGGCTGGTAGGCCTGGCGGGCCAGCCGCAGATCGGCCTCGGCCACGGCCACCTCGGCGCTGGTGATGTCCAGATGCGGATGGCTGCGCAGGCCTTCAAGCAGCGCACCGAGCGGCGGCGGCTCGGGCAACGGCGGCGGACCGTCCGGCAGCGGCCGGTAGGCGGCCTCGCCGAGCCAGCGCGACAGCTGGCTACGCGCATGGCCGTCGTCCTGTTCCAGCTTGGCGATCTCGTCGCGCAGCAGTTCCAGCGCCACCCGCGCTTCGCGTACCTCGGCCTGCGGCTTGCGGCCGCTGGCGTAGGCGAGCTGCAGGGCGTCGAGCTGCAGCTGCGCTTCGCGCGCGCTGGCGCGAGCCAACGAGTGCGCCTCGCGGACCTTCCAGACCTCCAGCCAGGCCAGGCCGACCTCGCGTTCCAGCTGCAGGCGGTCGGTCAGCAGGCGGCGCTCGGCGAGCTGCGTCTCGGCATCGGCGCGGGCGCCACGCAGCGCGCGTTTGGCCGCGCGCGGGAACGCCTGCTGGATGCCGACCGTGAACTGGGTGTCGTTCTGTCGGCTCAGCGTGCCGATCTGGTCACCGGTCGCGGTCAGGTCGCTGACGCCGCCCTTGAGCACCGGATCGGGCAGCTGGCGGGCGGCGATCGCCGTTTCGCGAGCCGCGTCGACCGCATGCGCCTCGGCTTCCAGCAGCGGCTGGCGATCGAGCGCGATGCGCCGCGCCGCCGGCAGCGACAGCGGTTCGGTTTCCGGCACGGGATCGGTCCAGGCCGGACCGGGCAGCAGCAACGGCAACAGCAGCGCGCAGGCCGCGCGCGACAACAAGGAAATTCGGGACATGGAACCGCTCCGCAACGACCAGCCACGGGCGCGTCTGGGCGAGCCCGACGCGGAACGAGCGTCAGACGGCGGCAGCGATCGGAGGTCGGAACGGGTGCGGCGGTGCGCGGTCGCGCAGCACGGCGAGGATCGCGCGTGCGGTGAAATCGGGGCTCGGCACCAGGCTCAGCGCCAGGCCGGGCACCGGCAGCGCTGCCGTACCGCAGGCTGCGGCGCAGAGGCAGTGGCCGCCGTTGCCGCAGCAGTCGTGCTGGGCCTGGTGGTCGGCAACGGCGTGATCGGCCACCGGCGCCATGTGATCCATCCCGGCCCTGTCATGGCAGGGCATCTCGGCGGCGGCTTCCACCGCCACCGGCGCCGAAGCCGGGAGCGCCATGGCCGCGCCCATCGCAGCCGATGCCGCGCCCTGCCAGAGCAGGGCGAACACGGTGAACAGCGACAGGGCGAGGCGACGGGTCATGAGCCGGACGTGGACCAGCCGTGATGACGGAAGTTCAGACCGTCTTCAGCAGCAGGTTGATGACCTTGCGCATCTTGTCGTTGTACGGCGGGAAGAACATCTTGGCCAGCATCACCTGGGTGCGGACCACGGCGCGCTCGTGCGAGAAGTCGCGGAAGCCGTACAGGCCGTGGGCACGGCCGATGCCGGAGTTGTTGACGCCGCCGAACGGCAGGTTGCCGTGCAGGAAGTGGACGACCGTGTGGTTGATGCAGGTGCCGCCGGCCGAGGTCTGCTTCAGCACCTTCTCGACCGTCGCGTCGTCCTTGCTCCAGATGTACAGCGCCAGCGGCTTCGGATCGGCGTTGATGCGGTCGATCACTTCGGAGATCTGGCTGAACGGCACGATCGGCAGCAGCGGCCCGAAGATTTCCTCGGACATGATCCGCGCATCGGCCGGGATGTTCTCGATCAAGGTCGGGGCGATGTAGCAGTCTCCGCTGTCGACCGCGCCGCCGGTCAGCACCTTGGCGCCACGGGTGGTGGCGTCATCGAGCAGGCCCTTGATGCGCGCGGTGTGGCGCTCGTTGACGATGCGGGCCAGGAACGGGCTGGCCTGCTGGGCGCGGGCATCGGCGCCGTAGGTGGCATCGAGCACCGCCTTGCACTGGCGCACGAACTCGTCCTTGACCGAGGCATGCACGTAGACGTGGTCTGGCGCGATGCAGGTCTGGCCGTTGTTGGTGAACTTGCCCCAGAGGATGTTCTGGGCGGCGAGCTTCAGATCGGCGGTGGCGTCGACGATGGTCGGGCTCTTGCCGCCCAGTTCCAGCGTGCAGCTGGTCAGGTGCTTGGCGGCGGCGGCCATCACCACCTTGCCGATCGCCGGCGAGCCGGTGAAGAAGATGTGGTCGAAGGGCAGGCTCAGCAGCGTCGTCGAGACGGCGGCGTCGCCTTCGAAGATCGCCACTTCGTCCTCGGTGAAGATGTCCTTGACGATCTTGACCATCAGCGCCGACAGGTTCGGTGTCATTTCCGACGGCTTCAGGATCGCCGTGTTGCCGGCAGCGATCGCCGACACCAGCGGGCAGAACGTCAGGTTCACCGGGTAGTTCCACGGCGAGATGATCAGCGTGCGGCCCTTCGGCTCGTACTGCACCCAGGCCTTCAGGCCGAAGGTCATCCGCGACGGCCAGACCTTGGTCGCCTTCATCCACTTCTTGATGTGGCGCATCGCGTCGTTGGCTTCGCAGACCACCGGCAGCAGCTCGGTCAGCTCGACCTCGGCCGGCGGCTTCTTGAAATCGGCGTAGCCGGCGGCGATCAGCTCGTCGCGGCGCGCCATCAGCGCATCACGCAGCTTGCGGATCTTGGCGATGCGCTCGGCAGCCGTGGAGGTGCGCAGGCGCAGGGCGGTGGCGCGCTGCGCTTCGAAGATCCGGCGGATTTCGGCATCGCTGATCTGTGTCTGGAACTGCGACTGAACCGTCGTCGGGCCTGCATTCGGAAGATAGGAAACGACCGTGCTCATGGCTTGACTCCGTGGTTGCAGCCGCGCAGCGCGCAGGCGGTAGGTTGAACGAGCGTTCGAGCGTAGGGAAAAAGGCAATGACGTACCAGCGGCCCGGCGTCACCGCTGGCGATAACTATGGTTACCGGTGACGCCGCGTCGGCGATGCGCCGGCTCAGGGATTCCACAGGTGCAGGCCGTACTTCAGGTAGCCGGCGACGTTGTTCAGCCGCGCATCCTGGTCGACCGGCATCGCCAGCACATCGCCCTGCAGCAGCGGCCGCAGGTACGGCTCCAGCGTGGCGCCGCCGCCGCCGGTCAGCACGATGCAGTCGATGTCCCAGTCGTCGGCCCACAGCCGGTTCACTTCCACCGCGATGCGCGCCGCCAGCTGCTGGAAGGTCTGCTGCACCAGCCCGGTGATGTCGTAGCGGCTGCCGCGGATCTTGATCGTGCCGCGGGTCACCGCCTCGTAGAGCCGGTACAGCTCGATCTGGGTACCGCTCTTTTCATGCAGCGCGCCGGCGATGGCATTGAACGCCACCGACATGCCGGAGTCGGTCGACAGCGAGCCGCGCTCCGAATACTTGGTCTTTTCCGATACCGCGAAGTCGGCCGTGCGGAAGCCGATGTCGATGACGCCGATCTTCTCGGTGACAAAGCGCTGCTGCACCGCCTTGCCCTGCTCGTTGAGCATGTAGTTGAACAGCGAGCCGAACGGCTGCGGGATCACCCGCACCTTCTCGATGTAGATCGATTTCTCCTCGCGCTCGCCATTGGCGTGGATGATGGTCACCGCGTGGCGGTTCTGCAGCTGCGTGGTCAGCGCATCGCGGTGCTTGCGGAAGAAGCTCACCGGCAGCCCGGTGACCAGCCGCACCGGATCGCCGTGCTCGGCGTAGGGCGCGATCGCCGCCAGCCCCAGGGTGCGCGCGTACTGCTGGATGAACTGGCCGGGATCGAGCGTGAAGCTGCGCCCGCGGCTCTGGCTTTCGGCCAGCTCGCCGACGAACACGTCTTCGCCATCGATCTCGAAATGGCGCGGCGTCGCCATCTGCGACGGCAGCACCGATTCCGCGAACTGTCCCGGATTGGCTTCGCCGACGATGCTCTTGAACAGCTGGCTGATCCGTCCATCGGTGGCCTTGGTGTAGCCGAAGCCGATGTCGGTGGCGAGAATGCGCATGCCGGGTCTCCCTGTCGATGTCGTTGATTTTATGGACGCCGGGGCTTGTAGCATGGCGCTCGAAAGGCGGTCAAAAGGCCGCTTCCGACAGCGCGATGCCGCCGTTCCGGCCGCCCGCCGCCGTCCCTGCCTGCCGCCGAACGAATGCCGCCATGCCGATCATCCGCCCGCCTGCTGCCTGTCCCGCCTCGCTGCGGCGGGTGATGTCCGCCACGCGGCCGCCGCCATGCCGCTGAGCCCGCCGACCGTCACCCGGATCATCAATGGCCCCGAACGCTGGGCCGCGCTGTGGCGGGCGCTGGGCGCCGGCAGCCCGCCGGCGGACGCGCTCGACGCGCTGCTGCAGCACTGGCGCGAGCCGCAGCGCCGCTACCACACGCTGGAACACCTGCAGGAATGCCTGAGCGCGTTCGACGAGATCGCCGTGCTGGCGCAGCGGCCGGCCGAGGTCGAACTGGCGATCTGGTACCACGACGCCATCCACGAGATCGGCGTCGACAGCAACGAGTTGAAAAGCGCCTACCTGGCCGAGCGCACGATGACCGCCGCCGGCTGCGACCGCGAGGCGATCGGCCGGGTCCGCAGCCTGATCCTCGCCACCCGCCATCACGGCCTGCCGGAAAGCACCGACGAAGCGCTGCTGCTCGACATCGACCTGGCCATTCTCGGCGCGCCGGACAAGCGCTTCGACCGCTACGACGCCGACATCCGCGAGGAGTACCACACGGTGCCGTGGTCGAAATACGTTGCCGCCCGGCGCGCCGTGCTGCGCGGCTTCCTGGAACGGCCGCGCCTGTACGTCACCGGCCATTTCCACGACCGGCTTGACGCCCCGGCCCGCGCCAACCTGCGCCGGGCGCTGAAGCGGCTGCAGCCGCTGCGTGGCTTGCCCGGCTGAGCGGCGCCCACCATCGCGGCCCAAGACGGCTGATTTGGAATAAGGATTGCGTTCAAATTGCATTGCCGGAATGACACGGCTCCCTTATTGTCCGCCCCCAACCTGCACCCTCGTCCGCCCGCGTCGCCACCGCCCTGATGTTCCGCTCCCGCTCCCACCTGCAGTCGATGGCGCTCTGGCTGGCGCTGGCCGGCGTGGCGTTGCGGTCGCTGGTGCCGGTCGGCTTCATGCCGGGCTGGACCGATGCGGCTGCCGGCGGTGACGCCCGCTGGCTGATCATCTGCCCGACCAGCCCGCTTTACTCGGCGCTGCAGGCGGCGCCAGGTCATGGGCACGAGGTGGCGCCTGTAGCGGCCGCGTCCGCCGAGCACGCGCATCACGCCGGCGGACATCACGACCACGCTGCGATGCTGGCTGCGCAGGCCGCCGCTGCCGCAGCGGACCCGCACGCCCACCATCACCACGGCGCTGCTGCCGATGCCGAGGCGACAGCCAGCCCGGGCGCGGTCGCCGTCGACCCGCATGCCGGCCACGATGCCAGCCAGCACGGTGGCCACCGGATCGCCGCCGAACACCTGAGCTGTCCGTTTGCCGGCGCTGCTGCACCGGCGCTGCCGGCCAGCGCGGCCGTGCTGGCCGCCGCCATCGCCGGCAGCGTCCGGCCGAATGCGGCCGTCCCGGCGGATGCCGTCATCCGCCATCACCGCCGGCTGCCGCCGGCACGCGCGCCGCCGCGCCGCGACGACGACACCGCTGCCGCCTGATCGCCGCGCACGCGTCTGCGTGCGGTGGCGCCGGGTTTCGTGTCGTCGACGCCGCCGACCGCGTCCTGATCCCGTTCCGAAGTTCCGCACGGCGCTTGCCGCATGCGCACGCCTGCCACGTGCGCTGCGCCGGCCGCCTGCCACGCCCGGCGCTGCTGCCTGTGCGTGAGCCGGAAACGGATCGGCCGGTCTCCTGCCTCGACTCTCCCACGTCCGCCTGAACCGGCGGACCTTGCCTGCGCGCCGGCCATGCCGCCGCGCGCAGGCTGTTTTTTGGAGTGATCTGCATGTCCGCGTCATCGCTGATCCGCCGCGCTGCGGCGCTGCTGTTTGCTGCCCCCGTTTCCATCGGCCTGTCGGCGCTCGCCGCCGACGCGCCATCCGAGGCCAAGGCCGGGACCGAAGTCGCCGCCGCGCCGGTCACCCAGCTGTCCGAAGTAAAAGTCGAAGGCAAGGCCCCGGCCACGCCGACCGCGCCGACCCTCGACGAAGCCCGCGCCCGCGCCGCGCTGGTCGCCGGCGGCACCGCCGTGATCGACGCCGACAGCTACAAGAACGGCCGCACCAGCACCTTGCAGGACGCGCTCGGTTTTGCCCCTGGCGTGTTCATCCAGCCGCGCTTCGGCGCCGAGGAATCGCGCATCTCGATCCGCGGCTCGGGCATCCAGCGCACCTTCCACGGTCGCGGCCTGACCCTGCTGCAGGACGGCGCCTCGGTGAACCTCGCCGACGGCGGCTTCGACTTCCAGGCCATCGAGCCGCTGGCCACCCAGTACATCGAGGTCTATCGCGGCGCCAACGCGCTGGAGTACGGCTCGACGACGCTCGGCGGCGCGATCAACTACGTATCGCCGACCGGCTACACCGCCCCGGCGCTGTCAGCCCGGCTGGAAGCCGGCAGCTTCGAGTACCGCCGCGCCCAGGCCGCAGTGGCCGGCAATGTCGGCAATGTCGACGGCTATGTCAGCGTCAGCGCGCTGCATGCCGATGGCTTCCGCGACCACGCCCAGCAGGACAACTACCGGCTGTTCTCCAACCTCGGCCTGCGCCTGTCGCCGTCGCTGGAAACCCGCCTGTATTTCACCTTCGTCGATACCGAATCGGAACTGCCGGGCAGCCTGACCCGCGCCGAAACCGAATCGAAGCCGGAGCGGGCCAACCCCGGCAACATCAGCGGCGACCAGAAGCGCGACTTCCGCCTGATCCGCATCGCCGACCGCACGGTCTGGACCATCGGCGACGGCCAGACCCTCGAAGGCTCGGTGTTCTACGCCGACAAGCGCCTGTTCCACCCGATCTTCCAGGTCATCAACCAGGACAACAGCGATGTCGGCCTGACCCTGCGCTACGCGCTCGACGGCACGCTGTTCGGCCACCGCAACCGGGTGGTCGTCGGTACCCGCTACGTCTACGGCGAAACCAAGGAATTCCGCGCCACCAACGTGCGCGGCCAGAACGGCGTGCAGACCGACGGCTCCGACCAGACCGCCCGCTCGATCGCGCTGTACGCGGAGAACCAGTTCTTCGTGACGCCGGATCTGGCGGTGTCGGTTGGCGCCCAGGGCGCGCGTGACCGCCGCGTGCGCTTCGACAACTTCGTGCCGGCCGGCGAAGTCGATGGCGATTTCAAGAACAGCTATGGCGGCTTCAGCCCCAAGCTCGGCGTGCTGTGGACCGCCCAGCCCGGCACCCAGCTGTTCGCCAACCTGAGCCGTTCGTACGAGCCGCCGTCGCTGTCGGAGCTGACCGGTGGCTCGGCGGCCACGCCGCTGGTCAACGGCAGCCAGCGCGGCACCACGATCGAGATCGGCAGCCGCGTCGAGCACACGATCTTTGCGCTCGATGTCGCGCTGTACCGCGCCTGGATCAAGGACGAGCTGCTGGCGCTGAACGACCCGAACGGCCAGCCGCTCGGCACCATCAATGCGCCGAAGGCGATCCACCAGGGCCTGGAACTGGCCGGCACGGTCAAGCTGCCGTACGACCTCACGTTCCGCTCGGCCTACCTGATCAACGACTTCCGCTTCGACAACAACGCCACCTACGGCGACAACCGTCTGGCCGGCCTGCCGGTGCAGAGCCTGCGCGCCGATCTGAGCTGGAAAGGCCCGTGGTTCAGCGCCGGTCCGAATGTTGAATGGGTGCCGAACGGCACCTGGATCGACCACGCCAACACCTTCTCGTCGGACGGCTACACCTTGCTCGGCTTCCGGGTCAGCGGCGTGGTGGCCGGGCAGTGGAGCTGGTTCGTCGACGGTCGCAACCTGACCGACGAGAAGTACGCCGCCACCACCGGCGTGATCGCCAATGCCAACGCCACCGACAGCCGCCAGTTCCTGCCGGGTGATGGCCGTTCGGTCTATCTCGGCCTGAGCTGGTCGAGCGGCAAGTGAGCGGCGCGCGGACACTGCACCGCGCGCTGGCCTGGATCGCCGCCGGCACGGCGGTGGTCTGGGCCACCAGCGGCGCCTTCCATCCGCTGATCACCGCGATCGGCCCGAAGCCGGTGGCCTTCCAGCCGCCGGCCTCGAGCTTCGAGGCAGCGGCGCTGCCGGCTCCGGCCGCGCTGCTGGCCAGTGCCGGCATCGGCGCGGCGAGCCAGCTGCGCTACCTGGCGGTCGACGGCCGTCCGGTGCTGCAGGTGCAGCCGGCTGGCCAGGCCGAGCGCGTCTATCTCGACGCCGCCAGCGGCCAGCCGCTGGCCGATGCCGATGCCGATCGTAGCCGCGCCATCATGCTGGCCCGCCATTACAGCGGCCGTGCCGAGGCGGCGGTGGCTGAAACGCGGCTGGTCGAACAGTTCGAGCGCGACTACCCGTGGATCAACCGGCTGCTGCCGGTCTGGGCGGTGCGCTTCGCGGGCGACGATGCGGTGACCGTGTACGTCGATACCGGCGGCGACCGGCTGGGCACGATGAGCGACGCCAGCAAGCGGCGCTGGCAGGGCCTGTTCCAGACCCTGCACACCCTGAGCTTCATCCAGGTGCCCTATCTGCGGGTGATTGCCATCAGCCTGCTGACCGGCACGCTGCTGCTGACCGCCGCCGTCGGCGCCCGGCTGCTGCTGACGCGCGGCGGCCGGCAGCCGCTGCGCCGCTGGCATCGGCGGCTAGCCTGGGTCGCGGTGCTGCCGGCGCTGCTGTTCCCGGCCACCGGCTTGTTCAAGCTGCTGGTCGGCCAGCTGCCGGTGGCTGCGCTGCCGGTGCCGCCGAACCTCGCCAGCGCTGCGCTGACCGGGCTGCCGTTCACCGCCGCCGACGGCGCCGTCCGCGAAGCAGTGGCCGTGCCGGTGATCGGCGGCGCGCCGGTCTGGCGCGTGGTCGCGCCGCGTGGCGAGGTGCTGAACCTGTGGCTGAGCGAAGCCGACGGTACGGCGATCGCCGGCGACGACGCGGCGCTGGCCGGCCGCATCGCCAGCGGTGCGCTCGGCACGCCGCCGGCCGCGCCGCTGAGCCTGGTCACCGCCTTCGATCGCGACTACGGCTTCGCCAACAAGCGGCTGCCGGTGTGGCGCGCGCTCGCGGCCGACGGCAGCGGCTGGTACGTCGAAACCCGCAGCGGCGTGGTGGCGGCCAAGGTCGGCGGCCCGGACGGCGCGCTGGATCAGGCGCAGGCGCTGGTCTTCAACCTGCTGCACAAGGGCCATGTGCTCGACCCGCTCGGCGTCACGCCGAACCAGCGCAACGTAGTGATGAGCGCGCTGGCCGCCAGCGTGGTGCTGGTCGCGCTGCTCGGCATCGCGCTGCGCCGCCGGGCTGGCCGCCACCGGGAGGACATCCGATGAACCCGATCCTTCGCAACAGCCTGCTGGCCGCGACCCTGCTCAACGCGCTGCCGCTGTCGGCGGACGACGGCGCCAGCGCCGCCGCGCCGCTCAGCATCAGCGAGGTCTGGACCCGGCCGACCGCCGCAGGCGCCGGCACCGGCGCCGGCTTCCTGCGCATCCGCAACCGCGGCGCGGAGCCGGAGCGGCTGCTCGGCGCCAGCAGCGAACGCGCCGGCAAGATCGAGCTGCACCAGCAGGTCGAGCACGACGGCGTGGTCGGCATGCGGCCGATCGGTGAGGGTGTCGAGATCCCGCCGGGCGGCGAGCTGCGACTGGCACCGAGCGGCATCCATCTGATGCTGATCGACCTGCGGGCGCCGCTGGTGCCGGGTGAACGGGTGCCGTTGCGGCTGCACTTCGCGCGGGCCGGCGAAGTGCCGGTGGCGCTGCATGTCGAAGTGCCGGCACCGGAAGCGCCGAGCCGGCCGAAGCCGGCGGCGGCGGCCGGTCACGAGCACGACCATCACTGACCGGCCGGCCCGCTCGCGACGATGAACCGACGCCGTCATCCGCGCCTGCCGCGCTTCGCCACCCGCTTGTTGCTGGTGGCGTTGCTGCTGCATGCGCTGGTGCCGGCCGGCTTCATGCCGGCGGTCGCCAGCCGCGCGCCGGCCGCTTCCGGCTGGCTGGCGATCTGCCCGGCCAGCGCGCTGGCGGTGGCGCTGAAGGCGCGTACCGATGGCGCGCCGCCGACCGGGCCGATCTGCCACGGCGGCCGCCCAGCCGATGCCGCCGCCGATGACGCGCTGAGGGCGCAGGCCGCCGCCCGCCACGATCCGCATGCTGGCGCCCCCGCCGGCGACACCGGACGCCTGTCCGGTCACGGCGACTGCCCGTTCGCGCAGGCCGGCGCGGCGCTGCTGCCGGCCGGCGGCCCGGTGCCCGCCGTGCCCTCGGCACCCGTGCTGGCGATCGGCGGCGCCACCTGCGCCGCACCCCATGTGCTGCTGCACCCCCGGCCGCCCTCGCGCGGTCCGCCGCTGTTGCTCGCCGTACTGCCGCTGCAAGGCTGATACGACGGCTGCACCACGGTCCTTGCCGGACCGGCGTGCGGCCTGCCGGCCCGGTCACGGGCCTGTTGCCGACACGGAAATCCCTCGATGTCCCTCCCTGTGCTGCGCGCCTGCGCATTGCTGCTGCTGGCGGCGTTCGCCGTCGCGGCCGTGCCCGGCGTGGATGACGGCGAACGCCGTCACGACGACGACGCCCACCACCTGCTGCTGGTCCGGATCGCCGACGCGCCGCCCTGAGCGGCCCGCGCGCGATGCCGCTGTACGTCCGCTTCCCCCTGAATTCCCGGAGTTCCGCATGACCCGATTCACTGCCTACACCCCCGCCCGCCGGGCCGCCGCGCTGTCGCTGCTGCTGGCGCTCGGCAGTGCCGCCGCCGACGGCACCGACACGCCCGCTGCCACGAAAGCCACCGATGAAGCCGTGAAGCTCGATGGCGTCGAAGTCACCGGCGTCAACAGCCTGAAGCCGCCGGCGGTCAATGTCGGCAACAAGAGCGGCCTGCCGCTGGAACGCGTGCCGCAGAGCGTGCAGGTGCTGTCGGCGGACGATCTCGACGAGCGCGGCGTGCGCTCGATCGGCGACGCGCTGCGCGCCGTGCCCTCGGCCAACGTCGGCAATCCCCGTGTCGCCCGTTACCAGAGCTTCAGCCTGAAGGTGCGCGGCTTCCTCGCCGACCAGCAGCGCAACGGCCTGCGCCAGCGCTACTTCGAGGATGTCGATGCCTCGGCGATTTCCAACATCGAGCGCATCGAAGTGCTGAAGGGGCCGGGCGGCGTGCTGTACGGCCAGTCGGCGGTCGGCGGCCTGCTGAACATCGTCACCAAGGCGCCGCAGGAGCAGCTCGGCGCATCGGGCAATGTCAGCTTCGGCCGCTTCGACCAGAAGACGCTGGCCGCCGATGTCACCGGGCCGATCAGCCGCGAGCAGCGGCTGTATGCCCGGGTCACCGGCGAGATCGAACGCAGCAACACCTATTCCGATTTCCAGAAGCTGAACCGCGAGAACGTCGCGCTCGGCCTGTCCTGGCAGCCGGTCGATGCGGTGATCGCCCACCTGAACGCTGAATGGCACCAGCGCAACACCGCCAACAATCCGGGCCTGCCGGTCACCGGCACGCTGCGCAGCAACGGCGTTGCCGAACTGCGCCGTGGCCTGTTCCTCGGCGAACCGAACTTCACCACGCTGAACGCCTACGCGCCGCTGGTGCAGGCCTGGGTCGACATCCAGCTGTCCGATGACTGGACGCTGACGCCGCGCGCCCAGTACTCCGGCTTCAACACCGATCTGCAGCAGATCCGCGTGCTGGCGCCTCAGGCGGGCAATCCGACGGTGATCAATCGCAACGGCCGCAACGGCCAGGAGAACGACGGCTATTCGGTGTTCCAGCTCGATCTGGCCGGCCGCTTCGACACCTTCGGCTTCGAGCACCGGCTGCTGGCCGGCGTCGAGCAGAACCTGGAACGCAGCCTGTTCACGCAGTTCAACCTGAACAACGTCGGCAGCATCGACGTGCTGAACCCGGTCTACACCTACGACAGCATCGCCCCGGCCGGAACCTTCGCGTTCCACTCGGTGCAGAACATCGACACGCTGGCGTTCTACCTGCAGGACACGCTGGCGCTGACCCGCCAGTGGGACGTCACCGGCGCCGTGCGCCAGACCCGCATCCTGGCCGACAACATCTTCAACGGCGCGGCCGATGCCACCGCCCAGGCCGCGACCACCTATCAGGTCGGCAGCACCTTCCGCTTCGACAATGGCTGGTCGCTCTACGCCGGCTACAACACCGGCTTCGATCTGGAAGCCAACGCCGGATCGCGGACGCCGAGCGGCAACGTCGCCGAGCCCGAGGAATCCGACCAGGTGGAAGCCGGCGTCCGCTACGCCAGCGACGCCTTCCGGGCCAGCGCGGCGGTCTTCCGCACCCGGCGCAAGAACTTCGTGGTGCCGGACGCCGTGGATCCCAACCTGTTCACCCAGGCCGGGCTGGTCCGCGTCGATGGCGTCGAACTGGAAGGTGCCTGGCAGGCGACCCGGCTGATCCAGTTCAGCGGCGGCTATGCCTACCTCGGCGCCAAGGTCGTGCGCGGCGACGCCGACGACAGCGGCCGCCGGCTTGGCGACACGCCGCTGCACAGCGGCAATCTGAGTGTCGAAGCCCGGCTGCCTGCGGCCTGGCTGGAACCGAAGTTCGGCACCGTCAGCCTGCGCGTCACCGGCGCCTATGTCGGCAGCCGCAACCTGACCAACACCAGCGCCGTGGAGCTGCCGGACTACGGCACGCTCGATGTCGGCCTGCACTGGGCGTGGCGCGAACTGAGCGTCGACCTGTACGGCCAGAACCTCAGCGACAACCGCTACTTCACCGCTACCGGCAGCTCGAACTTCGTCTACGCGGGTGAGCCGCGCACGGTGTTCGTGCGGTTCGGCTGGCACTACTGAAGGCGCCGGTCATGGCGACGCCGAATCCGGCTTCCGATGATCGCCGTCCGCGCAGCCGCGGCCTGTATGGCGCGGTCTGGCGCTGGCATTTCTACGCCGGCCTGTTCGTGGTGCCGGTGCTGCTGATGCTGGCGGTGACCGGCGCGCTGTACACCTTCGATGACGAGATCGAAGCCTGGTGGTACCGCGACCTGCAGGTGACGCCGGTCTGCGCCGCGCCGCTGCCGGCGGCGAGCCAGGAAGCGGCGGTGCGGGCCGCCTATCCGGGCGCGACGATCCGCCGCTACACGGTGGCCGCAGCAGCCGACCGCGCCGCCCAGTGGACGATCCAGCCGCCGGGCGGCGCGGCGCTGAACCTGTTCGTCGAACCCTGCACCGGCACCGTGCGCGGCGCGCTCGAGACGCGCTGGCAGCTGATGAACGTGATCTCGGCGCTGCACGGCGAACTGCTGCTCGGCACGGTCGGCGACTGGCTGGTCGAACTGGCGGCCAGCTGGGCGCTGGTGCTGCTGGTCACCGGCCTGTACCTGTGGTGGCCGGAGCGGGGCGACCGCCTGCTCGGCACCCTGATCCCGAGGCTCCACGCCAGGGGCCGCGTGTTCTGGCGCGATCTGCACGCGGTGCCGGCGGTCTGGAACGCGCTGGCGCTCGGCTTCCTGATCCTCAGCGGCCTGCCCTGGGCCGGCTTCTGGGGCGGCCAGCTGGCGCGCCTCGGCACGGTGTCGCACCTGACCGCGCCGACGCCGAACTTCGTCGCCGCGCCGACGCTGGACGCCGCCGCGCCGGCTGATCCGCACGCGGCACATCGCGCCGCAGCGGCGGCAGCCAGCCATGACACGAGCATTCCTTGGACGATCCGCCACGACCCGGCACCGGCCGGCGGACCGGCGCGGATCGGCGTCGCCGAGGTCGAA
This sequence comes from Nevskia sp., assembly GCF_051860985.1. NCBI lineage: Bacteria > Pseudomonadati > Pseudomonadota > Gammaproteobacteria > Nevskiales > Nevskiaceae > Nevskia > Nevskia sp. The sequence continues at coordinate 65,570 of NZ_JBIMKV010000006.1, read as the reverse complement.
GCGGTCGCCCGCCAGCGCGGCGTGCTCGGCCCCGGCCTGCGGCTGATCTACCCGGACGGCCCCGGCGCGGTCTGGCACCTGAGCTACATCCCCGGCGGCGCCACCACCCAGCGCACGCTGTACCTCGATCCGGCCGACGGCCGCGCGCTCGACGACATCGGCTACGGCCGCTACAGCCCGCTCGGCAAGGCCGTCGAATGGGGCGTGGAAATCCACCTCGGCCGCCAGTTCGGCCTCGCCAACCAGCTGCTCTGCGTGCTGGTCTGCGGACTCACGGTGCTGACCGTCGTCACCGGCACGGTGATGTGGTGGCGTCGCCGCCCGCCCGGCGGCCTGCGCGCCGGCCTTGGCGCGCCGAGCCGGCCGCGCGGCTACCGAACCGGCGCAGGCGTGGTCGCCATCGCCGCCGGGCTCGGCCTGCTGTTCCCGCTGATGGGCGCAAGCCTGGTCGCGGTGCTGCTGTTCGATTTCACGCTGCGGCGGCTGCCGTGGCGGCGCGCCGCCTGAGCGACATCAGGCACCGATTGCATCCACCACAAGAACATCCCCGGGAGTCCTCCATGCGTCATCGTCACCGTCTTGCCATCAGCCTCGGCATCCTTGCCTTCACCAGCCCGGTCATCGCCGCCGATGCTGCCGGGAGCCCATCCGACGACAGCGCCAAGGCCGAAACGCCGGCGTCGCTGGCGCCGGTGGTGGTCAGCGGCGAACGCAGCCGCGCGCCGGAAGTGGCCGGGCGGCTGGGCTTGAGCGACCGGGAAACGCCGGCCATCGTCGAGCTGATCACCCGCGAGGACATCGAGACGCAGGGCCTGCGCACAGCCATCGAGGCGCTCAACGCCGCGCCCGGTGTCGCCTCCGGCAACCTGCCCGGCTCGGTCGGCGCGCTGTCGGTGCGCGGCTTCCACCGCGCCGTGAACTACCTGTACGACGGCGTGCGCATGGCCAACTCCGATGTCGGCGTGCGCAACTGGGATTCTTGGAATTACGAGCGGGTGGAGGTGATCAAGGGTCCCGCTTCGGTGACCTCCGGAGAAGGCGCGCTGGCCGGCGCGGTGAACTTCGTGCCGCGCAGCGCGGTGCTCGGCAAGACCTTCGGCGAGCTGTTCACCAGTTACGGCAGCCAGGACACGCTGCGGCTGGCCGGTGACGTCAACCAGCCGCTCGGCGACAAGGCCGCCGGCCGCGCCGATTTTTCCTACAGCCGCTCCAGCGGCTGGATCGACGACACCGATTCCGCGACCTTCGGCGGGCTGGTCTCGGCGCGCATCGAGCCGACCGAGCGGCTGTCGATCGCGCTGTCGGCCGACTACTACAAGGATTCCTTCCAGACCGCGTACTACGGCACGCCGCTGGTCGGCGCCGGCACCGCGCGGCGGCCGTCGGGCCTGGTGTCCGGCAGCGCCGGCTACGTGCTGGACCGCGCCATCCGCCGTTCGAACTACGACACCACCGACGGCGCGCTGGGCACCGAAACGCTGTGGCTGCGCGCCCGCGCCGATTACAAGCTGGGCGATCACTGGCGGCTGGTCAGCGACTCGACCTGGTACACGGCCGATCGTTCGTATGTCGATTCCGACGACTACAGCTTCAACTTCAACACCGGTCTGCTCGATCGCTCGACGACCATCATCACCCACGACCACCAGGTCTGGTCGCAGCGCCTGCATGCAGCGTTTGACGGCGCGCTGTTCGGCCACCGCAACCGCTTCACCATCGGCGGCGAAGTGGCCGGCACCGACTTCTTCACCCAGCGCCGCTTTGGTTCGACGACCTCGGTCGATCCTTACAACTACGCGCGCGGCACGTTCCCCGACGACAACGCCGCCAATTTCTCGACCCGCCAGGACGTGACCGCCGAAGTCGAGTCGCAGGCGCTGTTCGTCGAGAACGCCTTCAACCTGACCGACCAGCTGCTGCTGGTCGGCGGTGCCCGGCTCGACCTGTTCCAGCTGTCGCGCCGGGTGCGCAACGTCACCAGCGGCGCGCTGAGCACCTACGGCCAGGACTACGACCCGATCTCCTGGCGGTTCGGCGCGGTCTACGACCTGCTGCCGCGCACCCAGCTGTTCGCCCAGTACACCAAGGCCACCACGCCAGTCAGCGGCCTGCTGTTCCTGAGCGCCAGCAATGCCCGCTTCAAGGTCAGCACCGGCGATTCCTTCGAGCTGGGCATCAAGACCTCGCAGTTCGGCGAGCGCCTGCAGCTGACCGCCTCGGTCTACCAGATCGAGCAGGACGACATCCTGACCCGCGATCCGCAGAACCCGCAGCTGACCCTGCAGGGCGGCACGCAGCGCTCGCGCGGCGTCGAGCTGTCGGCCGATCTGCTGATCAGCCGCGAGCTGACGCTGGCGGTCGGCGGCACGCTGATCGATCCGGAGTTCCGCAAGCTGGTCGAGGCCGGCGGTGCCGATCGCGCCGGCAACCGCCCGGTCAATACCTCGAAGCAGCTGGCCGACGTGGTGCTCACCTATGCGCCGCAGGCGCTGCCGCTGAGCTTCACCGGCATCGTCCGCCACAACGGCAATTTCTTCACCAACAACGCCAACACCGTGAAGGTCGACGGCTACACGGTGGTCGACGCCGCGATCACCTGGAAGGCACCGGGCCGCAACACGGTGACCCTGCGCGGCCGCAACCTGACCGACGCGCTGTACGCCGACTGGTCCGGCTACTCGTCGTACCTGCTGTTCCTCGGCCAGCCCCGCAGCGTCGAAGTGTCGCTGGGCCATTCGTTCTGATCGCCGCCGCTGACAGGAATCCTCCGATGACCCCCATGTTCCATCGGCCGGCCGTGCGCCGCGCCACCGCACTCTCCCTGCTGCTGACGCTGGCCACCGCCGCGCAGGCAGCAGATCCCGCAGCCGAACTGGCCGCACTGGCGCCGGAAGCGTCTGCTGCGGCCGGCACCCCGGCCGATGCCGGTGCCGAAGCGGTCACGCTGCCGCCGGTCGACGTGGTCGGCGCCAAGCCGGCGGCGGCGCCGGAGTTCGGCGTCAAGTCCGGCATTCCGGTCGACAAGCTGCCGCAGAGCGTGCAGCTGCTGAACCCGGTGACCCTGACCGAAAGCAGCGTGCGCAGCATCGACGACGCACTGCTCGCGGTGCCGTCGGCCACCGTCGCCCGCAGCCGCGTGGTCAGCAGCGCCAGCGGCGCGCCGCGCCTGCGCGGTCTGGTCGCCGACCAGATGCGCAACGGTCTGCGCCAGCGCTTCTACAACGGCGTCGACAACGCCGCACTGTCGAACATCGAGCGCATCGAGGTGTTGAAGGGGCCGTCCGGCGTGCTGTTCGGGCAGGCGGCGGTCGGCGGCCTGGTGTCGGTGGTGACCAAGCAGCCGACCGATGCATTCGCCGGCTCGGTGGCGCTGACCGCCGGCAGCCACGGCCAGAAGCTGGCGACGGTCGACGTCGGCGGGCCGATCACCGACACGCTCGGCGTACGCCTGACCGGCGAGATCGAACGTTCCGGCAGCTTCGTCGACCACCTCGATCTGGATCGCGAGAACCTCGGCCTCAGCCTCGCGTGGCAGCCGAGCGTAGCGGTGTCGGCGCATCTGGTCGCCGAGTATCTGGCGCGCCGCAGCAGCAACTATCCGGGCCTGCCGACGGTCGGCACGGTGCTGCCCAACGGCGTGGCACGGGTGCGCCGCTCGACCTTCCTCGGCGAGCCGGCGTTCTCGGTGCGGAACAACCACGCGCCGCTGCTGCAGGCCTGGGTCGATGTCAGGCTCAACGACAGCTGGACGCTGACGCCGCGTCTGCAGTACTCGGAATTCAACAATCGCGGCAAGTCGACCCACCTGCTGGCGCCGGACCCGAGCCAGCCGACCCTGATCCCGCGCGACGGCCGCGACGGCGGCGAGAAGGACAACTTCACGATCGCCCAGCTCGACCTTGCCGGCCGCTTCGCGACGTTCGGCATCGGCCACCGGCTGCTGGTCGGCATCGAGCGGGCGGCCGACGAAGTGCCGTTCACCATGTACAGCGAGATCCCCTGCGGCATCGGGCCGATCGACGCGCTGAACCCGGTCTACGGCTGCGGCGCGCCGAGCAGCAACTTCGGCTTCCGCTCGCGCGCCGACCTCGAAAGCTATTCGGTCTACGTTCAGGACCAGATCGCGCTGACGCCGGCCTGGAATGTCGTCACCGGCGTTCGCCATACGGAGTCCGACAACGACAACAGCTTCAGCACCGCGTTCTTCACCAGCCGCGACTCGGCGAAGCTGCGCAACACGGCCTGGCAGCTCGGCAGCACCTACGCGCTGAGCGAGCGCTACTCGCTGTTCGGCGGCTACAGCACCGGCTACAGCCTGGAAGATGTGACCGGCTCGCGGAAGTTCGACGGCAGCGCCTTCAAGCCGCAGACCTCCAACCAGGCGGAACTGGGCCTGCGCTACGGCAGCGACACCGCGCACGTCAGCCTCGCGGCGTTCCGCAGCCATCTCGACAACGTCTCGGTGGCCGATCCGGCCAATGTCGGCTTCCAGCTGCAGGATGGCCGCTTCCGCATCCAGGGCATCGAGCTGGAAGGCGAATGGACGCCGCTGCCCGGCTGGTCGCTGCAGGGCGGCTACGCCTACCTGGATGGCATCGTGCAGCGCTCCAGCGACCCGGCGCAGCGCGGCGCCCGGCTGGCGGAAACGCCGGAGAGCAGCGTCGTCGTCGCCAGCCGCGTGCGGCTGGGCTCGGTCGACCTGCGGGCCGGCGTCAACTACGCCGGCGCCCGCAAGGTGCTGAACGGCGGCGCGGTGACCTTGCCCGATTACGCGACGCTCGACTTCGGCGCCAGCACCGGCTTCGGCGCGTTCCGGATCGACGCGGCGCTGACCAACGTCTTCGACCAGACCTACTACTACAGCGACAACGTCAGCCGTTACTCGCTCGGCACCGACAACCGCGTGCTGCCCGGCCAGCCGCGCAGCTTCAGCCTGCGCTTGGCCTACCGCTTCGGCGCAGCCAGCACCTGAGCCGAGATCACGCCATGTCGAAGCCTTCCGAAACTCCGGCACGCGGCATCGATGCCGCACAGCTGCACCGCACGATCTTCCGGCTGCATTTCTATGCCGGCATCGTCGTGGCGCCATTCCTGCTGGTGCTGGCGCTGACCGGCATCGTCTACCTGTTCGATACCGAGATCGACGACGCGCTGCATCCGGACTGGCGCTTCGTCAGCCAGCCGGGTGCGAGCCAGCCGGTCGAGCAGCTGGTGGACGCCGCGCTGGCCGCGTATCCGGGCGCGACGCCGACCCGCATCGATCTGCCGACCGCGCCGGAACGCACCGCCGTGGTGTTTCTGAAGTCGGCCGATGGCGAGGCGTTCCGGGTGCCGGTCGATCCGGTCAGCGCGGCGGTGCGCGGCCGCTACACCGAGGCCGGCAGTCTGGTCGGAGCGGCCGGCCTGCTGCACGGCTCGCTGATGCTCGGCGACGGCGGCGACCGGCTGGTGGAGCTGGTGTCGTGCTGGGCCATCGTGCTGATCCTGACCGGCCTGTACCTGTGGTGGCCGCGTGGCGACCACCGCCTGTTCGGGGTCTGGCTGCCCCGGCTCGGCCGTGGCCGGCTGTTCTGGCGCGACCTGCACGCGGTGGCCGGCGTCTGGGGCTCGATGCTGCTGCTGTTCCTGCTGCTCAGCGGTCTGCCGTGGGCCAGCCACTGGGGTGGCAGCCTGAACCGGGCGATGGCCAGCGTCGGGCTCGGTTATCCGGCCGCCTACCGGACCCATGTCGATCACGCGCAGGTGGCGTCCGATCCGGCCGCCGTCGTGCCGCTGGCGGCCACGACGCCGGGCATCCCGTGGACGCTGGAACAGGCGCCGTCGCCGCATTCGGATCACGCCGGCCATTCGCCGTCGTCGGCGACGCCGATCAGCGTCGGCCGCGCAGCCGAGATCTACGCCGGCCTCGGCCTGCGCACGGCCTACCGGCTGAGCTATCCGAAGGACGCCCACGACGTCTACACCGCCTACACCTACCCGGCCCGGCCGCAGGGTCAGCGCACCGTGCATCTGGACCAGTACAGCGGCGCGGTGATCAACGATGTCGGCTTTGCCGACTACGGACGCGGCGCGCAGCTCGTCGAGCTGGGCGTGCAGCTGCACATGGGCAACTACTTCGGCCTGCCCAACCAGCTGCTGATGCTGTTCGCGTCGCTGACCGGCGCGCTGCTGGCGGTCAGCGGTCCGGTGATGTGGCTCAAGCGCCGGCGCAGCGGTCTCGGCGCGCCGCCGCCGCACCCGGCTGCAGCCACACCCTGGGGCCTGGCGGCGCTGCTGCTGGCGCTGGGCCTGCTGTTCCCGTCGCTGGGCCTGAGCCTGGCGGCGGTGCTGGCCACCGAGCGGCTGCTGCTGCGCCGGATCGCGCCGCTGCGCGACTGGCTGGGGCTGGTGCCATGACGCGATGGCCAACCGTGTCTCCTTCGACCCGGACGATCGCGCCCCGATCCCGCGGTCGTTTCTTCTTCCCCCTCGCCGTCGGGCGGCATGCGCTGCCGCCGTCGGCCTCACTCCGCCGGAATGCCTGCCCATGACCGCCACGCCATCCGCCGCCTTGCGCCTCCGCCTGCTGCTGATCGCCGCCGCGTTGCCAGCGGCCATCGCCATCCCCGCCGCCGTGCAGGCGGCCGATGCCAGCACCGAAGCCGCTGCCGAAAGCCCCGCCGCGACCGGCGGCGGGCAGCCGGTACAGCTGGCGCCGGTGATCGCTACCGGCACTCCCGTCGCGCCGGCCGCGCAGACCGCCACCAAGATCGCCGCACCGCTGGCCGAGATTCCGCAGTCGATCACGGTGATCGGCCGCGACGCGCTCGACGAGCAGAACGCGCAAAGCCTGAACCAGGCACTGCGCTTCGTGCCCGGCGTGCAGAGCGAGCAGTACGGCCTCGACAATGTCTATGACTTCTTCGCGATCCGTGGCTTCCGCGCCGACGACACCGGCGTGTTCCGCGATGGCCTGCTGCTGTTCTCGCCTGCCAGCGGCTTCGCGGCGTTCCGGCTCGAGCCCTACGGCGTGGAGCGCATCGAGGTGCTGCGCGGTCCGGCCTCGGTGCTGTACGGCAGCGCCAACCCGGGCGGCTTGGTCAACTACGTCAGCAAGCAGCCGCCGGCCACGGCGCAGCGCGAGCTGCAGCTGGAGATCGGCAGCTTCGACTGGAAGCAGGTCAAGGCCGATGTCGGCGGCCCGCTCGGCGCGGTCGACGGCTTGCAGTACCGGCTGACCGGCCTGTACCGCGACAGCGGCACCCAGGTCGATTTCGAGCAGAACGACCGCGCCTTCATCGCCCCTTCCTTGAGCTGGCAGATCGGCCCCGGCACTCGGCTGACCGTGCTCGGCCAGTACCAGAACGACGATGCCGGCCACCTGCAGTTCCTGCCGGCAGCGGGCACCGTGCAGCCGAATCCCAACGGCCGCATCTCGACGCACCGCAATGACGGCGAGCCGGGCTACAACGGCTTCGACCGCGAGCAGTGGTCGGCTGGCTGGATCGCCGAACATCGCTTCGACGCGGTCTGGAGCGTTCGCCAGCAGTTCCGCTACGACCATCTCGACACCGCGTTCCGCGATGTCTTCGGTCTGGGCCTTGATCCGGCCGACGACAGCCAGCGGACCCTGCTTCGGGCCAGCTTCAGCTCCGCCGACCGCGCCCGGGCCGCCGTCGTCGACAGCAACCTGACCGGCCGCTTCGGCAGCGGCCGGCTGCGTCATACGGTGCTGGTCGGCGTCGACTACCAGCACATCGACTACGCCGGCAACCAGGGCTTTGGCGAGGCGCCGTCGCTGGATCTCTATGCGCCGAGCTACGGAGCTTCGATCGAGGTGCCGGCGCTGTTCGTCGATACCGCGACGAAGCGCAGCCAGGTCGGCCTGTACGTGCAGGAGCAGGCGACCCTCGACGAGCGCTGGCGGCTGCTGCTCGGCGGCCGTCAGGACTGGGTGTCGAACCGGGTGCGTGATCGCCTCGCCGACAGCCGCAGCAAGCAGGACGACAGCCAGCGCAGCGGCCGGGTCGGCGTGTCCTACCGCTTCAACCTCGGCCTGGTGCCGTACCTGAACTACGCGACCTCGTTCCTGCCGGTGATCGGCAGCGATTCCGCCGGCCGCGGCTTCCAGCCGGAAACCGGCCGGCAGTGGGAAACCGGGGCCAAGCTGGAGCTGCCGAGCGTGCGCAGCCTGCTGACCCTGGCCGGCTTCCACATCGAGCGCCAGAACGTGCTGACGCCGAGTCCGGACCCGGAAGCTCCGTTCGGCCGCGTGCAGACCGGCGCGGTACGGTCGCAGGGGGTCGAATTCGGTGCCGAGGCGCGACCGCTGCCGGGCCTGCACCTGACCGCCGCCTACACCTGGCAGGACGTCGAGGTGACGCGCAGCAACGCCGGCAACCGTGGCCTGCGGCCGGTCGCCACACCCGAGCATCTGGCCTCGCTGCACGCGCGCTACGCGCTGCTCGAAGGCCCGCTGGCCGGGCTGGGCCTGAGCGCCGCCGTGCGCTACCAGGGCGCCACCGCCGGCGACGATCTGAACACGCTGAAAGTGACCGCCTACACGCTGTTCGACGCCGGCATCGACTACGGCTGGCGCGGTCTGCGCTTCGGCGTCTACGCGCAGAACCTCGGCAACAACACCCACGTGGCGGCCTGTCAGGCCGGCTCCTGCTTCTATGGCGTCGACCGCACGGTGACCGGCACCGTCGCCTATCGCTGGTAAGGCTTGAACCCCACCCCGACAACGGAGAATCCCCATGTCGATCGATCGCAGGACGCTGCTCGGGATCAGTGCCGCCGGGCTTGCCGGCGTGGCGCTGACGGATGCGCTGGCGCGCGCTGCCGAGGCCATCGGCAAGAACAAGCCGTCGCTCGAAGACGCGCAGCGGCAGGGCGCGCAGGCGCACGAAGCGCTGATGGCGGTGCCCGGCATGCAGATGCACGGCAGCGAGCAGGTGGCCATGCTGCTCTATCCGGGCTTCACGGCGCTGGATCTGATCGGCCCGCACTTCTTTCTCGCCAGCATGATGGGCGCCACCGTGCACCTGGTCGCTGCGCAGCGTGAGCCGGTGGTCTCCGACGTCGGTGTCGCGATGCTGCCGAACGCGCGCTTCGACGAGGTGCCCGAGAAGCTCGACGTGCTGCTGGTGCCCGGCGGTGCCGAGGGCACCGTCGCGGCGGCACGCGATGCCGCCACGCTCGCCTTCGTCAAGAGCCGAGGCGCGAATGCGCGCTACGTGGCCAGCGTCTGCACCGGCGCGGTGATCCTCGGCGCCGCCGGGCTGCTGGCCGGCCGGCGGGCCACGACCCACTGGGGTGTGCGCGAGGCGCTCGCCGACTTCGGCGCCAAGCCGGTCGACCAGCGGGTGGTGCTGGACGGCAGGCTGGTGACCGGCGCCGGGGTGTCGGCCGGGCTTGATCTCGGCCTGGCGCTGATCGGCCTGCTGCGCGGCAAGCCCTTCGCCGAGGCCGTGCAGCTGATGGCCGAGTACGCGCCGGTACCGCCGTATCACGCCGGCACGCCCGGCGGCGCGCCGCGGGCGATCGAGCAGTCGGTGCGTGGCATGTTCGCGCCGCTGCTGGTCGAGACCCGTGCACTGGCTGCCGGGTCATGACCGTGCGCACTGCCTGCGCCGACGCCGAGCGCGCGGTTCAGGTCCTCCCGGCGCGAGGCCGCCGATGACCGCCTCGGCGAACACGCTGCCGCGCGGTGGAAGCCTGCGCCGGGTCGGCTGCATCGGCGTCATCGGCCTGCAGCTGCTGGCGGCAGAGCCGGCCCGGGCGGATGCGTCACAGCCGGCGGTGCAGCTCGACCCGGTGCAGGTCCGTGCCGAGCGGCCGGCCGCGTACGCGGCGGAAACCAGTGTGTCGGCCACCCGCAGCGACACGCCGCTCGACGAGATTCCGCAGTCGGTGCAGGTGATCACGCGGACGCTGATCGACGACCAGCAGCTGCACCAGCTGAACGAGGCGCTGGCCAATGTCTCCGGCGTGTTCGCGCCACGGCCGGAGGACGCGATCCTGGTCAGCCCGATCGTTCGCGGCTTCGCCGCCGAGGTCTATGTCGACGGCCTGCCGGCCTTTGGCACGACCAGCACCGTCGACCCCGGCGCGCTGGCCGGCATCCAGCAGATCGAAGTGATCAAGGGGCCGTCCGGCAGCCTGTTCGGGGGCGGCGTCGGCGCGCCGCTCGGCGGCATCATCAATCTGGTGACGCGCAGCCCGGTGGCCAGGGCCGGCGGCGAAATCGGCGTGCGCGCCGGCAGCTTCGCGACGATCAACCCGTTCTTCGACGTCAACCAGCCGCTGTTCAACGGTGTGGCGGTGCGGCTGTCCGGCGAGTACCAGCGCGCCTACGCCGACATCGACGCCGTCCAGTCGCAGCGCTACGCGCTGTTCCCGGCGATCGCGGTCGGGCTCGGCGGGCCGACCACGCTGACCCTGCGCGGCCAGTTCAGCCGGCAGGCCTATCTGGAGTACTCCGGCCTGCCGAGCGCGCTGACCCTGAGCGACCGCCCCTACGTGCGCGAGCACTTCTCCGGCGCCACCACCACCCCGCACACCGTGGTGCTGAACCAGGGTGGCGCACTGAACCTGCGCCATTCGTTCGGCGACGGGCTGGAAGCGGTGCTCGATGCGCGGCTGTACCGCAGCCGCTTCGACGAGTACGGCTCGTTCACCTTCCCGGCGTTCTTCCCGCCCGGCCTGCTGAACCCGACGGCCTACCCGGTGCTGTCCGGCTATCTGCCGAGCGCGGTGCGCGAAACCACCGTCGATGGCCGGGTGGTGTGCACCTTGAACGGCAAGCGGGTCGAGAATCGGGTGATCGTCGGCGCCCAGTACGACCGCACGCGCTACGAAGCCGGTCTTGGTCTGCGGCTGCTGCCGAATGGCCGTGTCGATTACGCCGATCCGGATTCCGATGTGCCGTTTGGTGCGGTGCCGCCGGTCAGCGACACCCAGGCCGATCGCTTCGTCACCGGCGCGCTGTACCTGCAAGACCAGCTGTCGCTGTTCGACCGCGTGCACCTGCTGGCCGGGCTGCGCTGGGAGCGGCTGGCGCTGGATCGGCCGGCCAACGGGTTCGATCGCGACCAGTACCGGCTGTCGCCGCGCGGCGGCCTCGTGGTCGAGCTGGTCGACGGCGTGTCGCTGTTCGGCGGCTATGCGCAGGGCTTCCGGGGCGTGACCCTGCTGCGCAGCGACGCGCCGGTGCAGCCGGAAACCTCGCGCTCGGCCGAGGCCGGCTTCAAGCTGGCGGCGCGCGAACTGGGCCTGTCGGGCACGCTGGCGGTCTACGAGCTGCGCCGCCGCAATGTGCCGACCCCGGCCGGCACGCTGCTCGATCCATCGGCCCAGACCCAGACCGGCGAGCAGCGCGCCCGCGGCATCGAAAGCGATCTGATCTGGGAACCGGTGCGGGCGCTGTCGCTGCTGACGGCTTACGCCTACACCGATGCCGTGGTCAGCAAAGACAACGCGCTGCCGGTCGGCAATCGCCTGCCGCGCATTGCGAAGCACAGCGGCCGGCTCGCGGTTCGCTACCGGCTGCTCGACGGTCTCGGGGTCGGCGTCGGTGTCAGCGCCGGCAGCCGTCGCCAGGTCACCCTGCCGAACGTCGATTCGGTACCGGGCGCGTATGTTGTCGATGCGCAGGCGTCGTGGACGCGGCCCGGCTATGAATTCGGCCTGTCGGTCAGCAACCTGACCGGCCGCCAGTACCTCGAACCCTATCCTTACCTCGCGCAGTCGGTGACCCGGCCGGCCACCGGCCGTGCGCTGTACGCGACCGCCATCGTCCGCTACTGAACTGCCATCCCAACGAGATCCGCCATGAAAGTCACCCGCCGAAAACTGATCGCCGGCGCTGTCGGCCTGTCCGCCGCCGGTGCCACCGCCGTCGCACTGAAGGACCAGCTGCCGAGCGTCGACGAGGCGCAGCGCATGGCCCGCGCGCACGACGCGCTGATGAAGCTGCCGGACCTGAAGATGTACGGCGAGGAAAAGATCGCGATGCTGCTGTACCCCGGCTTCACCGCGCTCGATCTGGTAGGCCCGAACTACTTCCTGGCCTCGATGATGGGCGCGAAGGTGCATCTGGTCGCGGCCACGCTGGAGCCGGTGAAGACCGATCTCGGCTACGCGCTGGTCCCCGATACCACGTTTGCCGACTGCCCTGAACAGCTCGACGTGCTGTTCGTGCCCGGTGGGGCCACCGGCACGCTGGCTGCCGCGCGCCACGCGCCGACGCTGGACTTCGTGCGCAGCCGTGCCGTTGCGGCGAAATACATCACCAGCGTCTGCACCGGCAGCCTGATCCTCGGCGCCGCCGGCCTGCTGAAGGGCCGGCGCGCGACCTCGCACTGGCTGGTGCGCGACGCACTGGCCGGCTTCGGGGCCACGCCGGTCGACGAGCGCGTGGTGGTCGACGGCAACCTGTACACCGGCGCCGGGGTTTCGGCCGGGCTCGACCTCGGCCTGACCCTGCTCGGCCAGCTGCGCGGCGCGGCCTATGCCGAAGCGATGCAGCTGCAGGCCGAGTACGCGCCGAAGCCGCCGTACGACGCCGGCACGCCGGACAAGTCGCGGCCGGAACTGCTTGAAGCGCTGCGCGTGATGTACGACAACTTCGTGCAGGAAACGCGGAGCATTGCCGCGACTTCCGCGGTCTGAGCCGCACCCACCCCGAATCCCAGGAGTTGCCGATGAACCGTTTCCGCCGTTCCCGCCTGATGCTGCTCAGCGCCGGCCTTGCCTCCGCCGTTGCCGTCCACGCCGCCGACCGTGCGCCGAAAGCGGCCACCGGCGGCTGGACGCTGGCCAACGCCGATTCGCGGCTGGCCTTCGTGTCGATCAAGAACGACGCGGTCGGCGAGGTGCATCGCTTCCCGGCGCTGGCCGGCAAGGTCGATGCCGGCGGCAAGCTGGCGCTGGAGATCACGCTGGACGCCGTGGAAACCGGCATCCCGATCCGCAACGAGCGGCTGCGGACGATGCTGTTCGATACCGCTGCGCATCCGACCGCGAAGGTCAGCGCGCAGGTCGACGCGGCGGCGGTGCGGGCCCTGCCGGTCGGCGCCAGCCTGAATGTCAGCACGCCGGTGACGCTGGACCTGCACGGCCTCAGCGGCGAACTGCCAGGCGAGTTCCGGATCACCCATGTCAGCGCCCGTCAGTGGCGGGTCAGCACCGAGGCGCCGCTGATCGTCAACGCAGCGAGCTTCGGCCTTGGTGACGGCGTGGAAGCCCTGCGCAATGTCGCCAAGCTGCAGGCGATCTCGGCGGCGGTGCCGGTCACCGCCTCGCTGCTGTTCGACACCGCGCCGAACTGACGCCGATGCGGCGGCCGGCCGGTCCGTTGACGCTGTCCGCCGCGCGCGCCGCAGGGCCGGCGGCGGCGCGACGGCGGCTGGCTTCAGATGGCCTTGGCGGCGCTGATGGTCTTGCCGCAGGCATCAAAGCAGGCCTTGCAGATCGCGTGGTGCTCGACGTGCGGCTTGCAGGCGGCGGCGCAGGCTTCCATCACTGCGATCGAGGCCTTGGCGAAGCCGGCGGTGAATTCCGAATCCAGCCGCGCCAGCCGGGCCACGGCCACGCAGCTGGTGTCGCAGGCGAGCGCGGTCTTCAGGCATTCGCCGAGGCTCTTGTCGCCGGTGGCGAGCACCGACTGGCAATGGGCGATGCAGTCTTCGGCGGCCGCGGCGCAGTCGCTGAAGGTGGCCGCCAGCGCGGCATAGCGGCCGGACGCCGCCTGATGGGCGCTGTGATCCATGCCGGCATGGGCCGAATGATCGACCGCCGGCTTGGCCTTGTCGGCCTTGGCGACCATGCGAGGGTCGTCGGCGCTGGCCACCAGGCTGCCGAAGGTGGCCAGGCCGATTGCGCCACGGGCGAATTCACGTCGGTTCATCGATGCACTCCAAGGGTTGAGGCCGCAGCGCCGGCAGTGGCGGGCGGCAATTCGTCGGCCGGGCATCACAGCCCGGACGCGCGGCATTGTCCGGGCTCGCGTCGCCAGCAGCCAATACCGATCAGCGTCGCCAAGGCCGGCCCGTCATGCCGTTTCGACGGCGGGCGGCGATCGCGGTGATGAGTCGCCACCGGCCCGTCGCGCGCTGGCAGCGCGCCCTGCTGGCGCTGGCGCTGCTGATGCAGCTGTGCGCGCCGCTGCTGCATGCCCAGGCGCCGTTCCCGTTGCCCGGCCGTGCGGCGGCGGCGTTCTGCGGCGGCAATGCCGCGCCCGCGTCGATTCGGCAGCTGCAGGCGGCGCTGCCGCCGGAGTTGCGTGCCGCATTTGCCCGCCAGCCGGGTGATGCCTCGGCGGCAGCTCGCCATGCGGCGGCTGCCTGCGACCACTGCGTCTGCGCCAGTCCGGCGCCGCTGCCGATGCCGGTGGCCGGCGGCCTGCCGGTGCAGCGGCAGCACGCTGATGCCCCGGCTCCGGCGCCGCCACCGCTGGTGCTGCCGCCGGCCACCCGCCTGCCGCCCGCCACCGGGCCGCCGGCCGTGATCGCGGCACTGCTGCACGACGCGGACGGGTCCGTGCGCGTCGATTCCCACCTGTAAGCGGCCGGCGCGCTGTCGTCGGCCGACGAGGCCGATGACCATGAAAACCTTTCTGCTGCCGGCTGCCTTGCGCGGCCTTGGCGATCACCTGCTGTGGATCGCCGGCTGGATCAACCTGCTGCTCGCTGCGTTGCTGATCGCCGCCATCTCGACGGTACCCGGGGTGCTGCCATGAGCCGCACGCTGTACGAGTTCCAGTTGCCGGCGCTGGTCGATGCCGCCGCGCTGCGCCGCCTGCGTGGCGAACTGGACATGCGTACCGCGCTGTCGATCCGCTTCCACGACCTGCGCCAGCGGATCGTCCGGGTGGCGGCGCGCAGCGGTTGCGAGGAGGCGTTACGCCGGCTGTTCGCCGACCTGGGCTTTCCACCGCTGGCCGACGATCCCGGCCAGGACTGCCAGCACCGGCCGCTGCGCAATCGCCGCCGGCGGGAGCCTTCCGGGCGCGGTCCCGGTCGGCCGCCCAGCCGAAGTGCGGCGGCAGTGACCGGCGTTCAGGCGGCGCGGGTTGCGGCGATGGCCTTGCCGCAGGCGTCGAAGCAGGCCCGGCAGGCCGGATGAGCGGCGCGATGCGGCCGGCAGGCTTCGACGCAGGCGTCGAGGATCGACAGCGATTGCTTGGCCAGCACGGCGGCCCAGGCCGAGCGATTGCGCGCCAGCCGGCCGATCGCCACGGCCACCGCGTCGGCGTCGAGCGCGGTGCGCAGGCAGTCGGCCAGCGCGGCGTCGCCGGTCGCCAGCTGCTGCTGGCAGTGGTGGATGCAGGTTTCCGCCGCCGCCGCGCAGCCGTCGTAGGCCCGCGCCAGGGCCGCCTGCCGCTGTTCGGCCGGCGCGGCGTCGGCGGTGGCCGGATCGACGAACGGCGCGTCGACCGGCGAAGCCGTGCCGGGGGTGTCGGAAGGGGAAGCAGCAGCGGTGGCGTTCATCGGCAGGTCCGTTCGGGCAGCACGGCGATCATGCCTGCCGGCGGCAGCGGCGATAATCCGCAACTGGCCGTTCCCCTGTTCCCGGAGCCTGCGTTGTCCACCGATACCCGCATCCCGATGGTGCTGCTGACCGGCTTTCTCGGCGCCGGCAAGACCACCCTGCTGAACTTCCTGCTGCGCCATCCGTCGATGACCGGCACCGCCGTGGTGATCAACGAGTACGGCGAGGTCGGTCTCGACCATCATCTGGTCGAGCAGGCCGAGCCGGACGACATCGAACTGATCGAAGGCGGCTGCATGTGCTGCACCACGCGCGGCCGGCTCGCGGAATCGCTGATGAGCCTGTTCACCAAGGCGCAGCGCAAGCAGATTCCCAGCCTCAAGCGGATCATCATCGAGACCACCGGCCTGGCCGAACCCGGCCCGATCCTGAATCAGCTGTTCAACGCGCCGCAGCTGCACGAGCGCTTCGTGCTCGATTCGGTGGTGACCCTGGTCGACGCCGTCAACGGCGCGCAGACCGCCGAGCAGATCGACATCGCCCAGAAGCAGATCGCCGGTGCCGATGCGCTGCTGATCACCAAGACCGACCTGGTCGATGCCGAGGCGCTGGACGCGCTCAAGGCCCGGCTGGGGGTGATGAACCCGGACGCCGAGTTGTATCTGCCGAAGAAGGGCGCGGCGCAGCCGGACTGGCTGTTCACCGGCGGCCGTCGCCGGCCCGGCACGCCGAGCTTCGGCCTGAGTCCGCTGATCCTGAAGGCCGACAGCCTGCGGCTGGCGCCGGCCGATCCGAACCTGATGAGCGCCGATGCCGATCCCTGGGGCGCCGGCCCGGCCTGGGACGAGGTGCAGACCTTCAGCCTGATCGTCGACGCCCCGCTGCCGGCCTGGAAGTTCTATGGCTGGCTGGATTTCCTGCGCTCGCTGGCCGGCAACGATCTGCTGCGCTTCAAGGGCATCGTCAACATCGAAGGCCAGGACCGGCCGCGCGTCATCCACGGCGTGCAGACGGTGCTGCACCCGCCGGAGGAACTCGAGCGCTGGCCGGACGAGGACCGCCGCACGCGGATCGTCTTCATCACCCGGGGCTGGGGCCAGGAAACCGTGCGCAACACGCTGGCCTACCTGAAGGACACGCCGGACGAGGCTCCGCTGCTCGAACCCTGAACGCGCCCGGCGGCCTGCTGCAGCGGCCGCCAGCGCTCTTTCCCTTTTCCCATTCACTGCTTACGAGGACAGCCCATGAAGCTGCGTCTTTCATTGCTGGCGGCCACGGCCGCCATCGCCCTGCTGACCGCCTGCAAGCCGTCGGCGACCTCCCCCGCCGCCGCACCCGCGCCGGCTGCCGCGCCACCGGCAGCCGCCGCCGCCGAAACCCGGATCGGCGCGCTGCTGATCGTCGATGCCAGCTCGCGTGAAACGCCGCTGGCCGGCGGCACCGCGCCCGGCTTCCTGACCATCCGCAACAGCGGCAGTGACGATGACCGGCTGCTGGCCGCCAGCAGCCCGGCGGTGGCGACCGTGGAGATTCACGAGATGTCGATGGCCGATGGCCAGATGACGATGCGGGCGCTGCCCGAGGGGCTGGCGATCCCGGCCGGCAGCGAGGTGCAGCTGGCGCCGGGTGGCCTGCACCTGATGCTGATCGGCGTGCGCGAACCGCTGGCCGCCGGCCAGACCCTGCCGGTGGAACTGCGCTTCGAGAAGGCCGGCGCGGTGACCGTGTCGCTGGCCGTGCTGGCGCGCCGCTAGCCCTGCAGCTGCGATTGCGGCGGCGCCACCGGCGTCAGTTGTAGTCCTCGTTCAGCGCGCGCAGGAAGGCCGCCAGATCGGCCTGATCGGCTGCATTGATGACGATGCCGGCGAGCCGCGGGTCGCCGTTGCGCAGCGCTCCGGCGCGGGCCAGCGCGGCACTTTCGGCGTAAAAGGCCATCGTCGTTTCGAGGCTGTCGCGACTGCCGTCGTGCAGGTAGGGCTGGGAATCGCCGAGATCGCGCAGGCCCGGTGTCTTGAAGCTGGCCACGGCGTCGGCCAGCAGCGCGTCGTCGGTGGCGGCGCGGCAATCGCGGGCCGGCAGCGCGATGTTGCACAGCAGGCTGCGCAGCGCTGCCTGCGAGCCGGGGAAATCGTCGTTGGCAAATACGCTCCAGGCGCCGAGGTCGCTGCGGCCGGGTGCATCGGCAGCAGCGATGGCCCGGAACTGGCCACGGCGCGCCGGATGGACGGCCGTGGCCGGCAAGGTCCGATCGGCGATGGCCGGATCGGCGCGTTCGGCAAGGTTCGGAATCGCCAGTGCCGCGAAGGCACCGGCGCCGTGCAGGCCGTCGTATTCCAGCTGGCTGACGCCGGTGTTGTGCAGGCCGAAGTCGCTGAACTGCGGCGGCGCGTGGCAGCTGACGCAGTTGCCGATGCCGCCGGCCGCAAGCTCATCGGCGCTCGGGCCGGCCAGCGGATCGGCCGGTTCGCGCAGGAACACGCGCAGGCCGCGCAGTTCGGCTTCGGTGAAGGCGAAGGCGTGCAGATGGAACTGGAAGCGGCGCAGCACGTTGGCGGCGACGAACTGCGGTGCGGTCAGCGCCTCGACGGCGTCGCGCAGGCGGCGTGCGTAATCGAGATCGCTTTCGCCGAATGCCGGCGTTGCCGGCAGGCCGTTGCGGGCCAGGAACAGGTCATACGGCGCGTTGACCGACACGCCGGCGGCATTGGTGACGAAGCGCAGCTGATCGACATAGACGCCGATCAGCGTCGCCACGCGGTCGACGATCTCGGCATCGCTCGCGGTGTTGACGTCCAGCCGGTAGGCCGCCGGCAGCTTCAGGCTGGCGCTGGTGCCGGACAGCACGGCGCGGTAGCTGCCGCCGGCATCGGCGGCCAGCGCGCCGGTGCCGTCGTCCTCGCGGATCACGCGGGCGATGTGGGCGATGGCCTGTGCTTCTTCGCCGGGCAGCCAGCCGGTATTGCGGCCGGTCAGCGTGGCGCGGGCCAGTTCGGCCACATTCGTGAACTCGCCATCGGCATGCAGGATCAGCGCCGCCGCGCGCGGCACTGTGGCGTTGACCAGCGGCGGCGAGTTGCGAGTGGTCAGCGCCGGGCCGTCGCCGCGTTCGGTGATCACCGAGCGGCGCGCGAAGTCGGCATAGGTGCGCGCGCCGGCACCGGGCGTGGCGATCTGCTCGTCGACCAGATGGCACTGCCGGCAGTTGATCGACTGGCCCGCGAACGGGCCGCCCAGCGCCGGGCCGCCTGCGTTCGGCAGGGTGGCGACCGCCGGATCGCCGCTGGCCAGCGGGGCGTTGACGCTGTCCGGCGAGTGGCTGGCGTAGAACTGGGCGAAGCGGGTTTCCAGGAACAGCCGCTCGCCGAAGGCGACTTCCGGCGGGTCCTCGAACGACGGCGTGGCATTGGCGGCGCTGCCGCCGCCGCAGCCAGACAGCATCAGCATCGACAGCAGCAGCGGGGCCGCGGCGGCGGCGCGCCAGCGGGCGGCGTGCAGCGCGGGGTTCGGGCCTGGTTCCATGAGATACGGGTGCTCCGGGATGTTCGTTCTGGGGTGAAGGTCAGCGGCTGTCGGCGGACAGGATCAGCAGCCGGGCGTCGTGGCGTTCCAGCAGCGCGTCGCGCCGCTCGGTCGTTGCGAACAGCGCGACCTTGGTCAGCGCATCGGCGATCAGGCAGGTCGGCGCGATGACGCTGAGGCTGTCGCCGCCGGCATAGGGCTGGCCGCTGCGCGGTTCGATCAGTGCGCTCGGCAGCCCGGTGGCCGCCGTGTGGTAAGGCGCGCTGGTGGCCAGCGCCTGATCCTGCAGTTCGATGGCATGTGCCAGCCGCGATGGCGCCCGCGGATCGCGCAGCGCGATCCGCTGCGGGGCTGCGCCGAACACCCGCAGGTCGCCGCCGGCATTGACCTGCGCAGCGCTGATCCCGGCTGCCCGCAGCACCGCCACCGCTGCATCGACCGCGTAGCCCTTGGCGATGCCGCCGAGGTCCAGCCGCAGCGGCCGCGCGAACTGCACGCAACCGCGATCGTCGACCTGCAGATCGCGCCAGCTCGCCTCGGGTGCTGCCGCAACGGCCGCTTCGGGCAGCAGGCCGAGCGCGGTCAGGTGTCCGCCGACCATCGGATCGAAAGCGCCGTCGCTGGCTGAGGCGAAATCGAGCGCCGCGCGCAGCACCTGCAGCAGCGGCGCACTGATCGGCAGCGCTTGCCGGTGCGCGCCGGCATTGAGCCGCGACAATTCGCTGTGCGGATCGTGAACGCTCATCGCCGCATGCACGGCAGCAATGGCGGCGAAGGCGGCATCGATCGCGGCCAGCACGGCGGCGCTGTCGAGCGCGGCTTCGGCCTCGATCTCGACCAGCGTGCCGAGCCAGGGCCGGGCGCGGCGCAGGCGGTTCATTCGCCGTGGCTGCTGCGTCTGCGGCGGCGTCGGCCGAGCACGACATGCAGCGCCAGCAGCGCTGCCAGCAGCAGCCCGGGTAGCCAGTGCAGCAGGCTGATCGCGGCGCGCAGGCGATCGCCGCCGACGTAGTACAGGCCATAGCCGCTGAGCGCGAGCGCGCCGTTGAGGATCAGCAGCGCATGGCCGCTGAGCCGGTTGTGGCGCAGCGCCAGGCCGCGCATCACATGCACCGGCAGCAGGCTGCCGAACAGGAACAGGAAGGCCATCGCCGCCGCGCCGTGCACCGCCAGCGCCGGATGCTCCCAGGGGCTGGGCGACGGGCCGAATTCGCCGTCGACGGCGCCGAAGTGATGCAGCAGCAGCCAGCCGCCGCCGCTCAGGAGCAGCGCGGCGACCGCCAGATAGACCGCGCGCCGCTGCCAGTCCAGCATCCGCGCCGAGGCGATCGCCGCCAGCCGTCGCGCGCGCTGCAGGAACGGCGGCAGCGCGGCATCCGGATCGCCTGCCGGCGTCGGCGACGCATGCCGGTGCGGGTGATGATGGGGGCGCGGCGCGGTCATCGCCGGCTCAGCCGAGCGGCTTCAGCACCAGCGCCCAGGCCGCGACCAGGCGGCGGATGCCGTCGGTGACGTGTTCGCAGGACAGCGTCGCGCCGCTGATGCCGTCGATGTCGTCGCCGATGCGCAGCGCGTTGCCGGCGGTCTTGTCGACGAACTGCTTGCGCCAGCCCGGATAGCGGATCTCGCCGCCGTGCGATTCGCGGTATTCGAGCACTTCCACCTGCTTGATCCGGCCTTGCGCATCGAGGCCGAGCGCGTAGGTGATCAGCTCGCTCTTGCCGATCACCGCGTCGAGCAGGAACCAGCCGCCATCGCCCGCCCGCCAGGCGCGCAGCAGGCTGCCGCGCACCGGCACGCCGCTGGCCTGCTCGATGGCCTGCATCTGCGCCGCATCGAGCGTCAGCGGCCGGGCGGTCATCGCCTGATCGCCGAACATCGCCCGCTGCGCGTCCTCGATGCTCAGGTAGACCTTGGCCTGCGCCGGCGCACTCGCCGCCAGCGCGGCGAGCGGCAGCAGGCAGATGCGGCTCGATCGGCTCATCGCGGTCCGCTCAGTAGAACTGCAGGCCGAGGCCGAGATTGAAGCGGTTGTCCTCGCTGGCGCGGCGGTAGTGCTGGTAGTCGGCCTTCAGCACGACGTTCGGCGTCAGGTAGAAGCTGGCGCCCGAGGTCAGCACCGTTTCGGTCAGGCGATCGGCGCTGCCGAAGCCGGCCGGCTGGTTCGCGTAGTCGGCGCCGGTGTTGTAGCGCTCGAAGCGCACGAACGGGGTCAGCGCGTAATCGCCGCTGCGCCAGACCCGATAGGCGCCTTGCGCGTACCAGCCGTAGAAGGCCTTCGGAATCGGCGTCAGTGCACCGGCATTGGCGAGATTCAGCGCGGCGGTGTCGCTGAAGCCGCCGTGCGCGTACAGCGCCTGCAGCTGCAGCGGGCCGCGCGCGTAGCGGGCATGACTTTCCCAGAGCAGGAAACGCGGACTGGCCGACACGCCGACATCCTGGTTCTGGCCGACTTCGCCGGTGAACACGCTGCCGCCGATGTTCAGGCCGGCGACGCCGTCGTAGTTCAGCGACACGTATTGCGCGAGGTCGGCAGCCCGGCTGTTGGTCAGCTCGCCGTGGATCGAGCCGAGCGGCGATTCCGCGCCTTCGGCGCTGCCGAAGTCCCAGTTGGCGAGGTTGAAGCTGGTGGTCAGGCCAAGGTCGTAGCTCAGGCCGCCATCGGTGCGGCCGTACAGCGAGATGCCGCCCTCGCGCTCGGTGGACGGAATGATCCGGGTCTCGATGTTGTTGCGCTCGACGCCGAAGTAGCGGGTCGGCTCGTGGGCGGTGTTCAGGTAGCCGATCGGGATCAGGATCAGGCCGATGCGGCTGGCCGCGTAGTCGTTGTAGCGATGGTCGATGTAGAACTGCTCGACCTCGAACTCGCCGCCGTCATCGGCCGACACCACGGCGTTCTCGGTCTCGAATTCGGAGACGAAGCTCGTGCTGTCGTTGAAGCGGTAGCCGATGCCGAACACGGCGCGGCGCACGGTGGCTTCATCGCGGCTGGAATCGTGGTCGTAGTGGTTGTAGTTGACCTCGCCGTAGCCGGACAGGAAGGCCTC
This sequence comes from Nevskia sp., assembly GCF_051860985.1. Classification (NCBI taxonomy): domain Bacteria; kingdom Pseudomonadati; phylum Pseudomonadota; class Gammaproteobacteria; order Nevskiales; family Nevskiaceae; genus Nevskia; species Nevskia sp. Next base: position 43,530 of record NZ_JBIMKV010000006.1, on the reverse strand, counting down.
GCGGTGCTCGGCGGCGGCGCGGGCGTCCTGGCGGGTCGGCGCGGTGGAGGGATCGACGTAGGCGGCCGCTGCCGCAGTGGATGCCGGCGCCTGGGCCGACGCTGCGCCACCGGTCGCCGCCTCGGCCTTCAAGGCCCGCAGTTCGGCCTGCAGCGCTTCGAGCTGCTTGGCCAGCGCATCGACCTTCTGCTCCAACTGCTCCTGGCGGCTGTCGGCCGCCGCCGGCAGCGCCGTGGTGAACAGGCTCAGGGCACAGGCGGCAAGGACCCGATGGCGGGACGGGGGCAGCAGCAGGTTCAGCGCCATGGGTGGCGGGGCTCGGGATCGGACAGCGCGGACAGGAAATGAAGCAGTGCGCCGGATTCGTGAAAAATCCGTCAATCACGAGTGAATCTTATGTGATAAGGATTCTTGTTTTCAAACGAGAGCGATTTCTCGTTCTGCGCCGACCCCGCCTGCGCTGCTGCCGCTACTCCGCCGACAGATGCTGCAGCGCTGTCGCGTGCTGCTCCCAGTTCTGGCCGTCGAAGTCCTCGACGGTCAGCGTGCTCACCGTGCCGGGATCGAGGCAGAGCACGTTGATCGACCAGCCATCCGGGTTCGAGCGCGGCCGATAGAACGACTTGACGCCGCAGCGGCTGCAGAACAGATGGCGGGCGACGCCGGTGTTGAAGGTGTATTCGGTCAGCTGCTCCTGGCCGGTCTCCAGCATGAACGCCGAGGCCGGCACGATCAGGTGCAGGAAGCCGGTGCGCGAGCAGATCGAGCAGTTGCAGCGCTGCGCGGTGATCCGCGCTGGTGCGCGCACGGTGAAGCGCACCGCGCCGCAGTGGCAGCCGCCACGGTGCAGCACGGAAGTGGCGGCGGGGTCGGTCATCGGCGGGGCTCGGCTGGCGTCAGGGCTGCGCAGCGTAGCTGATCCGAGGCCCGAAAAGTCTCATGATTTCAAGGCTTGCCATGACATCGCGAGGGGCGAACCGCTACCCTGTATCCATGGATTTCGCCTTCACCAAGATGCACGGCCTCGGCAATGATTTCGTCGTCGTCGACGCCACTCGCACCCCGTTTGAACCCGACGCCGCCCTGCTCAGCCGCCTGACCGACCGCCGCTTCGGCATCGGCTGCGACCAAGTGCTGGTAGTCGATCCGCCGCCGGGCGCGGACGTCGACTTCGGCTACCGCATCTACAACGCCGATGGCTCGCAGGTCGGCCAGTGCGGCAATGGCGCGCGCTGCCTGGCCCGCTACATCGCCGAGCATGGCCTGAGCAGCAAGCCGCGCCTGCGCGTGCGCACCCGCAGCGCGCTGCTCGAACTGCGCCAGCAGCCGGACGGCCAGGTGACGGTCGACATGGGTGCGCCGCGCTTCGAGCCGGCCGCCATTCCGCTGGCCGCGCCGGCCCGCGCCGATCATTACGACGCGCTGCTCGCCGACGGCAGCACGGTGCGCTTCGGCGCCGCCGGCATGGGCAACCCGCATGCGGTGATCCGGGTCGACGACGTCGACCGCGCCGAGGTCGCGCGCATCGGCCCGCTGCTGCAGCAGCACCCGCTGTGGCCGGAATCGGTCAACGTCGGTTTCATCCAGATCATCGACCGCCGCCACGCCCGGCTGCGCGTCTACGAGCGTGGTTCCGGCGAAACCCTGGCCTGTGGCAGCGGCGCCTGCGCGGCGTTCGCGGTGGCCCGCGCCTGGGGGCTGCTCGACGCCCGCGCCGAACTGGCGCTGCCCGGCGGCACGCTGATCCTGGAATGGGATGGCGACGCCCAGCACCCGGTGCTGATGACCGGCCCGGCCACTACCGTTTTTGAAGGGAGATTCGAGTGGGCGAACTGACGACCGACCCCGTCGCGCCAGTGGTGGCCGAACCGCCGCCGGCTGCCGCCGTCAGCGAAGCGCAGGTGGTGGCGTTCCTGAAGGCCGATCCGCTGCTGCTGACCCGTCACCCGGTGTTGCTGGAGCAGCTGGAAGTGGCTCACGCGGCCGGCTCGGCGGTGTCGCTGATCGAACGGCAGGTGGAACTGCTGCGCGGCAAGAACCAGCGTCTCGAAGCGCGGCTGGAGAAGCTGATCGACAGCGCCCGGGCCAACGAGGTGCGCGCCGACAAGACCCTGAAGCTGGCGCTGGCGCTGATCCGTGCGCCGTCGCTGGCGGCGATCGCGGCTGCGCTGCGCACTGCAATGCGCGACGACTTCGGCCTCGACGACGTCTTCATCGGCCTGCATCCGCCGCTGTTCAAGCGCCATGACATCGACGGCATCGTGCCGATTGAAGCCGGCGGTGCGATCGCCCGCGCCTGGGACAACTTCCTGCGCACGCGGCTGATCGACTGCGGCCCGATCGATCCCGAGCGGGCGCGGCTGCTGTTCCCGAAATGCGAGGCCACCATTGCTTCGGCCGCCGTCGTGCCGCTGGAACGCGACAAGCACCTGGGTTTCATCGCGCTCGGCTCCGCCGATGCCGACCGCTTTCAGCCCCGTCAGGGCAAGTTGTTTCTGGAGATGACCGCCGAACTGGTATCGGCGGCGATCCGCACCCGGCTCAACTAACCGAATTGCGCCTCGCGCCGCGATCCGGCGCAAAGCTTGCAGCGCAATTCCGCATTCGCCTTTCGTACCCGCATTCGACCCCCCAAGAGCCTGATCCATGAGCATTGCCCGCATCCCCGCCACCCTGATTCCCGGAGACGGAATCGGCCCCGAGATCGTCGACGCCACGCTGGCGGTGCTCGATGCACTGGAGGCGCCGTTCGAATGGGAAACCTGCGTGGCGGGCCTGGCCGGCGTGACCACCGAAGGTGATCCGCTGCCGAAGGCGACGCTCGACTCGATCCGCCGCACCCGGCTGGCGCTGAAAGGGCCGCTGGAAACCCCGAGCGGCGGCGGCTATCGCTCCTCGAACGTGCGGCTGCGCGAGGAATTCCAGCTGTACGCCAACCTGCGCCCGGCGCAGACGCTGATCCCCGGCAAGCGCTACGAAAAGATCGACCTGGTGGTGGTGCGCGAGAACATCGAAGGCCTGTACATGGGCTACGAGCACTTCATCCCGATCGGCGGCGATCCGCACGCGGTCGGCATGTCCACCGGCATCAACACCCGCCAGGGCTGCCGGCGGATTCTCGAATACGCGTTCGAGTACGCCATCGCCACCGGCCGCAAGAAGGTCACCGTGGTGCACAAGGCCAACATCATGAAGGCGCTGACCGGCATCTTCCTGGAGACCGCCCGCGACCTGTACATCGAGAAGGGCTATCACGGCAAAGTGCAGATGAGCGAGATCATCGTCGACGCCTGCGCGATGAAGCTGGTGCTCGATCCCTGGCAGTTCGACGTGCTGGTGACCACCAACCTGTTCGGCGACATTCTCAGCGATCTGGTCGCCGGCCTGATCGGCGGCCTCGGCATGGCGCCGGGTGCGAACATCGGCACCGATGCCGCGATCTTCGAAGCCGTGCACGGCTCGGCACCCGACATCGCCGGCCAGCAGAAGGCCAACCCGACGGCGCTGCTGCTGGCCAGCGCGATGATGCTCGACCACGTCAACCTCACCGACAAGGCCACGCGCCTGCGCCGGGCGATCCACGACACGCTGAACGTCGACAACATCCGCACCGGTGATCTCGGCGGCAGCGCCAACACCACGGCCTATGCGGCAGCGCTGATCGCCCGGATCAGGAACGGCTGAAAGGGCGCCAGCCTCAGGTGAAATCGGTGGACCGGGACAGCGCTTCCCAGGTCCGGATCTCGCGCTGCAGGGCATCGAGCTTGTCGCCGACCAGACGCAGCGCATCGCTGCCCAGCAGCAGGTGCGCGGGCGGCTGATCGGCGGCGACCAGCTGCAGCAGCGCCTGCGCAGCCTTGGCCGGATCGCCCGGCTGGCGGCCGCTGTTGGCCAGGCGCCGTGCCCGCTGCGGATCGAAGCTGCTGTCGTAGTCGGCAATGGCCCGGCCGGCACGGACCATCGAATTGCCAGACCAGTCGGTGCGGAACGAACCGGGCTCCACCGCCGTCACCTTGATGCCCAGCGGCTGCACTTCCTTGCCCAGCGTTTCGGAAATCGCTTCCAGCGCGAACTTGCTGCCGTGGTAGTAGCCGAGCCCCGGGAAGGTGGTCAGGCCACCCATCGAGGTGATGTTGACGATATGGCCGGCGCGGCGCTGGCGCATGAACGGCAGCACCGCCTGGATCAGCGCCACCGGTCCGTAGACATCGACCTCGAACTGCAGGCGCAGCGCGTCGAGCGTCGATTCCTCGATCAGCCCTTCGTGGCCGTAGCCGGCGTTGTTGACCAGCACGTCGATGGCGCCGATGTCGCGTTCGATGCCGGCCACCAGCGGTGCCGCCGCATCGCTGTCGCGGACATCGAACCGGCGGCCGAACGAGCGGCCGGGCTGCAGCGCATCGAAGGCGATGCGCTGAGCCTCGTCGCGAACCGTGCCGACCACGGTATCGCCGGCCGCCAGCGCGGCGTCGGCGAAGGCGCGGCCGAAGCCGCGGGCGGCGCCGGTGATCAGCCAGGTCTTGCGGGTGGGGGTGTTCATCGCGGCAGTCTCCTTGAGGATGCGGGGCGGGCATCCGGGGCGATGACGATAGGCGGCCGGGATTGCTGCAACAATCCATTGCAGATTTCATTGGCCGATGAATTTCATTCATCAATCCATGACCGCGAAACGCATTGATCCCCACCACCTTTCGGTCTTCCTCGCGATCGCCCGGCATCGCAACTTCCGGTTGGCGGCGATCGAGCTGGGCACCACGCCGTCGGCGGTCAGCCACGCGCTGCGGGTGCTGGAGGCGCGCATCGGCCTGCGGCTGGTCAATCGCACGACGCGCAGCGTGGCGCTGACCGAAGCCGGCGAACACCTGCAGGCGCGGGTGCGGCCGGCCTTCGCCGACATCGGCGAAGCGATCGAGGACCTCAACGATTTCCGCGGCAAGCCGGTCGGCAGCCTGCGCATCAATGCGCAGCTGCAGGCGGCCCGGATGGTGCTGATGCCGATCATCGCCGCCTTTCTGGAGGCCTATCCGGGCGTGCGGATCGAACTGGTCGACGACGACAGCGCCAGTCCCGATCTGGTGTCCGGGGGCTACGACGCCGGCGTGCGGATCGGCGAGCGGCTGGCTGCCGACGTGATCGCCGCGCCGATCGGACCGGCGCGGCTGCGCATGGCGGTGGTCGGTGCGCCGGACTACTTCGCGCGCCACCCGGTGCCGGCCGATCCGCGCGAACTGCGCGGGCTGCCGTGCATCCGTTACCGGCTGCGTGGCCGCGAGTTGTATCACTGGGAATTCGGCCGTGACGGCGTCGCGCTGGCGGTCGAGGTCGACGGCCCGCTGACCCTGGGCAGCCAGGAACTGATGCTCGACGCAGCGCTGGCCGGCGCCGGGCTTGCCTACGTGTTCGAGACGCGCGCAGCCCCGTTCACCGCGTCCGGCCAGCTGCGCCGGGTGCTGGCCGACTGGTGCGAGCCGTTCGCCGGATTCTTCCTGTACTACCCGAACCGCCGGCAGCACTCGGCGGCGTTTCGCGCCTTCCTGGCGTTTGTCCGCGCGCAGCCGGCGGGCTAGGGCCTGTCATCAATTACTTCGCTCGTTGCGGCGGAGGTCGTTTTTGCCCAGTGCAACGAACGAGGAGCGGCCAATGGTTGTTCCATTGGCGCGACGAGAGAGGCAGCAATGGGCAAAAACGGCCCCGCCCCGAAGGGTTGCGGCCAAAAGGCCGCCGGGACTTCGTTGCGAACCTCGGCCATAGAATCGCTATGGCCTGCGGTTCGCGCCTCGCCCGGCGGCCTTTTGACCTGCAACGCAGCGACCAAAACAATTGATGACAGGCCCTAGTAGCGCCGGCTCCAGCCGAGATAGAAGGTGTTGACGTACGGCGTCACCGATTCGTAGCCGCCGAGCGCGGTGGCCGACGGGCCGCCGTAGGTGCCTTTCAGGTAGCGGCCGTAGGCGAACTGCAGGTCGTGGCCGGTGGCGAAGGTCCAGGTGAAGCCGCCGGTGACGTTGCGGACCGGGTTCGGCGTCATCAGGTTGAAGCTCGCCGAATTGACGCTGGCATCGCGCTGCGGCCGTTCGCCGTAGGCGAAGCCGGCGCGCAGGGTCAGCGTCGGCAGCGCGGCATAGGCCAGCGCCAGCCGGTAGTTGGTCTGGTTGCGCCAGTTGAAGCCGCTGCCGGTGCTGCTGCCGAGCGGGTTGGCGGCCGGATCGGTCAGCGAGTTCAGCACGCCGTTGCCCAGCGCCTTGATCTGGCCGAAATGGATGCGTTGCCAGTCAAAGCCCATCGTCAGCTTCGGGATCGGCATCACCGCCAGACCGAGGCTCAGATTCTCCGGGATGTCGAACGAGCCGTTGCCGGCCAGCAGGCCGCGATACGACTCGAAGTTCTGCATGTAGACCCGCGTCGAATAGGCCGCACCCAGGTGCAGCCAGGGCAGCAGCTGCCCGTACCAGCCGATGCGGACGCCGGCGCCGAAGGCACCCTCGTAGCCGTTGTTGGTGACCGCATCCGGATGCGCGGACAGGCCTTCGAAAGCCTGCAGGCCATAGGCCTTGAAGCGCTGGTAGGCCAGCAGCGGCGCGATGCCGATGCTCTGGCCCGGCGCATAGCGCCAGCTCAGCGGGGTGGCCATGATCAGCTGGCTGAGGTCGAAGCCCAGCTGACCGCAGCCGAGGAAGAAGTTGCCCGGCTGGTTGCCGCAGCGCGCCGGCGCTGCATTGCTGCCCGGCACCGGCGATTCGGCGCGGTAATCGGTATTCAGGCCGCCGTTGCCGTACAGGCTGATGCCCCAGGACAGCGCCTCGTTGATGCGCGCGACGTAACCGAACTCCGGCAACAGGAACAGCTTGTTCTTGCTGGTGGAGGTCAGATCGAAGTTCGGGTCCGCCGAGCCCTCGCGCTCGATGCGCCGGTTCGGCGAGAACGCCAACAGGCCGAGATCGCGACGGAGGCCGACCGCTGACAGCTTGGCCGGATTGCTGGCCCCGGCGAAGGCATCGAGGCCGATCGCGGTCGAGGTGCCGGCCGACTGCGCCGCTTCCGGGCCGTAGCCCAGCACGAAATAGCCGCCGCCGGCCTGCGCCGGCAAGACGGCAGCAGCGCCGATGGCCAGCCGCCGCCGGCCCCAGATCCCCAGGCTTGAAGCACGCATGATCTCCCCCTTCGCGATGCGGATCGCGGCGCCGTGCTCGCTGCCGGTGAATGCCGGCATGCCGTCAGCGCATGTTTTCGGATGCCGGTCGGCGGTTGCCAGCCCGGCGGTGCCCGGCAATATGCAGTGCTGCCCGGCATTCCGTTATCAGCCAAACGCATGGGCGATATCAGCGCGACAGCGAATTCCTGCCGCGCTGGGGTTTTCCCGGATGCCGCCGCGCTTGGCGGCGTTAGTTGTAGGCACCCACCGTACGGTATCTGCTGATGGATGGGGGGAGAGGCGTGCACGGACCGGCAGTCGGTACAGTGAGCCGGCGCCGCCGCGCCGCCTGCCTGTCCGACTCGCCACCATGCCCGACACGATCACCCTCACCCCCTTCGCCCGTGCCCGCCTGTTTCCGAAGCAGCGCCGCCTGAACACCATCCAGGACATCAGCCCGGCCGAGTTCGTCGCCTATCTGAATGCCCATGCGCCGGCGCGGGTGATCGACGGCTACGCGCCGTTCTGCAAGCTGCACGTGCACCGCAACTGGACCTCGACGCGCTGCCTGACGGTGGCGATCAGCGACGACAACCGGCACCTGCTGCGCTCCGGCTACGAGGCGCGCAGCAAGGACGAGCTGCCGGTGCTGACACGCTGGTTCGAAGGGCTCACGGCGCCGGTCGCGGACTACCTGGTGGTGATCCTGTACAGCCGCGCGCAGATGGAGAAGGAAGGCGAGCCGATCGACGCCGACTGGGGCATCGTCGGCTGCCTGGCCACCACCGAGCCGGAGGAGATTCCGATGGCGCCGATCACCATGATGCGCAACGCGCTCGGCGTCGCCGAAGGCGGCTCGGACGTGCCGCTGGACCGCGCGGCCTACCAGCGCAGCGTCGCCTACTGGGAGCGCCATGCGAACTGGCGGGTGGTGACGCCGGCCGCCGGTAGCTGACCGGGCTGATCTGGCTGATCAGGCCGACCCGCTGGCCATCGGCCGCCCGGCCACCACGCCACTGCGGGACAATGGCGGCCTGACCACGACGAGGACTTCCGGATGCCGGACCGGCTGGATCGGCTGCTGACGCTGTTGGACATCGAAACGCTGGACGCCAACCTGTTTCGCGGCCAGTCGCGCGATGACGGCTTCAAGCAGCTTTATGGCGGCCAGGTGGTCGCGCAGGCGCTGGTGGCGGCGACCCGCACGGTGCCCAAGGACCGGCCGGCGCAGTCGCTGCATGCCTATTTCCTTCGGCCTGGCGATCTGCACCTGCCGATCATCTACGAGGTGGAGCGCATCCGCGACGGCGGCAGCTTCACGACGCGCCGCGTGCAGGCGATCCAGAACAGCGTGCCGATCTTCTCGATGATGGTGTCGTTCCACGCGCCGGAAGATGGCTGGGACCACCAGCCGGCGATGCCGGAGGTGCCGGCGCCCGAAGGGCTGACATCCGGCACCCGGCTATTCGCCGAATGGCAGGCCGGGCCTCCGGAGGCATCGCCGGGGCTGCTCGGCGTGAAGGTGATCGCCGAACGCGCCGGCATCGAGATCCGTCCGGCGCTGGACCTGCAGTCGAAAGCCGGCGAGACACCGGGCCGCCAGCGGCTGTGGATCCGCTGCACCGGCGACCGGCCGCCGCCGCCGGAATGGCATACGGTGCTGCTGGCCTATGCGTCGGATTTCGATCTGATCGGCACCGCCAAGCTGCCGCACGGCGGCTACTACGGCCAGCCGGACATGATGATGGCGAGCCTCGACCATGCGATCTGGTTCCACCGGCCGGCGAATTTCGATGACTGGCTGCTGTACTGCATCGATGCGCCGACCGCCGCTGCCGGCCGCGCCTTCATCACCGGCCGGCTGTACGACCGCGCCGGTCGCCTGGTGGCCAGCACCACGCAGGAAGGGCTGATGCGGCGGCTGCGCGCCCGCGTCTGAAGGCCGAGGACGAGTGCTGAGGCTGCGCGCGCTTCACCAGCCGCCGCGCAGCCGCACCTCGGCTTCCAGCGACATCGCGGTCGGGGTGTCGACGGCGGTGCCGGGCAGCAGCGCATCCGGCCGCTGGGCGCGATCGAACCAGAAGCCGCTGCTGTCCGCGCTGCCGACGCCGACCGCCGGATGGCTGGCCAGCCAGATCATGGTGTCGGCGCCCTGGCGCGGTGTGCGCAGGAACGGCTGCATGCGGCGATCGAAGTCCGGCAGCGACCGGGCCACGCCCGGCGTCGCCGCCCAGCCGGGATGCATCGCATGCCAGGCGATGCGCGGCTCGTCATCGGCCCACAGCCGGGTCAGCGCCAGCAGGCCGCGCTTGGCCCGGGCGTAGGCCTTGGCGCCGTCGAACGGGCCGCGCTGGTAGTCGAGGTCGTCCAGCACCAGCCCCTGCAGGTACAGGCCGCCGGACACCACGTTGATGACCCGGCCGCGCCGCCGGGCCAGCAGCGGCTCCAGGCGCTTGGTCAGCAGCGCCGGGCTCAGCAGGTTGACCGCCAGCGTGCGCTCGTGGCCCTCGGCGGTGGCGCCGCGTTCGGCGAACAGCGCGCCGGCGTTGTTGATCAGCACGTCGAGCTCCGGCTGCTCGGCCAGCAGCCGCTCGGCCAGCCGCTGGGTGTCGGCCAGCGAGGACAGCTCGGCCTCGTAGGGCAGCAGCTCGCAGGGGCCGGCGAAGTGGCGGATCGTCTGCTGGGCTGCCGCCAGCCGGTCCGCGTCGCGGCCGATCAGGATCAGCCGGGCGCCGAGCCGCGCCAGCTCCTGGGCGGCGGCCAGCCCGAGCCCGGCGGTGACGCCGGTGATCGCCACGGTGTGGCCGTCCAGGCGCCGGCTCAGGCCGCGCGAATGCTGGGTGCGCCAGCCGCGCCGGGTGAAGGCGACCATGCCGGGCACGACCAGCTTCTGCGCCAGCCGTTCGCGCTTCGGCAGCTGTTCCGGGCCATCCTCGACCAGCGCCCGGACCAGGCCGGTCATGGCCTGGTCGCCGAGCCGTTCGGCCCAGGGCTTGAGCAGCGGCGCGACGCGTGCCGGCACTGCGTCCCAGCGCATCACGGCCTGGTAGCGGAGCCGGGTGCGGGCCTGTCCACGGGCCTCGAAATCCAGCGTGTCGACCACGGTGAAGCCGGGGCCTTCGCCGTGCAGCACCAGCCGACGGTTCTCGTCGCGCGCCACCAGCCGGTACTGCGCCGGCACCGAGCGGCCGAGCACGTTCAGCCGCAGCGCAAAGGCGCTGCCCGGCTCTGGCGCGCCCGGCGTGGTCTTGTCGGCTTCGAAGACGCCGGGGTCCCATTGCTCGGTGGTCGAGAAATCGGCCAGGTAGCGGAAGCAGTCGGCCAGCGGGCGGTCGAGCACCAGCTCGCGGGTCAGCGGCAGGGTCAGCATGGGCAGTGGAAGGCGGTTCGCGGTGCGGAGCGGGGATGCCAAGCCTAGTGCAGCGCACGTAATCTGTTGTGCGCGCTGCGCGGACGGCAGGGATGTCAGCCGTCGCGACGGCGCAGCTGCTTCAGGCGATAGGCCAGCTGGGGCCGGGTCAGGCCCAGCGCCCGCGCCGCCGCCGACAGGTTGCCGCCGGCCTGGGCCACGGCGTGCTCGATCATCCGCGCCTGCACGGTTTCGATCGACTGGCCGGTGACGGCCTCGGCGACCGACGCCGATTCCGCTGCCGGGCCCGCGTCGTCATGGTCAGCGCGGGCCCGCAGGCTGCCTGCGCGGTCGAGCATCAGCGAGCCGCTGCCCAGCTGCTCGCCGCCGGAGAACAGGTGCACGACATCGATCGCGCCGCCTTCCGGCGCCAGGATCATGCCGCGCTCGACGATGTTCTCCAGCTCGCGGATGTTGCCGGGCCAGCTGTAGCTGAGCATCGCGTCGATCGCCTGCGCGGTGAAGCCGGTGGCGCTGCGGCCGTTGCGCTGGTTGAACTTGCGCAGGAAGTGATTCATGAAGATCGGGATGTCTTCGCGGCGCTGGCGCAGCGGCGGCACGGTGATCGGGAACACGTTGAGCCGGAAGAACAGGTCTTCGCGGAAGCGCCGGGCACGGACTTCCTCGCGCAGGTCGAGATTGGTGGCGGCCACCAGCCGCACATCGACCTTGTGGGTGCGGGTGCCGCCAACCCGCTCGATCTCGCGCTCCTGCAGCGCGCGCAGCAGCTTGCCTTGTGCGGTCCAGCTGAGGATGCCGATCTCGTCCAGGAACAGCGTGCCGCCGTCGGCGCGTTCGAAGCGGCCGGGCCGGGCGGTGGCGGCGCCGGTGAAGGCGCCGCGTTCGACGCCGAACAGCTCGGATTCGATCAGGTTTTCCGGGATTGCCGCGCAGTTGATCGCCACGAACGGTCCGGCCGCGCGCTTGCTGACCCGGTGCAGGCTGCGCGCCAGCACTTCCTTGCCGACGCCGCTTTCGCCGAGGAACAGCACCGTGGCCTGGGTATCGGCCACCCGGCGCACCATGTGGCAGGCGGCGTTGAAGCCGGCCGAAGCGCCGACCACGTCGGCATCGCCAAGCAGATCCTGGGCCGCGCTGCCGACCGGCGTGGCGGCGGCGGTGGCCAGGCCGGCGGTCAGCGCATCGGCACGCAGGAAGGCGAGATCGCCGCTGGCATCGCCCCAGGCTTCCACCGGCTTGCCGACGATCCGGCAGTGCGGCGCGCCCTGCGCCCGGCATTCCACTTCCCGGAACAGCACCGGCCGGCCCATGAAGCGGCTGATGAAGCCGGCGGCGTAGCCGATCTGCTGCCAGCAGGCCGGTTCGCGGCCGATGCCGTACTGGCGGATGTGCTCCTCGGCCTCCGCCGAGCCGTGCCAGATGAACTCGCCGTCGAAATGGCCCCTTTCCTCGTCGATTTCCATGCGCACCGGCTCGACCCGCGCCGTGCCTTCCAGCATGTGCAGCTGCGGGCCGCCGAACACGGCGGCGTCGGCGCCGCCGGCGTCGCGCAGCTTGCGCGACAGCTCAGCGTCGTGGGAGCCGGAGTTGTAGCCGATGCGGGTCAGCAGGCCGCGGGCGCGATCGGTGCCAAGGCTTTCGATCAGCTCCCGGCGCAGCACGCCGAAGGCCGAGCTGTGCATCAGCAGCATCCGCTGGTCGTCGAGCCAGATCCGGCCTTCCTCCGGCTGGAAGCGCACCCGGGCCAGCAGGTCGCTGAGGTCCGGGTACAGCAGCGGTGCCGGGGCGGCGGCAGGCGGGGGTAGCGGCATGGTTGGAAATCAGCGGCGGGGCTTGATCAACAGGTTAATCAAATTGATCAAATCACGGCCGGCCGGGATCGCCGAATTTGATGAAAAGATCAAATCGGCTTGCCGCAGGATGGCCGAGACGGGCCGCACCGGGATCGCCGATTTTCCATCAATACTCGTCTATTCAAATACTTGTGCTGCATTTATGGCGCCGGCACAAGCGCTGCGGCCGGCTGGCACGCTCGGTGCAGACCTTCTGACAAGACATCAGGCCAAGACCTGATCACCGGCGGGCACCAGCCTGCCGTGCGGTGCGAACGGAGAACGAGATGACGGTGGTGTCCCTGCATCCCGAGCGGAACCCGCTCGGGGCTCAACAGCGCTATGTGCGCCTGCGCGAACAGCGCGACGACGGCTTCGTGATTTTCGATTTCGCGATCGGCGATCCCCAGCTCGCCTGCGAACTGATCATGCCGCAGGCCGCCTACCGGGAATTCTGCGTGGCCAACCACGTCGTCCATCTCAGCGAACACCAGGCCGAGCAGATCGACCGCGAAGCGCTGAAGTGGCGCTACGGCCAGCCCGGCATCAGCGAATAAACCAGAACCCGATCAGGAGGAATCATGACCGTCGAGATCCGCACCAAGGGCGTCAAGCCGCTGGCCAGCAGCTTCGGGCATCTGCAGCGCCGCTTCGGCGACAAGCCGGCGACCCGCTACCAGGAAGCGACGTTCGACATCCAGTCGACCGCCAACTTCCACTACAAGCCGCTGTGGGACCCGGAGCGCGAGATGTTCGACGCGCGCCGCACCGCGATCGTCATGAAGGACTGGTACGCGTTGAAGGACCCGCGCCAGTTCTACTACGGCAACTACACGATGACGCGCGCCAAGCAGCAGGACGCCATCGACCGCACGCTGGATTTCGTCGAGAAGCGCGACCTGCTGCGCGGCCTGTCGCAGGACACCCGCGCGCTGATCGTCCACGCCATCGTGCCGCTGCGGCATTACGAATGGGGTGCGAACACCAACAGCGCCCACGTCGCCGCCTACGGCTTCGGCACGGCCATCACCTCGCCGGCCATGATGAATACCGCCGACCGGCTCGGCATGGCCCAGCACATCTCGCGCATCGGCCTGCTGATCGACGGCAACAGCGGCGATTCGCTGCTCGCCGCCCAGGCGCTGTGGACCGATCACGCCGACTGGCAGCCGCTGCGCCGCGAAGTGGAGCGGATGTTCGTGACCCGCGACTGGTTCGAGGTGTTCGTCGCCCAGCTGCTGGTGGCCGACGCGCTGGTCTACCCGCTGTTCTTCCAGCAGATCGATGCCGCGATCGCCGGCGACAGCGGCTCCGCGCTGTCCTCGCTCAGCGATGCGCTGATGCGCTGGTTTGAAGAAACCGCCAAGTGGATCGACGCGGTGATCAAGACCGCCGCTGCCGAAAGCGCCGACAACAAGGCCCTGCTGTCGGGCTGGGTGCAGACCTGGCGAGACCGGCTGCTGCCGACGCTGACCCCGATTGCGCAGCGTGCGCTCGGCAACAAGGCCGACGACGCGCTGGCCGCGACGACGGCTGCCCTCAATGCCCGCGCTGTCAAGCTCGGCCTCGCTGTCTGAACCTGGACTCCACTTCCCTCATGGCCACCACCAGCACCCAGCCGGTCTTCATCGCGCTGCAAGCCAACAACGACACGCTGCCGATCATCGAAGCCATCCGGCAGGACAACCCGAACGCCGTCGTCCACGACTATCCGGCGATGGTCAAGATCGACTGCCCGGGACGGCTGGTGATCCGCCGCGAGACGGTGGAGGAACACCTGGGACGCGAATTCGACCTGCGCGAGATCCAGGTCAACATGATTTCCATCGCCGGCAACGTCGACGAATCCGAGGATGAATTCGTCCTGGAGTGGAAGTCGGCCTGACCCGCTTCGGCCGCCGCTGCGGATCACACGCCGCACCCGGCCCCGCTTTCCTGATTCAGATCCTTCCTTGCATCGATACGGAGACATCACCATGGCCGCAGAAGGCAACAGCAAGCCCGCGAAGAAGCTCAGCCTGAAGGAAAACTACGCGCTGCTGACGCGTGGACTGGGCTGGGAACCGAGCTACGAGAAGAAGGAAGACATCTTCCGCTTCATCAACTTCGAAGGCGTGAAGATCCACGACTGGGACAAGTGGGAAGACCCGTTCCGGCTGACCATGGACGCCTACTGGAAGTACCAGGGCGAGAAGGAACGCAAGCTCTACGCGATCGTCGACGCCTTCCAGCAGCATAACGGCCAGTTCAATGTCACCGACGCCCGCTACGTGCAGGCGCTCAAGCTGTTCATCAACGGCATCACCGAACTGGAGTACGACAGCCACCGCGGCTTCAACATCCTGGCGCGTGAATTCCCCGGCGTCGGCCCGCGCATCGCAGCCCAGATGCAGTCGCTCGACGAGCTGCGCCACGCGACCACGCAGATCCACACCATCAGCCAGTACGCGAAGTACTTCACCGGGATGAACGAGTTCCCGTACCAGTTCGACCGCGTCTGGTACCTGTCGATCCCGAAGTCGTTCTTCGAGGACGCCGTGACCTCGGGTCCGTTCGAATTCATCGTCGCGATCAGCTTCGCCTTCGAGTACGTGCTGACCAACCTCGCGTTCATGCCGTGGATGTCGGGCGCGGCGTTCAACGGCGACATGGCCACCGTCAGCTTCGGCTTCTCGGCGCAGTCCGACGAAGCGCGGCACATGACGCTTGGCATCGAAGTGATCAAGTTCCTGCTCGAGCAGGACCCGGGCAACGTGCCGCTGGTCCAGAAGTGGATCGACAAGTGGTTCTGGCGCGGCTACCGCCTGCTGTCGCTCCTGGCGACGATGATGGATTACATGCTGCCGAAGCGGGTCATGGCCTGGAACGAGGCCTGGGAGATCTACTACGAACAGAACGGCGGCGCGCTGTTCGCCGATCTTGCCCGCTACGGCATCAAGCCGCCGAAGCGCGCGCCGGAAACGATTGCCGAGAAGGGCCACGTTGCCCACCAGATGTGGAGCGTGTTCTACACCAACCGCGACGCCGTCGGCTTCCAGATGTGGCTGCCGTCGGAAGAGGAAATGGCCTGGATGTCCGAGAAGTATCCGGACACCTTCGACCAGTACTACCGGCCGCGCTACGAATACTGGAAGTCGCTGGAAGCGGCCGGCACGCCGTTCAAGAACACCACGCTGCCGCAGCTCTGCCAGGTCTGTCAGTGGCCGTGCCTGTTCACCGAAAGCGGTGACCCGACCAGCTTGAGCCTGCGCGAGAGCGAATATCAGGGCCAGACCTTCCACACCTGCTCGGACGGCTGCAAGGACATCTTCGACGACACGCCGGAAAAGTACGTGCACGCCTGGCTGCCGGTGCACCAGATCTACCAGGGCAACTGCTTCCTGCCCGGCGTCGATCCGACCGCGCCGGACTTCAACCCGATGTACGAGGCGCTGCGCTACATGGGCATCAAGCCGGGCATTGATGGCGGCGACTACAAGGGCAGTGCCGACGCCACCAACTGGGAGAACTGGACCTCGCGTCCGGCCAACATCCACGAAGGCGCGTACACCGACGCGGTGCGCGACACCGCGAATCCGGCCGACGCCAGCGCTCGCAAGGCCGGCTGAACAGGAGCAACGCCATGCCCGCCTGCAATGTCATCGTCCTGAAAGGGCACCCGCTGGTCACGCTCAAGCAGCTGGTCGTGGAGTGCTCGGAAACCCTGGCCGGGATCATCGGCGCCCCGAAGGATCGACTCGAAGTCTGGGTCACCGAAGTGGAGCCGGCGCTCTGGGGCCTGTCCGGCCAGCCCGGCGACGAGGTGCTGCAAGCGGCCAGTCGTGCCGAGGTCGAAATGCCGTTCATCCGGATGGTGCTGCTGCAGGGCCGGCCGGTCGAGCAGCACCACCAGCTGATCGCCGAGATGTCCGCCGTCGTCGCCCGCGTGCTCGGCGCCAACATCGAACGGATCCGGCTGCAGATCGACGAAGTACATCCGGATCGCTGGGGCATCGGCGGCGTGCCCGCCAGCGTGCGCCGGGCGGCGGAAATTGCGGCGCGTGCAGCGACTGCCTGAACTACAGAACCTGAGGAGAACAATCATGCCCATCAAGGCCATTACCCCGGATTACCACGGCGATTTCAAGGATGGCGTGGAGAAGTTCCACGGCAACCAGATCGTCAACATCCACTGGGAAAAGCACCTGATGTTCGCCTGGCCGATGTGCGTGCCGCTGCCGCCGGCCATGCCGTTCGGCGCGCTGATCGAAGGCGTGCTGCCCGGCATCTTCGGCAAGCACCCGGACTTCGCGAAGATCGACTGGAGCCGTGTCGAGTGGAGTACCTCGAAAGGGGCGTTCACGCCCGACCCGGCGAAGTCGCTGACCGACAACGGCATCGGCCACAAGACCACCATCCGCTTCCGCACACCGGGCCTCAACGGCGTCAACGGCAACGCGGTCTGCTGAACCCCGCCGTCCGCCCACTCCACTCCTCGACCAGGCCCGGTCCGCGCAGGCAAGCCCTGCGCGGACCGGCGCTGCAGAACGCCACTGACTCGAATGACCTACGAACTCACCATTGAACCGCTCGGCCAGACCATCACGGTCGAAGACGAGCAGACCATCCTCGACGCCTGCCTGCGGGCCGGCATCTGGTTGCCGCATGCCTGCTGCCATGGCCTGTGCGCGACCTGCAAGGTGCAGGTGGTCGACGGCGACATCGAGCATGGCGAGGCGTCACCGTTCGCGTTGATGGACTTCGAGCGCGACGAGCGCAAGACGCTGGCCTGCTGCGCCACCTTGCAGTCCAACGTCACCATCGAGGCGGACATCGACGAGGAGCCGGATGCCGAAGTCATCCCGGTGCGCGACTTCGAAGGCACGGTCAGCCGCATCGAGGACCTGACGCCCACCATCAAGGGCATCTGGATCAAGCTCGACGAGACGATGCATTTCCAGGCCGGGCAGTACGTCAACATCACCATCGGCGATCTGGGCTTCTCGCGGCCGTTCTCGCTGGCCAACGCGCCGTCGACCGACAACGAGATCGAGCTGAACGTCCGCATCATCGCCGGCGGCGTCGGCACCACCTGGCTGCACAACGACCTGAAGGTCGGCGACCGCGCCAGGATCGCCGGCCCGTACGGCCGCTTCTTCGTCCGCAAGTCGGCACAGAGCGCCAGCCTGTTCATGGCTGGCGGCTCCGGCCTGTCGAGCCCGCGCAGCATGATTCTCGACCTGCTCGAAAGTGGCAGCACGCTGCCGATCACCCTGGTCTACGGCCAGCGCGTGCGCGCCGAGCTGTACTACCACGACGAGTTCGTCGCGCTCAGCCAGCAGTACCCGAACTTCACCTATGTGCCGGCGCTGTCCAGCGAGCCGGAGGGCAGCGACTGGACCGGCTTCCGCGGCTTCGTGCACGACGCGGCCAAGGCCCACTTCAACAACGATTTCCGTGGCAACAAGGCCTACCTGTGCGGCCCGCCGATGATGATCGACGCCTGCATCACCACGCTGATGCAGGGCCGGCTGTTCGAGCGCGACATCTACCAGGAGAAGTTCCTGTCCGCAGCTGATGCGCAGCAGGTCCGCAGCCCGCTGTTCCGCAAGATCTGAGGTCTGCACCGCACGGGGTGCCTGCGTATAGTCGCTGCGGGCACCCCGGATCGAGGCCATGGCCGAGCAGCGACTGACCGAGCAGTTCCAGCTTCGCTCGCGGCTGCGTTTCGATCTCGACTCGGGCCGCATCTGGCTCGACGACAACCGCATGCTGCTGCTGCATGCCAAGGCGCTCGGCGCGCTGCGCCGCGAGTTGTTCGAGACGCTCGGCACCCACCGCGCCCAGGGGCTGCTGCTGCGCATGGGCTTCGTCTCCGGCCAGCACGACGCCGATCTCGCGCTGAAGCTCGAAGGCCGCGGCGATCCCTATGACGTGTTCCGCATCGGCCCCGAGCTGCACGGCTTCGAGGGGCTGGTGAAGGCGGTGGTCACCCGCGCGCAGATCGACTGGCAGGAAGGCCGCTTCGAAGGCGAGGTCGAGTGGCGCCATTCCTGGGAAGCGGAGTCACACCTTCAGCACTACGGCATCGGCGAGGAGCCGGCCTGCTGGAACCTGATCGGCTATGCCTCCGGCTTCGTCAGCCGCTTCTTCAAGCGCTTCATCGTCTTCCGCGAAACCCAGTGCGTCCGTCAGGGCCATGACTGCTGCCGGATCGAAGGCCGGCCGGCCGACGCCTGGGGCGATCAGGACGGCTACGTCGACTACTTCCGCAGCGTCGGCGGGCCGGACGAGTTCCGGGTCGTCGAGGACGAGCTGCGCAGCCTGCGCGGCCGGCCGCGCAGCCCGGACGATCGCGGCGCGCTGGTTGGCGCCTCGCCGGCCTTCACCCAGGCCTTCGAGCTGCTGCGCGAAGCGGCGCCGGCGCCGATCACCGTGCTGCTGCTCGGCGAGACCGGCGTCGGCAAGGAGATGTTCGCCCGCTGGCTGCACGGCCACGGTCCGCGCGCGGCCAAGCCGTTCATCGCGGTCAACTGCGCGGCGATCCCGAATGACCTGATCGAGGCCGAGCTGTTCGGTGTCCGCAAGGGTGCCTACACCGGCGCCCAGGATTCCCGGCCCGGCCGCTTCGAGCGCGCCGACGGCGGCACGCTGTTCCTCGACGAGATCGGCGACCTGTCGCCGGGTGCGCAGGCCAAGCTGCTGCGCGTGCTGCAGAGCGGCGAGATCGAGCGGCTCGGCGACGACCACAGCCGCCGGGTCAGCGTGCGGCTGGTCGCGGCGACCCACGTCGACCTGCCGGCCGCAGTCGCCGCCGGTCGCTTCCGGGCCGATCTCTACTACCGGATCGCCACCTACCCGGTCCTGATCCCGCCGCTGCGCGAACGGCGCGGCGACATCCCGCTGCTGGCGGCGGCGCTGATCGAGAAGTACCAGGGCCAGTACGGCAAGCGCGGCCTGGGCCTGTCGGAACGCGCCGCCCAGGCGCTGCAGGCGCATGCCTGGCCGGGCAACGTCCGCGAGCTGGAGAACGGCATCGAGCGCGCCGTGCTGCTGGCACCGTCGGGCGGCGAGATCGAGGTCCGCCACCTGTTTCCGGCCGGGGCACCGGCACTGGCCGAAGGCGTGGAACTGGCGCGCTCCGGCTGCATCGCCGACCCGGAGCAGGCCGAGCGCGAGCGCCGGCTCGATGCACTGCTGCAGCCGGGTTTTGAACTGGAGCGGCACGAGGCCGAACTGATCACGCGGGCCGTCGAGCAGGCCGGCGGCAACCTGACGCAGGCGGCGCGGCTGCTCGGCCTGACCCGCCGCCAGCTCGGCTACCGGCTGAAGCGGGACCGCGCCACCGAGGCCTGAACGACCCGCTGTACGTTTTCGTACAGCGCCACGGTCAAGCGCACGCTTTGGTCAGGCCGGGCCTTGCCTGCCGCGCCGGTTGGAATCGATAAATCAAGCACGATCAGTGACTTGTGGCGCTGGCACGACCAGTGCTCCAGAGCGGTGTACCGGGGTCGCGACGAGACCGTTTGCGAACCAACCGGAACACCGACACATCCGCTCTGGAGGAGACCATGGCGAACCCCGCAACCGGCGCGCCCGCGCCGGCCCCCGACGTCTTCGACGTCAGCCGCCGCTATGTCCGCGTGCTTGGCGAGCGGCGCGGCCTGATCGAGTTCGCGTTCGCCATTGGCGAGCCCGACACCGCGATCGAACTGCTGCTGCCGCCCGACGATTTCCGCGCCTTCTGCCGCGCCCAGAACGCCTGCGTGCTCGACGCCGCCGGCCAACCCCTTTCCCCCGCCGAGTCATGCCATGACCGTTGATCTCAAGACCGTCAGCCTGGAACCGCTGCGCCACGCCTACGACCACCTCGAACGGCGCTTCGGGCCGAAGCCCGCGACCCGCTACCAGGAGGGCAGCTACGACATCCAGGCGGTCGAGAACCTGCACTACCGGCCGACCTGGGACCCGGACCAGACGCTCTACGACCCGACGCTGTCGCGGGTCCGCATGGCCGACTGGTACACGATCAAGGACCCGCGTCAGTACTACTACACGACCTACACGCTGGCCCGGTCGCGGCAGCAGGACACTGCCGAGGCGAACTTCACGTTCGTCGAGACGCGGGGCTTGTCCGAGATGCTCGCCGACGACCTGCGCGCGCAGGCGCTGGCGATGCTGGTGCCGCTGCGCCATGCCGCCTGGGGCGCCAACCAGAACAACACGCTGATCTGCGCCTACGGCTACGGCGCCACCTTCACCCAGCCGTGCATCTTCCAGGCGATGGACAACCTCGGCATTGCCCAGTACCTGTCGCGGCTGGGCCTGCTGCTCGGCGATGTCGAGGCGCTGGAGGACGGCAAGCGCGCCTGGCAGGACGGCGCGCGCTGGCAGGGCTTGCGCCGCTACGTCGAGGACACGATGGCGCTGCGAGATCCGGTGGAAGTGTTCGTCGCCCAGAACCTGGTGCTCGACGGCCTGCTCTACCCGCTGGTCTACGAACGCCTTGTTGACGACGTGATGTCGGCGCGCGGCGGTGCCTGCGTGGCGATGCTGACCCAGTTCATGAGCGACTGGGCCGTGGAGACCCGCAAGTGGGTCGACGCCACGATCAAGACCTTGGCCGCCGAGCCGGCCAGCGCCGAAGCCGACAACGCCGCCGTGCTGCGCGAATGGATCGACTGCTGGCTGCCGCGCGCGGCCGAGGCCCTGCAGCCGGTGGTCGCCATCGTGCTCGACGAGCAGGCGGCCGAGGCCGTCGACGAGCAGCGCAGCGCGCTGCTGGCGCGCCTCGCCAAGGCCGGGCTGCGCTGAAGCCTCCCCCCATCAAACCCGCCATTCAGGCCCGCCCGCCGGGCCTCCCCGAACGACAAGGAGCGACACCGTGGACATGAAAGTGCAGAAGGCCAAGCTGGGCTTGAAGGAACGCTATCGGCTGATGACCCGCGACCTCGGCTGGACGCCGAGCTACCAGCCGCAGGAAGCGCTGTTCCCGTATGCCAACTACGAGGGCATCGTCATCCACGACTGGGAGAAATGGGAGGACCCGTTCCGGCTGACGATGGACGCCTACTGGAAGTACCAGGCCGAGAAGGACCGCAAGTTCTACGCGATCATCGATGCCCAAGCGCAGAACAACGGCCATCTCAACATCACCGACGCGCGCTATCTCTCCGCGCTGAAGATCTTCCTGCAGGCGATCAGCCCCGGCGAGTACGCCGCCCACAAGGGCTTCGCCCGCGTCGGCCGCGAGTTCCCGGGCGTCGGCACCCAGGTCGCCTGCCAGATGCAGGCGATCGACGAGCTGCGCCACGCGCAGACGCAGATCCACGCGCTGTCCAACTACAACCGCTACTACAACGGCTTCCACGCCTTCATCCAGCAGCGCGACCGCATCTGGTACAACTCGGTGCCGCGCTCGTTCTTCGATGACGCGATGTCCGGCGGGCCGTTCGAATTCATCATCGCGATCGGCTTCAGCTTCGAGTACGTGCTGACCAATCTGCTGTTCGTGCCGTTCATGTCAGGTGCGGCCTACAACGGCGACATGGCCACGGTGACCTTCGGCTTCTCGGCGCAGAGCGACGAGGCCCGGCACATGACGCTCGGCCTGGAGTGCATCAAGTTCGTGCTCGAGCAGGACCCGCGCAACGTGCCGATCGTCCAGCGCTGGCTCGACAAGTGGTTCTGGCGCGGCCTGCGCCTGCTGTCGCTGGTCGGCACGATGATGGATTACATGCTGCCGAAGCGGGTCATGAGCTGGGCCGAGGCCTGGGACATCTACGGCGAGGACAACGGCGGCGCGCTGTTCCGCGACCTGGCCCGCTACGGCATCCGGCCGCCGACCGGCTGGGAAGATGCCGGCAAGGCCCGCGACCACATCTCGCACCAGTTCATGCTGGCGCTGTACCAGTGGAGCTTCGGCACCGCCTTCCACGGCTGGATCCCGTCCGACGACGACATGGATTGGCTGTCGGCCAAGTATCCGGACACCTTCGATCGCTACTACCGGCCGCGCTGGATGCACTTCCGCCAGCTTGCCGAGGCCGGCACGCCGTTCCGCAACGTCGGTCTCGCCAAGCTCTGCCAGACCTGCCAGTTCCCCTGCGTATTCACCGAAGCCGACGACCCGACCCTGCTGTGCCATCGCGAACTCGAACACGAAGGCCAGCGCTACCACTTCTGCTCCGACCACTGCCAGACCATCTTCGAACACGAGCCGGAGAAGTACGTGCAGGCCTGGCTGCCGATGAACCAGCTGTTCCAGGGCACTTCCGGCGGCGGCGGCATCGAGAACTGGATGAAGTGGGTCAACCTCGTCGACGGCCAGGACAACGGCGATTTCGAAGGCTCGCAGGACCAGCGCAACTTCGCGGCCTGGAAGGGCCAGTCGACCACCAACGCCCGCTGAAGGAGCCCGACCATGGCCATCAACGCCCGCAAGCCCTATCCATCGCAGCCGGTCGACGGCATCGATCGCTACCACGGCAACCAGCTCGTCTATCTGAGCTGGGACCGCCACCTGATGTTCGCCGCGCCGTTCATCACCTGCGTGCCGCCCGGTCTGCGTTTCGGCGAATTCGTCGACACCGTGCTGGCGCCGCTGATCGCGGCCGATCCGGATGCCGCCGTGATCGACTGGACGAAGGCGCAGTGGCTCAAGGCCAACCAGCCGTTCGCGCCGGACTTCGCGAAGTCGCTGGCCGACAACGGCATCGGCCACAAGGATCAGCTGCGCCTGCAGACGCCGGGGCTGAACACGCTCTGCGGCAGCATGGCCGGCTGAGCGGAGCCGTGGTGATGGCGGCGGCGGACGGCCGGGGGTTCGACCGACGTCCGCTGCGCGCGACAACGCGGCACACTGCGGCCGACCCGCAGGAGACTTGTCCGATGACCCCGATTCCCGCCGAGCTGACCGCCGCCGGCATCGAAGCCCATATCCGCGCCTACTTCGATGCCTGCAACAGCGGCGACGCCGAACGCGTCGCCGCCTATTTCGAACCGGACGGCGTCCACTACTTTCCGCCCGGCATGTACGAAGGGCCGTTCCAGGGTGCGCTGACCATCGGCCGCCGCTGGGCACAGGCGGTGGCGACACTCGGCTCGTACTGGACCGTCGACCATGTGATCGTCGATCCGGCGACGCGCCGCGCGGCGATCGAGTGGTCGCATTTCAAGCGCCGCAGCGGCGTGCTGTTGCGCGGTGACGAGTGGTACCGCTACAGCGAGCGCGGCCTGATCCGCGACATCCGCGCCTACTACGCCAGCCCGCAGGACGCTTCGCTGGCGCGGCTGGAACTTGGCGGCTGGGACTATGCCGGGCTCGGCTATCCGATGAGCGCGCCGCCGGAAGGATCGCCGCCGGGCTGATCGACCCAGCCTCGCTGCCAGGCGAGGCGGGCCAGCTCGAAATCGCTGGCGGTGCCGAGCTTGGCCTTGATCTGGTAGTGCAGGTTGTGGACCGTCTTCACGCTCAGGTGCAGCGTCTTGGCGATCCGCGCCACCGGATGGCCGGCCAGCAGCTGGCGCAACACCTCGAACTCGCGCGGCGTCAGCTCATGGGCGGGATCGTCGCGATCGGCATGGCCGGCCAGATCCGGTGACAGCACCCGCCGGCCGCGATGGACATCGCGCACGGCGGCCACCAGCACGGCCGGCGCGCTGCGCTTGGTGACATAGCCGAGCGCCCCGGCTTTCAGCGCCTGCGCCACCCAGACGTCATCGCCGTGCATGCTGAACACCAGGCAGCGCACCCGTGGCTCGCGCGCCCGGAGCCGCTGAATCAGCTCGATACCGCCGATGCCCGGCAACGACAGGTCGACGACGATGACGGCCGGCTGCCACTGCTTCCACAGCAGCAGGGCGTCCTCGGCGGTCGCCGCCTCGGCGACGACGCGAATGTCGTCCTGCAGCTCCAGCAGCCGGCGGTAGCCCTCGCGGACCACGGCGTGATCGTCGACCAGCAGCACCTCGATCATGGCGACGGCGCGCCGTGCAGCGGCAGTTCCACCGACAGCCGCAGGCCGCCGCCGGGCGCTGGCCCGATGCTAAGGCGGCCGCCGAGCGCACGTACCCGCTCGTGCATGCCGAGCAGGCCGTGGCCGGGCACCGGCGCGCCGCCGCCGAGCCCCTGGCCATCGTCTTCGACGAGGATGCGCAGCACCTCGCCCGGGCATGTCAGGTTGACCCGCGCGTGACGGGCATCGCCATGGCGGCTGGCATTGGTCAGCGCTTCCTGCACCACCCGGTAGACGTGCACGGCCAGCGCCGGCGGCAGCGATTGCAGCGCGCCATCCGCAGCGATCAGCTGGCAGTCGAGCCGCTCGCCGTCGCTGCGCCGGCGCGGCATCGCCACCAGCGCCCGCAGCGCCGGCAGCAGGCCGAAGCGGTCGAGCGCCGGCGGGCGCAGGTCGTCGAGCACGGCCTGCAGGCCGTCCAGCAGCTGCGCGCTGAGCTGGCCGATGCGCTCGCCAGCGGCGGCGTCGGGCCGGGCCTGCAGCACCGCAGCCTCGGCGCGCAGCGCGCTCAGGCTCTGGCCCATCTCGTCGTGCAGTTCACGGGCCAGCCGCCGCCGCTCCTCCTCGCGGACGTGCAGCAGCCGGGCGCTGAACTGCTGCTGGTCGGCCAGCAGGCGCTGCCAGCTTTCGGCCAGCCGGTTGAAGCGGGCAGCGACATCGCGCAGTTCACGCAGCTGCGGCAGCGGCAGGCGCACGTCCAGATCGCCGGCTTCGAGCCGGTTCAGCGCCGCCAGGATCGCCTGCGCCGGGCGCAGCGCGCGGCCGGCCAGCCGGGTCACGGCGAGCACGATGAGGCCGAGTCCCAGGCCCAGCACCAGCCAGATGCGGATGCGCTGCCACCAGGCATCGCCGAGCGCCGTCCAGTGCACGCGCAGCTCGACGCTGGCAGCCTTGATGCCGCCGGGCAGCAGCAGCGCGGCCTCGGCCAGTACCGGTGGCTGCGGCTGGCGCGACTGCAGCCAGCGACCGAGCCAGCGGCCGGCCGCGCCGGCTTCGGGCCAGTCGTCGCAGCGGGTGGCGATCGAGCGGCCGTGCAGGTCGCGCACGTCGAGACACAGCGGCAGCCGGCGGGCCAGCCCGTCGAGCGCGGCCAGCCGGATCGGCAGCCGCGCGCGGTCGAAGGAATCCGAACGGCGGGCCAGGTCCTCGTTGAGCAGCTGGGCGACCAGCGCGGCGGTGTCCGGCAGGTCGGCGATCGCGGCCTGCCGCTGGGCGTGGCCTTCCCAGACGATCGCCAGCGCCAGCAGCAACAGCGCCAGGCAGCCGCTGCGCAGCAGCAGGCTGCGCTGCAGGTCGAGCGCGGGCTGCAGCGGGATCGGCAGCGCTGGCGGCCGGGCGGAGGGCGGGGCTTCGGTCATCGCAGGCGCAGGCCGTGGCGTGCGCGCATCTTGCCGCAGCTGGCGGCGGGCAAGTTGCCCGGAACGCGGGCGGCCGGGCAATTTGCCGTGGCGTCGGCGGTCGGCCGTTGCCGACACTGGCAACCCGTCCACTCAGAAGGAGACCCTGCCATGACCACGATGCACGAGCCCCGTCCGCTGTCGGAGCGCAGCCGATGATCGGCCTCTGGAGCGCCCACAGCCAGACCTTCCTGCTGGCGATGGCCAGCGTCACCACGCTGGCATTCGCCCTGCCGATCACCTTCGCGCCGCTGGCCTGGTCGCGGCTGATGCAGTGGAAGGTGCCGGCCGATACCGATCTGGTGATCTACTTCGCCCGCTGCCTCGGCGTGTTCATCCTGATCGTCGAAGCGCTGGCCTTCCGCGCCGGGCTCACCGGCGTGGCCATCGAGTTCACCTTCCAGGTGCTGCTGGCGGTGTTCGGCCTGATGGTGGTGCTGCACGCGGTCGGCATGGTCCAGCGCATCCAGCCGTGGACCGAGAACGCCGAGATCCTGATGTACAGCGGGCTCGCCGTGCTGGCGCTGCTGTTCTGGCCGGTAGCCGGCTAGGACGACGGCGCTGCCGCCGCCGCCCGGGCGGCCACCTCGGCTGCCCGGGCGACACTGGCCGGCGTGCCGCCGATGGCCCAGTCCTCGGCGGCGATCGGCCAGCAGCCGCCACGCACGCGGCCGCGCTCGACGCCGAGACATTCCACCAGCAGGTCGGTGAAGCCAGCCAGCAGCGCATGGCGTTCGTTCAGCGGCCGGCCTTCCAGCACCAGGAAATGGAAGTAAGGCGCATCCGCCGCGCCGTCGGCGACCCGCCTGCCGCCGACCATCAGATGACCCGGTGCATACGGCTGGATATAGACCCGCACGCGTTCGACCGGGCTGTTCAGCACCTGGCTGTAGAGCGCGGTGGCGCGCGTCATCAGCGAGGTCTGCTGCTGCTCGCTGTAGGTCTGGTCGGCGAGATGGAAATGGATGATCGGCATGACGAAGAAGCTCCGGTAAGACTCAGGGCAGGCCTTTGCGGCGGCCGGCATCCATGAACAGCGTGCCGCCGGCCAGCGCATCGGCCTCCGGTGCCAGCAGCATCTCGATCGCCCAGGCGATCTGCTCGACCGTGGTGAACGCACCGATCGCGGACTCGCGGCGCATCTCGTCGTACACCGCATCGGCGCTGATGCCGTCCCGCTCGGCGCGGGCGGTCGCCACCCGGCGCAGGCGATCGGTGTCGGCCGGACCGGGCGCCACCAGGTGCGCCGTGATGCCGCGTTCGCCCAGCGCCCAGGAATACTGGCGAACCAGATTGGCCAGCGCCGCATTGGCGACGCCGGCGGTCGCCGCGTAGGCGGTCGGCTCGAAGCCGTAGTGGCCGCCAATGGCGACGATCCGGCTGCCGCGCGCCAGCTGCCCGTCGGCAGCCCGCACCAGCCGCATCAGGCCGCCGCACTTGATGTTGACGGCATCGACCACGGCGGCCGTCGGCGCGCTGACGACGCCACCGGCGGTGGCGACCCCGGGGCCGTGCACCAGCATCCGCACCGGGCCGTCGATCGCAGCGGCAATGGCCGCGATCGAGGTATCGGCTGCGATGTCGGCCACGCAGGCGACGAGGTTCGGCGTGTCCGCCGCCAGCGCCGCCACGGCCTCGTGGCTGCGTGCCACGGCGATCACCTTGAGGCCGCGCCCGGCCAGCCGCCGGGCAATGACCTGACCCATCGCGCCGGTGGCGCCGACGACGATGGCGATGTCCTGCTGATTCATTGAACCTCTCCTGGACGCGGACGACGGCAGCGCCGCCGCCCGCCATGACATGCAGCCACCGGCTCAGGCCGCGTGCGAAGGCGCGCGGGGCCGGCAGGCGTGGGGTGCCCGATCGTTCGGCGCGCGGGCCTGCATCCACGCCGGCCAGACCAGCTGCAGGTAGACGGCCAGTGCCACCGCCTGGGTACGGCGGCGCACGCCGAGCTTTCCGAACACGTTGGCGACGTGGTACTTGACGGTCGGCAGGCCGATGCCGAGCCGTTCGCAGATCTCCAGATTCGACCAGCCATCGCAGACCAGGGCGAGGATTTCCAGTTCCCGCCCGGTCAGCGGTTCGATGAGCCCCGGCGGCGTCGCAGGCCGGTCCGCTGCCGGGACGTCGGCGGGGCGCATCGCCGATTCCTCAGGTCAGCACGGTCAGGAAACTTTCGCGCGGCGTGTTGTCCTGCGCGAACTGCGCTGGACCGGCCTGGGTCGTGTCCCAGGTCAGCAGCGGCGTGTCCGGATAGTGGATGTAGCCCTCGGCGAACACTTCGTTGCGGTTGCCGCTCGGATCGAAGAAGTAGATCGTCGCGCCGCGCGTGATGCCGTGGCGGTTCGGGCCGACGTCGATCGGCACCCGGTACTTGCCGAAGCGATCGGCGGCCTTGACCACGTCATGCGCCGATTCCAGCGCGAACGAGGCGTGGTGGAAGCGGTTCGGTTCAGGCTGCAGCAGGAAGGCGATGTCGTGCGGCTTGATCGAGCAGGTCAGGAACACCGCCAGCGAGATGCCGGCCTCGTGATGGACCAGCTTTTCCGACAGGTCGAAGTCGAACACTTCGGTGAACAGCTTCACGCACTCGTCGAGATTGACGCCGCCGAGCAGCATGTGGTCGAGACGGCAGATGTTGGCACCGCGCACGACGCCGTCATCGGGCACCACGCCTGGGTTCTGATGCGGCAGGGTGTTGCCGATCTGCTCCTTGTAGGCATACAGGTGCATCGTGTGGCCGCTCGGAATCACGAACGACAGGCGTCGGCCGCTCTTCGGATAGACGCCGGCGGCGATGTGTTCGACCGGGATGCCGAAGGCGATCAGCTTCTTTTCCAGCACGTCGAGCGTGGCGTCGTCGTAGACCTTGAACGCGAAGTGGTCCATGCCGGCACGGTCCGACGGCGCCAGCACCACCGAGTGGTGATCGTGCTCGTCCCAGGCCTTGAAGTAGACCCGGCCCTGCGCGTCTTCCATCACTTCATGCAGACCCAGGATGTGGTCGTAGTGATGACGGGCCTTCTTCATGTCCATGACCCGGATCTGGACTTCGCCGGGCCGCAGTACGCCGCGCATTGCCATGGTGTTCTCTCCTCAGTTGTCGTGATCGGCCGTTGCCGGCCTGCGTGATGCTGTTGGGGGTGATGCAGCCGTTCAGGCGGCCTTGTCGGTGAACAGGCCGCGCGCCTTGGCCATGGTCAGCGCGGTGTCCTCGATCATGTCCTCCTGACCACCGATCATCTTGCGCCGGCCAAGCTCCACGAGGATGTCGCGTGCGGGAATTCCGTACTTCACGCCAAGCCGCTTGGCATGGAGCAGGAAAGTGGAGTAGACGCCGGCAAAGCCGAGCGTCAGCGAAGCGCGGTCGATGCGCACCATCTGGTCCATCATCGGCACGATGACGTCCTCGGCCATGTCCATCAGCTTGAACAGGTCGCAGCCGGTATCGATGCCCATGCGATCGCAGACCGCGACGAACACCTCCAGCGGCGTGTTGCCGGCACCGGCGCCGAGACCGGCGACCGAGGCATCGATGCGGCTGGCGCCTTCCTCGATCGCGGCGATCGAGTTGGCGATGCCCATGCCGAGGTTGTGGTGGCCGTGGAAACCGATCTGGGTCTCCGGCTTGAGCACCTCACGCAACGCGCGGACCCGGCGCTTGACGTCCTCCGGCAGCATGTAGCCGGCGGAGTCGGTGATGTAGACGCACTCCGCGCCGTAGCTCTCCATCATCTTGCCCTGCACCGCCAGGCCTTCCGGCGTGTTCAGGTGGGCCATCATCAGGAAGCCGACGGTATCCATGCCGAGCTTGCGGGCGTAGGCGATGTGCTGCGGGCTGGTGTCGGCCTCGGTGCAGTGGGTGGCCACCGTCACGCTCCGCACGCCGTGGTCGTAGGCGCTCTGCAGTTCCTTCATCGTGCCCATGCCGGGAATCAGCAGCACCGACACCTTGGCGCGCTTGACGTGCGGCATCACCGCATCCCAGTACTCCTCGTTGGAATGCAGCGCGAAACCGTGCTGCAGGCTGTTGCCGCCGAGCCCGCCGCCGTGCGCGACCTGGATCAGCGGCACGCCGGCGGCGTCGAGCGCCGCGGCGACCTTGACCATCTGCTCGGTGGAAATCTGCTCGCGCTTGGCATGCATGCCGTCGCGCAGGCACATGTCGTGGACCAGGACCTTGCGGCCCTTGAGATCGATGAAACCGTCGTTGCTTGCAGTGCTCATGTCTTACGCCGCCTTGAGTTCGATGCGTCCCGCGAGAATGCCTTCGGCGAACATCTCGGCCGTGCGGGTCGCCGCTGCGGTCATGATGTCGAGGTTGCCGGCGTAGGTCGGCAGGTAGTCGCCGAGCCCCTTCACTTCCATGAACACGGCGACCTTGTTGCCGTCGAACACCGGGCCGTTGACCAGGCGATAGCCGGGCACGTACTTCTGCACCTCGGTGATCATCTGCATCACCGATTCGGTGATCCGCGCTTCGTCCGGCGCGTCGTCGGTCAGGCAGTAGATGGTGTTGCGCAT
The DNA here is from genome assembly GCF_051860985.1 of Nevskia sp. Taxonomy (NCBI): domain Bacteria; kingdom Pseudomonadati; phylum Pseudomonadota; class Gammaproteobacteria; order Nevskiales; family Nevskiaceae; genus Nevskia; species Nevskia sp. Next base: position 13,276 of record NZ_JBIMKV010000006.1, on the reverse strand, counting down.
CAGCATCGGCGGCTCGGCCGGATTGACGATGACCAGCGCCTTGCCGCGCCGCGCGCCGCCGACCACTTCGATGGCGTTCGAGGTCGTGTAGGTGAATTCGTCGAGATTGGCGCGGGTGCCGGGGCCGATCGATTTCGAGGCGACGCTGGCGATGATCTCGGCGTACTTCACGCCCTGCACGCGCGACACCGCGCGCACGATCGGGATCGTCGCCTGGCCGGCGCAGGAGATCATGTTCAGGTTCATCGCGCCGCGCGTGGCGTGCTCGACCAGGTTCACCGGCGGCACGCACAGCGGGCCGATGGCTGCCGGCGTGAGGTCGATCATCATCACGCCGAGTGCCGTCAGCTTGTCCGAGTTGGCCTTGTGGACATAGGCGCTGGTGGCATCGAAGGCGATCTGGATGTTGTCGGCCAGCACATGCGGCAGCAGGCCGTCGACACCTTCGTGGGTCGTCTTCAGGCCCATGTCGCGCGCCTTGGCCAGCCCTTCGGAGGCGGCGTCGATGCCGACCATCCACGCCGGTTCCAGCAGCGGCGAGCGCTGGATCTTGTAGATCAGGTCGGTGCCGATGTTGCCGGAGCCGATCAGCGCACAGCGGATCTTGCGTTGCGGGGTGCTCATGCGTGGGCTCCGTTGGCGCCTGCCTTGACGGCCGGCGTCGCCGCGGCAGCCGGCAGCTTGCCGTTCTCCGCCGCGCAGACGCCCGCCACCGAGAAGTCGTAGCCGCCCATCTCGTGGATCAGGATGCGGACGTTCTCGGGCTTGACGCCGAGGACATCGACGACGGTCTCGGTGACGCGCCTGGCGAGCGCGCGCTTCTGCTCGACGGTGCGGCCTTCGAGCAGGTTGAACTGGATGATCGGCATGGTTATCTCTTGCAGTGGTACGGCGTTCAGACTTTCCCGGGGGTCGGCGCCGCAGGCGCGTACTGGCGTCGGCCGCCGGTGGTGGGGGTGGTGGCGGCCTGCTGCTGTTCGGCGTCGACCATCCGGCGCAGCAGCCGGCGGACCTTGACCGGGCCAGTGTCGTTGCAGATCAGCACCGGGTGCAGGCCGAAGAAATCGTCGCTGCCCATCTCGGCGTGCACGGCCTCGATCACCGGACCGTCCTCGTTCTCGAAGGCGCCGTGCATCGCCTGGATCTTGGCGAGGTTGTAGTCGGCGTCTTCGACCAGGTGGTTGCGGCGGGTGGCGAAGAAGTAGTGCGTGGTGTCGAGCGTTTCCGGCGTGCAGGTATGCAGGTCGTACTGGCCGGTGCTGTCGACGAGATCAAGCCGGGCGTTCGGGTCCTGCGTGGCGCCGACGGACAGCTGGATGTTGGCCGGCGCGGTCCAGGTGATCTCGAAGAAGTGCCGGGCGCTGGCCTTCGGATCGGGCAGGAACGGCGCGAAGATCATCAGCGCCGGCTGCTGGCTCCACTCCGAGCGCGACGCGACCGTGGTCGGCGTCTCGGTGAGCTTCGGCGTCAGCGGCGACAGCTGGCCGCGCGTGGTGATGATCTCGCCATGGACATAGTCGATGTGGCTCAGGTCCATCACGTTGTCGATGATCAGCTCGTAGTTCGCCTTCAGGTGCATGTAGGTCGCGGCGAAGGCGTTCGGATGGCCGTCGTCCAGCGGGCTGAAATCGGGCAGCTTCGCCGGATCGGCCGGCGCATCGCCCATCCAGATCCAGATGAAGCCGTGGCGTTCCAGCAGCGGGAAGCTGCGCACCCGCGCGTTGGCCGGCGTGGCGCCGCCGCCGTGCGGATTCAGCGTGCACTGGCCGGCGCAGTCGAAGCGCAGGCCGTGATAGACGCAGGTCACCTCGTCGCCGACGCGCTTGCCCAGATGCAGCGGCGCGAATCGGTGCGGGCAGCGGTCGTGCATGGCTACCGGGGTGCCGTCGGCCTTGCGGTAGATCAGCACCGAGGTGTTGAGGATCTTGCGGTGGAACAGCGCGGTCGGGTCGACTTCGGTCGACATCGCGGCGACATACCAGGCGTTGCGGAGAAAGTTCATCGGGCGGGCTCCTGTATCGGGATCAGCTTCGGGATCGGCAACGGCGCGGCCTTTAGGCCGTTTCGGTCTCGGCGACCGTCAACGGGCGTGTCGCCGCCGTTGCCTCCGCCGCCAGCAGGGCATCGAGGATGCGCAGCATCCGCGAGGGCCCGTTGTCGTGAATGATCGAGATGGTCTGGAAATCCGGCTTCTCGCGAACGCGGACGTGCTGGGCTTCGAGCACGTGGCGATCCTCGGTGAAGGCGTCGTCGAGGTTGTCGCGCAGCAGTTCCGACAGGCCCGGGAACTCGCAGTGCTTCGCTGCGCCCCAGGAGTAGTAGTAGTCGACCGTGTCGGCATCGTTCGGCGTCACCGCCTGCGAGGTCCAGGTGTCGGCCACCAGCGGGCCGGTCGGCTGGCCTTCGGCCTTGCCGTCGGCGATGAACACGCGGAAGTGCAGCACCCAGGTGCAGGGCACCGTGTGGGTGATGTCGAACCACAGGTCGAAGCGCGTTTCCGGCGGGAACAGATGGGCCAGGAAGCGGCTGATCGGCACGTTGCGCACGAAGTACTCGGTGCGCAGCGAATGCGATGTCGCGGTGAACGTCGGCTTGATGCGCGTGTACTTGGCGCGCGTCTCGGCATCGTCGGAGCCGAGCGTGCCCTGATGCACCCAGGCCAGATGGGTAAGGTCGGCGAGGTTGGCGATCTCCAGCCGGTAGTCGGCGGCGACCTGCATCTGCGAGGTCTTGACGTTCCAGTCCGGATGGCTCGGCCCGACCGCATGCGGAATCAGCGCCTCATCGGCCTTCGCCGGATCGCCCATCCAGACCCAGACCCAGTTGTCGCGCTCCACCACCGGGAAGCTGCGCACGCAGGCTTTCGGCGGAATGTGATCCTGGCCGGGAATCTCGTTGCACTTGCCGTCCGGACCGAAGCGCAGGCCGTGATACATGCAGCGGATGTTGTCGCCTTCCTTGACGCCCAGCGACAGTGCCGCCTGCCGGTGCACGCAGCGATCTTCCAGCGCCACGATCTGGCCGGTCGGCCGGCGATACAGCACCACCCGTTCGCCGGCGATCTTGCGGGCCACCAGCGCGCCCTTGCCCTGCTTCAGACCGTTCTGCTGGCTCTGGGTGAAGTGGTAATCCCAGCCGGCGTTGTACCAAGCATTCTTCACAAACATCGCATCCTCCTCCTCAAGAGTGCCGGCGGCTCTGTGGCCGCTCGGCGGTGATCGATGTGAATCAGATGAAACGGAAGCTGACACTCCCCATGTCCTGGAAGCGGGCGGTGATGCTGTCGCCAGCGGTCACCGGAATCGCTTCGGTAATGCCGCCGGTCATCACATAGCTGCCCGCCGGCAGCAGTTCGCCGCGATCGGCGAGATGCTTCACCAGCATCACGATGGCCTTGGCCGGATGGTTCAGCACGGCGGCGCTGGCGCCGAGCGCCATGATCTCGCCGTTCTTCTCGATGACCACGCCGATCGTGCGCAGGTCCATCTCGCGGGGATCGCGCGGCCGGCCGCCGGCGACGAAGCGGGCCGACGAGCCGTTGTCGGCAATGACGCTGGCCAGATCGAATTTGAACTTCTCGTAGCGGGAGTCGATGACCTCGACCGCCGGGATGATGTAGTCGGTGGCGGCGATCACCTGCTCGATGGTGACCTCGCCTTTCAGTTCGTCCTTCATCACGAAGGCGATCTCGGCCTCGACTCGCGGATGTACCAGCTCCCGGGTGTCGATGGCGCTGTTCTCGGGCCGCGCGAAGCTCGCCATCAGGATGCCGAAGCTCGGCACGTCCACACCCATCTGCAGCATCTTGGCCTTCGAGGTCAGGCCGGCCTTGAGTCCCACGCAGCGGTCGCCACGGGCGATCCAGCGGCGGCGAAGTTCGTCCTGCACGGCGTAGCCGTCGGCGATGCTCATCGACGGGTATTCGTCGGTGAGCTTGGTCATCGTGGTGGCGCTGTCCTGGGCGTGCAGCACGCGGTCGGTCAGCTTCTGGATGATGGAAGTGTCGAGCATGGTCATTCGATCGTTCAGATGAAGCGGTCTAGACGAAATTGATCGTGCAGGCGCCGAGGCCGCCCACGGTGCAGCGCAGCTGCTCGCCGGGCACGACCGGAATCAGCGTCGACTGCGAGCCGGACAGAATCACTTCACCGGCCTTGAACGGAATGCCCAGTGCGCCGAGCGTGTTGGCCAGCCACACGACCGCATTGACCGGCCCGCCCTGCACGGCGGCGCCGGCGGCGGTGGAGAACAGCTCGCCGTTGCGCTCCAGCACCATGCCGGCCAGATTCAGATCGAGGTCGGTGACCTTCTTCTTCGCGTGGCCGAGCAGGTAGACGCCGCAGGAGGCGTTGTCGGCGACGGTGTCCTGGATGCGGATCTTCCAGTCGGTGATCCGGCTGTCGACGATCTCGAAGCAGGGCACCACGTAATCGGTGGCGCGGATCACGTCGGTGGCGGTGATGCCGGGGCCGTTCAGATCGCGCTTCAGCACGAAGGCGACCTCGGCCTCGGCCTTCGGCTGGATCAGCCCGGCCAGCGGCACGTCCTGGCCTTCATCAAAGGCCATGCCCGAGGTCAGCTGGCCGAAGTCCGGGCGATCGACGCCGATCAGCTCCTGCACGGCCCTGGAGGTGACGCCGATCTTCTTGCCGACGATGCGCTCACCGGCCGCCACTCGCCGGGCGATGAAGCGTTCCTGGATGCGGTAGGCATCGTCGATGGTGATCAGCGGCTCGCGCGCCAGCAGCGGTGCCACGGTGGTCCGCGTGCGCCAGGCGTTGTAAAGCTCGTCGCCGTAGTGCTCGATCTGGGCTGCGGTGAAGCCGGTCTTGCCGTCCATCATCGTCGTCATCCCCGGTTCAGAGCTTCACGCAGATGTTGCGCAGCTCGGTGTAGAACTCCAGCGAATGCACGCCGCCTTCGCGGCCGATGCCGCTCTGCTTGCTGCCGCCGAACGGTGTGCGCAGATCGCGCAGGAACCAGCTGTTGACCCAGGTGATGCCGACCTCGATCTTGGCGGCGACCCGGTGGGCGCGCTGCAGGTCGCGGGTCCAGATCGCGGTCGACAGGCCGTACTTCGTGTCATTGGCCTTGGCGATCACTTCGGCCTCGCTATCGAACGGGCTGATGTGGCAGCAGGGCCCGAAGATTTCCTCGCGGACCACGCTGGCGGTTTCCGGCAGATCGGTCCAGATCGTCGGCTGCACCCAGGAACCCTGGCTCAGCGCGCCCGGCATCTCCGGCACGCCGCCACCGGTGACGATGGTCGCGCCCTCGGCCTTGGCCTTCGCGTAGTAGCTCAGCACCTTGGCCTGATGCTCCTTGGAGATCAGCGGCCCGAAGTTGACGCCCGGCGCGTCCGACGGCCCCGGCTTCAGTGCTTCGGCCTTGGCCTTCAAGGTGGCGACGAACTTCTCGTAGAGCGGCCGCTCGACATAGACGCGTTCGGTGCCGAGACAGACCTGGCCGCAGTTCAGGAACACCGAGCGCATCGTGCCTTCGATGGCGGCATCGAGATCGCAGTCGGCGAACACCACGGCGGCGTTCTTGCCGCCCAGTTCGAACGACACATCGCGGATGCCGTCGGCAGCGGCTTTCTGGATCGCGGCACCGGTGCGCGTTTCACCGGTGAAGGTGATCGCGGCCACGCCATCGTGCTTGGTGAGGAACTCGCCGGCCGAATTCGGGCCGAGACCGTGCACGACGTTGTAGACGCCGGGCGGCACGCCGACCGCGTTCATCACCTCGCCAAGCAGGGTGGCGGTGCCCGGGGTTTCCTCGGACGGCTTGACGATCACCGTGTTGCCGCAGGCCAGCGCTGGGCCGACCTTCCAGGTCATCAGCAGCAGCGGCGCATTCCACGGGCAGATCACGCCGATCACGCCCTTCGGCACCCGGATCGCGTAGTTCAGCGCACCGGCGCCGTCCGGCGTCGGCGTCATGAACGATTCGGTGGCGACGTTCTTGACCACGTCGGCAAAGATCTTGAAGTTGGCCGCGCCGCGCGGAATGAAGGCGTGCTCCATCATCGATTTCGGCTGGCCGGTGTCGGCCATCTCGGCGGCCACGAAATCGCCGAAGCGGCGAGTGATCTCGTCGGCGACCTTGTGCAGCAGCGCGGCGCGCTCGTCGATGCTCATCCGGCCCCAGGGGCCTTCCATCGCGGCGCGGCCGGCGGCGACGGCGGCATCGATCTCGGCCTGGCCGCCCTCGTGGACGACGCCGATCAGGTGGTTGTCGGCCGGCGAACGCTTGTCGAAGGTCTTGCCGCTCTGGCTGCCGACGAACTGGCCGTTGATGAAGTGCTTGAATTCCTTGGCGGCGGTGGCGGCGGCCGGCACGGGGCCGGCGGCGGAGGGATCGTTGGCCATGAGTGGATTCGCAGTCGGGTGAGGAATGGGGAGGGTCAGCGGGCAAGCGCGGCGACGGCCGCTTCGGCGCACAGCACGTCCTGCGCCTCGGCGCCGCCGGACACGCCGACCGCGCCGATCAGCACCTCGCCGTCTCGCAGCGGCAGCGCGCCGCGGATCAGCGTGAAGCCGGGCAGCTTGAGCAGGCCTTCGCGCACCCAGGGGCCTTCGCCGGTCAGCGCGCCTTCCAGCACATCGGCCGGCAGGCCGGCGGTGGACGCCACGCTGGCGGCCTTGGCGACGCTGACGGTGTCGGAGATCAGGAAGGCGTTCGGCATCCGCAGATAGGCCACCAGCCGGGCATTGCTGTCGACCACGGCGACGCAGACCTGGATGCCGAGCGCTTCGGCTTTCGCCACGGCAGCGGCGGCAGCCCGCAGGGCGGCGTCGTGATGGATCACGGCGCGGGCAACGGAAACGGGGGCAGTCACGGTGTTCAGGCTCCAGGGGCAGCGGGCCGATCGGTGCAGCGGGCCAGCCGGGTCAGGCTGCTCAGCAGATCGGCGATGTCGGAAGGGGGTGTGCAGCCGCCGCGCGGGCGCCGGCCCAGCGGGCGCAGGTGCAGATCGCTGCCGGGATACAGCCGGCAGGCCAGCGCGATGCCGGCCGCCCGGCATTCCGGGCTGATCTGCTCGGCGCTCATGTCGCCGCAGTGGTAGTCGCCGTGCAGCACCTCGACGCGGCAGACGCCACAGCCGCCGCTGCGGCAGCCGACCTCCAGCGCCGATGGCCGGCCGACCATGGCATCCAGCGCCGACTGGCCGGCCTGGCTGCTGAACGCCTGCGCGCTGCCTTCGATGGTGATGCGATGCGGCATCGGCTGGTCTCGCTCCTGGCCCATTTGGCGCGGCTCTCTGCGGAGTCCGTCGGAAGGCAAAGGTAGGCGCGCCTACCCACAGGGTCCATTACTTTTGAATTGCGGCTGCGATACCGGATCAGTATCGTCAAGCGGGTAATTCATGCATGGGAGAACAGCTTTGACCAGCCGTCTGGGCGCCATCGAGTTCCGCCACCTGCGCTACTTCACGGCGGTGGCCGAGGCGCGCAGCTTCCGCGCGGCCGCGCAGCAGCTGCATGTCTCGCAGCCGCCGCTGACCCGCCAGGTGCAGCAGCTGGAAGAACTGCTCGGGCTGGTGCTGCTGGAACGGCAGCCGCGCGGCGTAGAGCTGACCGCCGCCGGCGTCGTCTTCCTCGAAGAGGCGCGCAACCTGCTGGCGCTGGCCGATCTGGCGATCGATCGCACCCAGATGGCGGCGCAGGGGCAGCTGGGCCGGCTTGATGTCGGCGTCTACGGCTCGGCCGTGTTCGATGCCATTCCGCGCGTCATCCAGGCATTTCGCAGCGCCTATCCGAAGGTCGAGGTGGTGCTGCACAACCTCGACCGGGCCGGGCAGATCAAGGCGCTGCGCGAGCGGCGGCTGACGGTGGGCTTCAACCGCTTCTTCGTCGAGGAACCGGATCTGGTCTGGGACGTGGTGCTGGCCGAAGCGCTGAACGTGGCGCTGCCGGCCGGCCATCGTCTGGTCTCGCGCGCGCAGCTGACCATCGCCGACCTGTCCGGCGAGCCGCTGGTGGTCTACCCGCGCACGCCCCGGCCGAGCTTCATCGACCAGGTGCTGGGCCTGTTCCACCGCCGCCACCTGACGGCGCAGGTGGTGCAGGAAGTCGACGACGTGGTCACCGCGATCGCGCTGGTGTCGTCCGGCTTCGGGCTGACCATGGTCAGCGACTCGGCGCTGAACCTGCGCCTGCCGGGCATCGTCTACCGGCCGCTGGAGCGCAACGAGGCGCTGATCGACCTGTGCATGATCCGCCGCGCCGAGGACGATTCGGCCCTGCTCCGGGCGTTCATCGACGTGGTGCGTAAGGTGCTGCCGCAGCGCCCCGGCAACGGCTGAGCCGGCCGGCTCAGCGACGGGTCAGCGGCCGATCAGCCAGTCGCGGACGGTATCGGCCAGCCAGTCGCCGGCGTCCAGCGGCAGGTCGTGGCCAGCGTCCGGATGCACCGCGAGCGGCCGCTGCCAGGCCGCCGCCAGCCGCGCCGAGCAGCGTGGATCGACCAGTTCGTCGGCCGCGCCGTTGACGATCAGCAGCGGCACCGGCGGGGCCTGCTTCGGCGCCCGGTAGCGGGCGGCGGCGGCCAGCTGGCGCAGCGCGTTCGCGGCCGTCACCGGATGGCGCTGCCGCCAGGCGGTCCAGTCGTCGAGCACCGCTTCCGGCGCGCGGCGGCTGGTCAGCTGCAGGATGCGCCGCTCGATCTCGCGATCCGCCGGTGGCCGCAGCAGCATCCTGAGCAGTGCCGGCCACACTGCCGGCCGCAGCCGCCAGTGCGGCGGGCTGAAGGGCCGCAGGCTGGTGTTGATCAGCACGGCGGCGGCGATGTCCTGTGGATGCCGCTCGGCCCAGGCGGTGGCGGCCATCGCGCCGAGCGACATCGCCAGCAGGCCGTACGGCGGCGGGCGGCCGCGGCGCTGCAGCTCGCGGCGCGCGTGCTCGGCCATCGACGGCACGCTGGCTGGGCTTTCGTCGTCATGCAGCAGGCCGTTGCCCGGAAAGTCGACCGTTTCGATGCGGGCATCCGGGAAGCGCGCCTGGAACTGCTGCGGGAATCCGCCCCAGTGACGGCTGTCGCGCATCAGGCCGCGCAGCAGCACCCAGGTGCCGGGCAGCGGCGTCGGGGCCGGCGCGCTCATGCCGGCAGATGCCGGTACCAGCGCGACAGCGCAGTGCGCCGGTGCTGCTCGCGGGCGGCGGCGCTGGCGGGCAGCCAGCGCGTGCAGCCGCTGGCGGCGCGGGTCAGGAAATCGAGCAGCGCGATGTGCCGGCGCATCACCCGGTTGACCCGGTGATGGATCAGCGGATTGAAGATGCCCAGCCGCGAGAACAGCTGCTTCGGGTTCTTCTTGATCCAGATCCACGAGCCCATTTCCAGGGTCAGCGGCAGGAACACCCGGTCGCCCGGCTGGCCGCGCGCGCGCAGGTACAGGTGATCCCAGATGTCGCCGTGGGTCAGGTACTGCACGCTCTGCGGCTCGAACACGTAAGGATGATGGGCGTGGCTCTGCTCGAAGATCGCATGCAGCGCGTGGATCTCCGGCAGATGGTGGATCGGCCGCGTGGTGTGGGCGTATGGAAACCAGATGCGGTCGTCGGTGCCGAAGCCGGAATGGCAGTCGACCGCGATGCTGAAGCGCCGGCCCAGCAGTTCGTCCTCGACGAAGCGGCACAGCGCCTGCGCTTCGGCTTCCATCGGCGTGCCTTCGGCGCCGCGATACCAGGGCATGCCCCGGGAGATGCGCTGGCCACCGATCAGGAACGGCACCTTCTCGCGCGCCTCGACCGGCGCGTTGCGCATCAGGTCGACGCCGTTCGGGTTGGCCCGGGTGCCGAGCCAGAAGCCGCCGGGGTTGACCAGCGGCATGAACACCAGCCGCACCTGGCGCAGCTGCTCGTGCAGGCTGTCATCCCAGGCCAGCCGCTTGACCAGATGGCGCAGCCAGGCCAGCACCACTTCGGCGCCGACCCGCTCCAGCCCGTGCACGCCGCCGAAGAAGCCCACCGCCGGTACCTCCGGCGACGGATTGCCGAGCGTCAGCGCGTGGACCGGGAAGCGATGCGGCCCGGCCTGCACGTCGCAGAGCACGCGGGACTGGAGATGGGGCGCGCCTTCGTCGACCAGTTCGAGCAAGGCAGTGAGCTGCGGCAGCACGGTGGCGGTAAGCGGATCGATCGACGGGGAGGTGTCGACGATACGGCGGCCATGTGTCGGTCTGATGAGCGTGTCCGGCGCGGTGACGGTGGCGTTGCAGGGCGTGGTCATCATTTGGCAACACCATTGTCATCCACCGGGAATAGTCTTCCGGCCGATACAAGTTCCGCGCCCGTTTCGCTCCGGCGGACGGCCGCGCCAGGAGGATCGCCCATGGATCGCATCGCAAGAAGGCTGGCTCATCACCCGGGTGTCGTGCTCGGCGGCATGGTGATGCTCGGCGTGCTCGAATTCGTGGCGTTGCAGCGTGCCCAGCGCGCGCATCGCCGGCGCCGCCCGGAACCGGAGCGCAAGGCGGCCTGAGCGCTGCGCGGCGGGTGACGGGTCGGCGACAATGCGCGCCCGCCCGATCCTTGCCGAGCCTGTCCTTCGATGGCCGATTCCGCTGCTGAGCTTGCCGCTGCCGATCCCGTCCTGTTCCGCGTCGTCGAGGCTGCCAACGGCCGGCGGATCGGCATCGCCACGCTGAACAGCGAAAAGACGCTGCATGCGATCGGCCTGCCGATCATCCGCCTGCTCGATGCCCGCCTGCGCGACTGGGCCGCCGATCCGGCGATCGCCTGCGTGGTGCTGCACGGCGCCGGCGACAAGGCGTTCAGCGCCGGCGGTGACGTCAAGACACTGGCGCGCGCCGTGGCCGCTGACGCCGGCGTGTTCCCGAGCCCGGCGGCGCTGGCCTTCTTCACCGAGGAATACCGCCTCGATCACCGCATCCACCGCTACCCGAAGCCGCTGCTGTGCTGGGGTGGCGGCATCGTCATGGGCGGCGGCATGGGCCTGTTCGTCGGCGCCAGCCACCGGGTGGTGACCGACACCACGCGCGCGGCGATGCCGGAAATCACCATCGGCCTGTTCCCGGATGTCGGCGGCAGCTGGTTCCTGCCGAAGCTCGGTGATCGTGCCGGGCTGTTCGCGGCGCTGACCGGCGCCTTGCTGAACGGTGCCGACCTGCTGGCCGCCGGCCTCGCCGATCACGGCCTGCGGCAGGCGGATCGCGACGCGGTGTTCGCCCGCCTGGCGGCGATCGACTGGTCCGGCGATGCCGTTGCCGACCGCGCGGCGCTGAGCGCGGCGCTGGCGGGTTTCGAAGCGGCCGCCGCCGGCCTGCTGCCGCCGTCGAAGCTGGCCAACCATGCCGCGACCATCGAGGCGCTGTGCGCCGGCGATTCGTTGGCCGAGGTGGTGGCGGCGATTACCGGCCATCGCAGCGACGATCCCTGGCTGCAGAAGGCCGCCGCGAGCCTGCGCGCCGGCTCGCCGACCACGGCGGCGCTGGTCTGGGCCGTGCGCCAGCGCGCCGCCGGCCTGTCGCTGGCCGAGGTGTTCCGGCTGGAGCTGTGCATCGCCCTGCACTGCTGCGCCAACCCGGATTTCCCGGAAGGCGTGCGCGCGTTGCTGGTCGACAAGGACCATGCGCCGGCCTGGTCGCCAGCCACCTTGGCGGCGATCGATGCGGCCGCGATCACCGCCTATTTCGAGGCGCCGGACTGGGCGGCGCACCCGCTGGCCGATCTGGCCGACTAGGCAGACGCGGCCGATTGGGCCGACTTGGCCGACTTGGCCGACTGAAGCCGGGCGACCGCGCCCGGCTGCGGTTTCAGAGGCCGGTCACCGGGTACAGCAGGTACAGGCCCAGCGCCGCCACACTGCCGTGGCCGGCGATCAGCAGCAGCGGCGTGGCGCCCTTGAACAGCACGCGGAACAGCAGCAGGCCGCCGGCCAGGCCGCTGGTGAACACGACCAGCGCCCACCAGGCAGCCTCCGGCGTGGCGTCGCCGCCCTGCAGGTTGGCCACGAACAGCGTGGCGCAGGCGGCGAGCCCGCCGAGCCCGTGACCGACGCCCATGAACGCCGGCGGCGATTTGCCGAAGGTGATGATCGCGGCCATGGTCAGGCCACCGGCGGCAATGGCGGCGAACAGCAGGAAGGCAATCTGGGTCAGCGTCATGGTGTGTGTCCTTTCCCGTAAGGCGGTGGCGAGCCCGTTCTGTACGCATCCGCGGGCACTGGTAGCAGCGTGACCACTGTCATCAAGGCCCGCCCCGGCAACAAGTCTGGGGCGAACCCGCAGGCGGCCGTCATACCGGGTCCAGCGGTTCCGGATCGGCGAACGTCAAGTGTTCCCACATGCGCTCGTAGACGCGTCCGGCCACCACCTGGCGGGCCACGGTCTCTTCGGCGCTGAGCCGCGTGTGGTCGCCGTCCTGGCCGAGCGCCATCAGCCCGGTCTCGACTCTCGCCGCCTCTTCCAGGAACCACGACAGCGACACCGCCTCGATCAGGCTGGCGCCGACCACCACCGCGCCGTTGGCGCGCATCACCAGGGCATTGCCGGCGCCGAGCGTTTCCGCCAGCCGGGCGGCGGCGGCATCGTCACGCAGCAGCCGGGGATCGTCCCAGAGCACCGGGCCGCTGCCATCCGGTTTCGCGAAGTAGGCGCCGAAGCCGTGGCGCGCTAGTGGCGTGCGCTTCAGCAGCGCCAGCAGACCGGTCTGCGGCGGCATGATCCGGCAGATCGCGCCGACGTCCTGCCGCCGCGCATAGACCTGCTGGTGGATGCGCACCTCGCCGAGCACGCCGTCCGGCAACGGCCCGGTGGTGCGCACCACGGTGCCGGCGTCGCTCGGCAGCAGGGTGCCCATCGGCTTCGCGGCGCAGACCAAGAAATGCGCGTCATCCAGCCGCAGGCTGCAGTGGCCGTAGGCGTGCACCAGGCCGCTGCGGGCCAGTGCGCGGGCGGCCTGGCGCAGCTGGCGCTGCTGGCTTTCGCTGGCTTTCGGCGGGCAGGCCGCCGTGTCGGGAACATTCATTCTTTGACCGATCAAGAGGTTGGTTTTGCAACTTACAAGCCGTTCAGCCGGAATGTTGAAAGTGTGCGAACGAGATAGTACGGTACCTTCCCATTCAACACGAGCCCCGCCTGCAACGCGGTGTCGACAGTGCCGCCGCGCCAAGCGCCGCCGTCACTGCCAGCCGTTGGCGCGGCGCTTCCGGAACCCCTGCACGACATGAGCAACAAGATCCGCTGCGCGATCATCGGCCCCGGGAACATCGGGACGGACCTGTTGTACAAGCTGCGGCGCTCGCCGGTGCTGGA
>NZ_JBIMKV010000005.1:0-261394 GCF_051860985.1 Nevskia sp. | reverse complement strand
TTCATGGCGTTGATTCCCTTGCTGTTTCCGATATCCAAATTTTACCAAACAAGGGGGGTTAATCAGAGAATCCTTAGCGTCAGATCGTTGTGGTTGTAGAACGGCATCAGCACGTTCTTGGTGCCGATGTACTTCCAGTTCATGTCGGACACGCGGCCGTTGTAACCCTCGAAGTCCTCGATCATCAGATCGGCGCCGAGGAAGGCATCGGTGGTCTGGCCGGTAGCCAGGCGGCGCACGCGGCGCTGGAAGCCGAGGTACAGATAGGCGTCGTCGAACTTCAGGTCGTTCTCGTAGCGCTGGATCAGCAGCTGCGTGTCCTTCAGATCCTGCGGCGCCAGCACCTTCAGGTAGATGCCACGGAAGAATTCCGACGGATTCGGCGTCACTTCCGGCAGCGGCTCGTGCTGCACGCGATGCTTGAAGTTCAGGAAGCCGAAGTTGAACTTCAGCGTGCGCTCGACCTGCCCGGAATTGAGATTCCGGTACTTCCAGTAGAACGGCGAGATCGCCGCGCCGTCGCCCCAGTTGACGCCGTACTTGTAGTTCCAGGCGATCTTCTCGCCGGCGCGCGGGTCGCTGGTCGACGGCTCTTCCGGGAACGGCCGGCCGGCGATGAAGCCGGTGATCTCGCCGTTCTTGCCGCCGAGCGCCGCCTTGCCGGCGTTGGCGCGGGTGGCCTCGACGTAGTGCTTGTCGACGTCGAAGGAGGTCGTCGGCCCGACCTTGATCTCGGTCCAGCCGTTCTTGATCAGCATGTACATCGCGGCATCGAGCGCGTCCTTGAACTGCTCGACGTTGTCCTTGTTGACGACGGTGCCGGCCGACAGGCCGGGGAACGACGGCACGCCGGCCTTGTAGGGATTGAAGGCGGCGTCGATGTCGGTTGCGGCAGCGGCGCTGCCGGCGGCCAGCATCAGGCCCAGCGCCAGTGCGCGGGCAAACGGGGTGCGGTGCGTCATGTCAGGTTCCTCGGGAAATGGGTGGGCAATCAGAACGCGTAGCGCAGCGTCGCGAAGATCTCGTCTTCCTTGCGCGCGGCGCCGATCGGACCGGCGCGGAAGCGGCCGAGCGGCTCCAGGCCGGACAGGCCGCGCGAGAACGCGGTCATCGGATCGGCATCGCCGAACGGCGCAGTGAACGGAGCAAACGGGTTGCAGCTGCGGCAGTCGTCGACTTCGTAGCGGTCGAGATCGCCGGTCACCCACTTGATGTTGGCGCCGATGGTCAGCTTCACCTGGTCGTTGACGATCCAGTCCACCGACGGCGCGGTGACGCCGGCGCGGGCAGCGACGTCATAGGCGGTGACCACCTGCGGGCTGACCCGGTCGTTGACCAGGAAGGCCTTGATCAGCAGCGTGCCGATGACGTTGTCTTCCCAGTCGGCCATGCCGGCGGTGCCCAGCGAATCGCGCTTGCGCTGGTGATCGAAGATGTGCTGGTAGAAGATCTGCGCGGAGATCAGCGTCGTCCGGTTCGGGTTGATGAACGGGATGAAGGTCGGACGGTCGATGCCGACCACCGAGCGGAACACGTTGTTCTCCGAATACAGCTCCGGCTTCAGCGTGTTGGCGAACTGCTCGCCATCGGTCAGCGCCGCTTCGACTCTCACCGCTGCCTTCAGGTCCTGCAGCTCGAAGTCCGCCGAGCCGCCGATCAGGTTGACGCGTGGGAACACCATGTCGAAGGCGATCAGGTACGGGCAGCGGTCGTTGCCGTTGTTGCAGGGGCCACCGGTGAACGAGTTGGTCGCAGCGCGGCCGCCCTGCAGGCTCGGCAGCTGCGAACGGTAGTGCAGCGCGTTCAGCGAGAAGCTCAGGCCACCGGCGGTGATGCCTTCGAACTTGGCGCCGATCTGGGTGTTGGCCAGCGAGTGCTTCGGCAGTTCGACATCGCGGATACCGATCTGGCCCGGGCCGAAATCGGTCGACAGGAACACGCCAGGGCCGACGTTGGCGAAGTTCGCCACCGTGCCGCCGTTGTCCCAGAGGTTCTTCAGGCCGCGGAACAGGCAGCCGGCGTCGAGGATGGTGTTGGCGGTGCCGCACTGGCCGAGGTTGTTGGGCCGGAACTTGTCGAAGTTCCAGACCAGCTGCAGGTTGGAGTCCTGCAGGAACGAGGTCGCGCCCATCCGCCATTCGGCGGTGGCGATCCACATCGGGAAGCGGATGTCCTCAAGCTCGTCGTAGATGTTGTTACGCGAGTAGTCGACCGGGTTGATGACGTCGAGCACGCGGAACAGATCGGTGCGGCCCCAGACCACCTGCTGGCGGCCGATCTTGACGAACAGCTGATCGTCGCCGGCCAGCGGCAGCGTGTTGGACACGGTGAATTCGCGCAGCGCATCGAGCCGGCGATTGAAGTCGGACCAGGCCAGGTCGCCGCTGCCGAGGTTGCCGTAGCCGCCGAAGTTGACGCAGCCGCGGCGGTCTTCCGAACAGGGGCGCACCGGCACGCCGAAAGCGACGCCGGCGCCGACCGGATGCCAGCGGTCACCGAGCACCCGCAACCCCTGGTTGGGGTTGTAGCCGGGTGCATTGGGGTCCGTGGAGTTGAAGCCGAAGGCGTTGTTGGGCAGGCCGAACACGCCGGCGACGACCGCCGCGTTGACCGCGCCGCCACCGTGCGGCAGCGGCGGCGGACCGCCGACCGAGTTGAGGGTGATCGGGCCGCCGGCGCGGCTGCCGTACTGGTCCTCGTTCATCAGGTAGACGCCGTCCCAGGTGCCGCGCAGCGTGCTGTTGACCTGCCAACCAGCGACGCTGCCGCTGATTTCGGCCTGCAGCGTGTTGCGAAACTTCGACAGGCCAACCGTGCCGCCGGTGGCGTCCTGGAATCGATAGCGGCTGTCGTTCTCGTAGAACACGTCGGCTTTCCAGCCGTCCTGGGCCTGAATGGCCTTGACCGGTGCCAGCAGCGCCAACCCCAGCGCCACCGCCCTAGCCATTGCAGCCGCCGGACGGCGGCCGTCTCTGTTGTTCATCGTGGACTCCTCTTCTTGATTTCTAGTGGGGACCGCCAGCGGGACTCGCACTGCCCGCCTCTTGCTGCACGACAGATTCAGTGGCTTGCCGGCACCGCCCGGCCGACCGCGCCTTCCGGGGCGCCGACCACGAAGCGCGGCCGGAACGCGACACACCAGGCCGGCACGATCAGCATCGCGGCCACGGCGTTGACGATCAGCATGAAGCTGAGCAGGACGGCGGCGTCGCTCTGGAAGCGCAGGTCGGACATGAAGATCCACAGCACGACGCCGGCGATCAGCGTCACTGCGGTGAAGCTCACCGCGTAGCCGGTGGTGGCGACCGCGTTGATCGCCGCCTTGCGGATATCGCCGAGCTGCTCCATTTCCTCGCGGATGCGGTCCATGAAATAGACCGCGTAGTCGATGCCGACCCCGACGCCGACCATGATCACCGGCACCGTGTTGACGCTGACGCCGATGCCCGCCCAGCCCATGTAGGCGTAGGTCATGATGGTGGCGAACAGCATCGGCAGCACCATCAGCCAGCCGGCGTGCAGCGACTGGTAATAGAGCATCACCAGCACGAAGGCGGCGACCATCACCAGCGGCACCATGATCATGTGATCGCTGTGCAGCGCCTCGTTGGCGGCAGCCGACACGCCGACGATGCCGCCGCCCGGCTCGAACACCAGATCGGCGACGCCGGCCGACGCGATCAGCGCCGATTCCTGCGCCAGCGCCAGCGCGCGGGTGATGGTGTCGGCCTGGTGGTCCTTGTAGAAGAACACCAGATCGGCCTCCGTTTCGTCGGCATTGACG
This sequence comes from Nevskia sp., assembly GCF_051860985.1. NCBI lineage: Bacteria > Pseudomonadati > Pseudomonadota > Gammaproteobacteria > Nevskiales > Nevskiaceae > Nevskia > Nevskia sp. Next base: position 257,610 of record NZ_JBIMKV010000005.1, on the reverse strand, counting down.
AACTCCTTGAGCGCGCCGGGAATCGGGCTCGAGGCGAGGTACGCGAACATCAGGCCGCCGATCTCGCCAGCGGTGTCCGGCAGCTGTGCCCAGCGCGGATCGTCGTTGTGGGTCAGCCGGTTGACCTGACGCACCACCGCCGGAATCGCCTTGACGCCGCCCAGCGACGGGTCTTGCAGCATCAGCTGCTGGAAGCGCTCGATCGCCTGCATGACCTCGGGCCGCTTGAGGCCGCCCGGCTCGGTGGTGCGGGCGATGATGTGCAGTTCCTCGGAACCGGGGAACAGCTGGTTCACGGCGGTCGTCGAGCGGTTGTAGTCGTGATCGCGATGCAGGATCGGCGAGCCGGGTTCGGATTCGCCGATCTTTACCGTCAGCGCCAGCGGCGTGCCGGCGATCACCAGCAGCGCGGTGATGCCGAGGATGGCGACGGCGCCGCTCGGCTTGCCGCCGGTGGCGGCCATGAAGCGGCCAAGCGCCGAACGCACGCCCTGGTTCTTGTTGGCCATGTCCTTGGGCTGCGGCAGCAGGGTCAGCGCCAGCGGAATCATGAAGTGCACGGTGAAGATCACCGAGAACGCCCAGAAGCCGGCCGACACGCCAAGCTTCCAGTTGAACGGTGCGGCGCCGAGCATCATCACGGCGATGCAGACGGCGTCGACGATGATCGCCAGCGACCCGGGACGGAACAGGGCATCGAGCGCGTTGCGCGCCGCCTGCTTGCCGTTGTGGGTGACCGCCAGTTCCTCGTAGTAGCGCGCCACCAGCTGCACGCCGTGCGACATCGCTCTTGCGGCGATCAGGAACGGGATCGGCATCGACAGCGGCTCCAGGTTGAAGCCGAGCCAGGCCATGAAGCCGAGCCCCCACAGCGACGACAGCGAGATGCCGAGCAGCGGCAGGGCAATGCCGTAAAGGCGCCGGAAATAGACGACCAGCAGGGTCGCCAGCAGCGCCAAGGTCCAGAACAGGATGCCGACGATCTGGTTCAGGTAGGTGTAGACGTAGCCAGTCAGCACCGGGTTGCCGGTGATGTAGACCTGGTGGCCGTCGCGGGTCACGGCGGCACGCAGCTTCTGCAGTTCGGCGAAGGTTGCGGCGTAGTCGATCGCACCTTCATTGAGCTGCCCCTTGATCAGCGCCGCCTTGCGGTCCGGCGACACCAGCAGGCCATAGACCTGCGGATTGGCCAGCACGTCCTTGCGCAGCTGGGCCAGCTGTTCGGGCGTGTGCTCGGGCTTCTGGGCGTCGTAGTAGGGCTGCGAGCCGAAGCCGCCGTCCTCGCGCACGAACACCTTGCGCACCGTGCGATGGGTGAGGCTGGAGATCAGGTTGTGGTTGATGCTCGGCAGCGTGTCGATGCCCTGGGTGGCCTCGTGGACCAGCGCCAGCGTCTTGTCGTTGAAGATGTCCGGCCCGGCCGAGCCATCGGCCGGCACCTCGATCGCCATCACCACCTGGTTGGCGCCGCCGAAGTTTTCCTTGATGCGGTTGTAGGTCTGGATATACGGGTGATGCTGCGGCAGCAGGTCGTTGAAGTCGGTCAGGATCTTGAGCGACGGCACCTGGGTCGCGAACAGCAGCGTGGTCGCGAAGATGCCGATCAGCACGGCACCGGGGTGAGCAAAGATCCAGCCTTCGCCACGCTGCAGCGCGGCGGTGACGCGGGCGCGCAGGCTCATGGCTGGCCTCCGGTCACGGCGGCGACCCGGGGCGCAAGCTCCACCACCTGCAGCGCACCGGCGGCGCCCGCCACCAGCAGGGCCTGCGGCTCCAGCGCCGCGCCGGCGGCAAGATCGGCCGGGAACGGTGGCGTGCCGTCGAGTGCGGTCCAGCGGTTGCCGTCAAGCCGCAGCACCCGGCCGCCACCGCCGACGCCGTACATCGCGCCGCCCACGGCCTGCAGTGCGTAGACCGGTGCCGCGCCCGGGTTGTCCTGCGCGGTCCAGGTCGCGCCGCCGTCGACCGTCTGCAGGATGGCGCCGGCCAGGCCGCTGACCCAGCCGGTGCTGGCGTCACGGAAGCGCATCGCGTACGGGTAGAACGCCTCCGGCAGGCCGGCCTGCCGGGTCCAGCTGGCCCCGCCGTCAGCGGTTTTCAGCAGGGTGCCGAACTCGCCGGCGATGTAACCGTGGTCGGCATCGACGAACTGCACGGTGGTGAGGATCGCGTCCTCGCCAGGCGGCTGGGCATTCCAGGTCTGGCCGGCATCGGCGCTCATCAGCACGGTCGAATAGCTGCCGACCACCCACAGGCGGTTCTTCGGATCGCAATCGATATCGATCGGGTTGAAATCGCCCTCGATCGGCCGCGGCGTCCAGTTCGTGGCCTGGGTATCGCCGATCCAGACCTTGCGGTAGAAATCGAGCGCCGCGAAGCGGCCATCCGGGCAGGCGCTCATCGCCACCACCGAGGCCGGCATCGGCAGTTGCTCGCGCTGCCAGTGGCGACCGCCGTCGCGCGAAGTCACCAGCACCCCGCCACCACCGGCGGAGACCAGCTGCTGGCCGTTGCCGGCAGCCGCCTGGAAGTTGTCGCTGCGCTGCACGGCCTTGTCGCGTTCGGCGCGGACCGCCGACAGATCAGGCGGCTGCACGCAGCCTGCTGCGCCCAGCAGCAGGGTCGCCGCGCTGAGCGCGGTCTTGGTTCTGGTCATCGGTCACGCTCCTCCACACATCATGGTTTTCGGTCGTCCGTCGCGGACCGCGACCGACGACCGGCACTGGTTGTTGCGTCATTCGGGAGCGCCGGCAGGCGGCGTGGCTGGAGGGCCGTGGCGGTGCAGGTGGGCCTGCGAACGGGCCGGATCGCCGTTCGCCGATGCCGCAGAACCGCTGGCGGCACCCCGCCGGATCCCCTTCCTGCCTGCGCGCTTGCTCCCGAATCGCGAGCCTCGTCGGGCCCTTTTTGCGTCGGCGAAGACTGGCGTCTCGCCCCCCGCAGTTCCAATACTTTTGACTCGTTTTTGCGATACGGAATCCGTATCGCAACGACATCTACCGTATCGCATCTGGTCAGATGCACAGTCGATCTGCACGCCTTGCACAGCGCACGGACATGGCAAGCGTGCAGCTTCCGGCAGCGCTGGCAGCGCAGCGGCGTGATCGCCTCCGCACGACAGCACCGAAAGCAGCGAGCCCTTGGAAATATCGTATTTTCCGTTTATATCGAGGTCAATATGTTTTCTCGAGATTTTTCCGAATCCCGTCTTGCCGTGCGGTAACATTCGTTTGCCGGCCTGGGGGCCGGATTCCCATTGCGAAAGGAGCGGGCGGCCGACATGCCGGACATCATCTGGTCGGGACACGACGGTGCGGCGGCCGATGACGCGCCGCGCACGCTGATCGAGGCGGCCTGCCAGCGCCTGCGCCAGGACATCGTGGCCGGCCATTACGCGCCAGGCGAAAAGCTGCGCGTGGAGCACCTGAAGGATCGCTACGAGGTCGGCGCCGGCACCTTGCGCGAAGCGCTGGCGCGGCTGGCCGCCGAGACGCTGGTGGTGGCGCAGGGCCAGCGCGGCTTCAGCGTGGCCGCGTTGTCGCTGGCCGATTTCGAGGACCTGACCCGGACCCGGATCAACCTCGAGTGCGAGGCGCTGCGGCTGTCGATCCTGCATGGCGACGACGCCTGGGAAGGCCAGATCATGGCCAGCTTCCACCGGCTGGGCCGGGCTCAGGACAAGCTCGACGAACAACCTTCGCTGGACACGGTGCGCGAATGGGAGGAACGCAACCGGGCCTTCCACCGCAGCCTGCTGGCGGCCTGTCCGTCCGCCTGGACGCTGCATTTCCTCGGCATCCTCTACCAGCAGTCCGAGCGCTACCGCCGCTACACGCTGCAGAACCGGCCGATCCCGCGCAACGTCCATCACGAACACGAGGCGATCATGCAGGCCACCATCGCCCGCGATACCGACCGCGCACTGCAGCTGATCACCCGCCACATCGCGCTGACCCTGGACGCGGTGCGCTCGGCGCCGCCCGACACCTTCGTGCGGCGGCCGACGAGCCGGAGCGCGGGCCTCGACCGCAGCGTCGCCGGCTGACACGCAGGCCGCTGCCGCAGATCCTGTCAGCGTGCCGGCGACGCCGGCCAAGCGGTTACGATCGGCGTCCTCCATCCTTGGCCGCCCGCCGCATGACCGCCCTGATCGACGCGCTTGCCGCCGACCCGCTGTTCCTCGGCATCGCCACCGCCGCGCTCGGCCTGCTGGTCGGCAGCTTCCTGAACGTGGTGATCCTGCGCCTGCCGCGCATGCTGGAAGCCGGCTGGCAGGCGGAAGCGCGCGAGCTGCTCGACCTGCAGGCCGCCGACGCGCCTCCGGAGCGAAAGCTGTCGCTGACCTCCCCCGCGTCCTGCTGCCCCGGCTGCGGCGCGGCGATCCGGCCGTGGCAGAACATTCCGGTGCTGTCCTGGCTGGCGCTGCGCGGCCGCTGCGCCAGCTGCCGGACCGCAATCTCGATCCAGTATCCATTGGTCGAGCTGCTCAGCGCGGCGGTGTCGGCGGTCTGCGTCTGGCGCTTCGGCTGGTCGCTGCAGCTCGCCGCAGCGCTGCTGTTCAGCTGGATGCTGATCGCGCTGACCGTGATCGACCTGCGCGAAACCCTGTTACCCGACGACCTCACCTTGCCGCTGATGTGGATCGGTCTGGCCGCCAGCACGGTCGGCCTGTTCGTCGGCATGAGCGCCAGCATCTGGGGCGCGATCGCCGGCTATCTGAGCCTGTGGTCGATCTACCACCTGTTCCGCATCGCGACCGGCAAGCACGGCATGGGCTACGGCGATTTCAAGCTGATGGCCGCACTCGGTGCCTGGTTCGGCGCGGCGGCGCTGCCGCTGATGCTGCTTCTGTCATCGCTGGTCGGCGCGCTGGTGGGCTTAAGCCTGATCGTGTTCCGCAAGCACGATCGCAACGTGCCGATCCCGTTCGGCCCCTACCTGGCCGGTGCCGGCTGGCTGATGCTGATCTGGGGCGATCAGCTGTCCGGCATGGTCACCGGGCGCTGACATGGGCGTGCTGACCATCGGTTTGACTGGCGGCATCGCCAGCGGCAAGAGCCACGTCGCGAAAGCCTTCATCGCGCTCGGCGTGCCGCTGCTGGAAGCCGACGACGTCGCCCGCGAAGTGGTGGCGCCGCCGTCGCCGGCGCTGGCCGCGATCGCCGAACGCTTCGGCACCGCGATGCTCAACGACGACGGCACGCTGAACCGCCGGGCGCTGCGCGAAGTGGTATTCGGCGATCCGGCGCAGCTGAAAGCGCTGGAGGCGATCACCCATCCGGCCATCCGCCAGCGGGTTGCCGACTGGCGCGCCGCGCAGACCGCGCCGTACTGCATCTACTCGGCGGCGATCCTGATCGAGGCCGGCATGACCGCGCTGGTCGACCGCGTGCTGCTGGTCGACGCGCCGGAAGCGGTGCAGCTGCGCCGGCTGACGGCCCGCGACGCCGCCAGCGAAACCCTGGCCCGGCAGATGATCGCCGCGCAGGCCAGCCGCGAGCGACGCCTCGATGCCGCGCATGACGTGATCGACAATCGCGACGACACCCAGGCGGTCGAAGCGCAGGTGGCTCGGCTGCACCGGATGTTCATCCGGCTTGCGGAAAGCGTCTGATATCTGACGCAAAAGGTTTGCCCGCGTGGCGTGACGCGGGTCACAATCGCGATTGGTGTCGGCGATCAGGTTTCGATGGACCGTTCCCCTGAATGGGTCAGCTTCGAGCAACCGCTCAATGAGCGGACGCGGTCGCTGCTGCGCCTCGAATTCCTGTTCGCCGAGTATGCGCACCACGCTGCCGACGCCACCGTCTGGGGCATCCGCGCCGGCCTGCAGACGCTGCTCGACATCCTGTCGGTGATCGGCCGCAGCGATCTCCGCACCGAGCTGATCCGCGACCTGACCGAGCAGCGCAGCCTGCTCAACCGGCTGCGCAGCCGCCCGGAATGCGATCGCGCCAAGCTTGATTCGGTGCTTGCCGAGATCACTGGCGTGCTGGCTACCCTGCATGCCTCCGGCGCACATCCGTCGACGGTGCTGCGCGACAACGAGTTCCTGTTCTCGGTGCTGAACCGCAGCGGCATTCCCGGCGGCACCTGCATGTTCGACCTGCCGGCCTTTCACCGCTGGCTGTCGCGGCCGTACGCGAACACCGAGCGCGATCTGTCGCGCTGGTTCTCGCTGCTGCGGCCGTACCAGGCGGCGATCGGCCTGTACCTGCACCTGCTGCGCGATTCCACGGCCGCATCGGAGCATGTCGCCGAAGGCGGCGTGCACCTGCATGTGCCGCAGGGCGTGTTCCCGCTGCTGCGGGTCCATGTTCCGCCGGACGCCGACGTCTACCCCGAGATCAGCGCCGGCAAGCACCGCTTCAGCTTCCGCTTCATGCGGCTGGGCGACGTCAACCAGCGCAACGTGCAGACCGCCGACGACATCACCTTCCACCTGCAGTGCTGCACGCTGGCCGGCAGCCACGCTGAGCCGGCATGAGCAGCAGCAGTCCGTCGGTCCGCATCGCCCGCTGCCCGAAGTGCGGCACCTCCAGCCGGCTGGACGAGCGCAACCCGTTCCGGCCGTTCTGCAGCGAGCGCTGCAAGCTGCTCGACCTCGGCGCCTGGTTCGACGGCCGGCACGCGATACCGGTCGAGCCGGATCCCGCTTCGTTCGACGACGACGCCTGAAGCGAGTCAAGACCCGCCCAGGGCGTCAGTGCGGCGCGTTCAGCGACGCCCCGACCGCCACGCCCCGCTGCATCACCATCGATCGGACATTGGCTTCCTGTTCGGCCCGGCCGCGCTCGGCAGCGCGCCGGCGACCACCCGGCAACAGCCGGCTCAGGCTGTGGCGCGCCAGGTTTCGCGGGATCGCCAGCAGCGGATACCAGGGCAGCATCCGGGTCGGAACACCGAGCCGCTGCATCGCCTCGGCGCCCAGGAAGGCGCGGCTGATCGACAGGTTCTTCGCGTACTCGTAGCGGCCGCGCAGCCAGCCGAAGTTCGGGTACTCGCGGCTCAGCGGCTCGTAGGCCAGCGGCTGCGCCATCATCGGGCTGGTTTCGTCGGGGTTGGTCAGGCTCAGCAGGAACTGCAGCAACTGCGCGGCACCGCCGGCTTCGGTATCGGCCAGCCAGTGCTCGTCGACCCCGATCAGCCAGCCGACATAGCGCACCAGATGGGCCGCGTCGTCGCGCTCGCGGCGGGTCTGCGGCATGCCCAGCAGGCGGCTGCCGAGTACCGGCACCAGCAGCGAGCCGTACAGCGTGGCGCCCATGTCGGCCTGGTTGATCGGCAGGCCCCAGTCCTCGAGCTGCCAGTCCGGTCGCGCAGCCACGGTGCGCCGCACCAGCGCGTGGATGAAGCGGACCATCAGGGTCGAACGCCAGCCGATGGCATGCGGTTCCAGCCCGCCGGCCACGGTGCAGTCGAGCTTCCACTGCACGGTTTCCGCCAGCCGCCGGGTCGGGCCTTTCTGCAGCGCACCGGTCAGGATCAGGGTGCGGTTGAACGCCGAGGCCTGGTAGCCGCCGAGCAGCGCGACATTGCGGCCGACATGGAACGCGGTCTTGCCGCAGCGGCGGAACAGTTCGGCGCCGCGCTCGACGCGGGCGCGATCCAGCCAGGCCGGCGGCGTCGACACCTCGGCGATGAAGCGGCGCAGTTCCGGCAGTGCGTCCGGCACCGCGTCGATGCCATGCGCCAGCGCCGCCTCGAACTGCTGGCGGGCCTCGCGCATGCCGTGCTGGCTCATCGCCGCCAGCAGCGCGTCCATCGCCATGTCGCCCTGCATCAGCGCGATGCCGATCTGATGCCAGCGCTCGGCGTCCGGCGATTCGATCGCCGGCATGATCCGGCCGAGGCGGCCGAGCACGGCGTCGATGTGTTCGCTGCGGCGGTGGCGGGACGGAATGAAGCCGGGCGCGGTCTGGGTCATGGCGGATGCAAGGGTGAGGGCTTGACGCGCACCCTATTGCGAATGTTTATTCGCATTCAATCCGCGTTTCCCTCGCGTCCCGTTCGTCTCCCGTTCAACGCCTGTCCATGCGCAAGAAACCGATCCAGCAGCGCGCCCGCGTGCTCGTCGACAGCCTGATCGACGCCGCTGGCGACATCGTCGCCCGCGACGGGCTGGAAGCCCTGACCACGGTGCGGGTCGCGGCCCGCGCCGGGGTCAGCGTCGGTTCGCTGTACCAGTACTTCGACAACAAGAACACGCTGGTCGCGGCCCTCATGGACCGGGTCAACAGCGACCTGATCGCCGCCGTCGACCGGGTCGCCGCGCAGAACGTCGGTGCCGATCCGCAGCGCTTCGCGCGGGCGCTGCTGACAGCGGCGTTCGACGTCTTCGAGGCACGCCAGGGCCTGGCGCGCGAGCTGATGCGCCACTGGCACCGGCTCGACATCGCCCGCGGCCTGCATCGCTTCGAAAGCCGCATGCTCGATCTGCTTCGGGCCTACGCGCTTGCGCAGCTGCGCGAACACGCGGTCGATCCCTCGCCGGCCCGGGCCTTCATCCTGATCAACAGCATCGTCTTCACCCTGCTGCGCTATCTGAGCCTGCCGTCGCCGGCGATGTTCCAGCGCGAGGAGCTGATCGAGGAGCTGGCGGCGATGGCGGCGCGGCTGATCACCGCGCCGCGCTGACCGGCGATCAGCGCGGCCAGAAGGCGCTGATCGCGGCAATGCCCTGGGCGCCGTGGCGCTGGGCATCCGCCAGGTCGCCGCTGCCGAGCCCGCCCAGCGCGTAGACCGGCAGCGCCGCCTCGCCGCGCCGCGCGACGAAGCCTGCCCAGCCGATGCCCGGCGCGCCGGGATGGGTCGCGGTCTCGAAGACCGGGCCGAGCACCGCGAAATCGGCATCCACGTACTGCGCCGCGCGCAGTTCCTCGGCCGAATGGACCGACGCGCCGAACCAGCGATCGGCCGCGATCGGCCGGCCGCCATAGCGCTTCAGCGCCACGCTGGTGGCATGCCAGCCGTCAGCGCCGATGGCAGCGACCAGGCCGGGATCGCGGTCGACGATCAGCCGCAAGCCGGCCGCCCGCACGGCCGGCAGCAGGCTGCGGGCCAGCGCGCCGTAGTCGCGTTCGTCGAGCGCCGGCTGGCGCAGCCGCAGCAGCGCCCCGCGCGGCAAGCTCGGCAGGCCGGTCAGCAGTTCGAACAGCGTCGCGTCGGGCGGCGTGAACACGTACTGCGGCGGCAGCCGCAGCGCCTTGAGGATCGGCGTGACGGTCGGCAGCAGATCAAGGTCGGCGACATCGTCGACCGCCCGCCATGCGAAAGCCTGCTGCTCGCGCGGGGCCGGCGCGCCGTCCCAGGTCTCGACGCACCAGGTGTCGAGCACGACGTGCCGATCGCGGTAGTCATGACGGAAGCGCAGCAGCGGCCGGGCGCGGCGCAGGGTGACGCCCAGCTCCTCGTGCAGCTCGCGGCACAGCGCTTCGAGCGCGGTCTCGCCGGGCTCGATCTTGCCGCCCGGGAACTCCCACTTGCCGGCGGCGATCTTGCCGGCCGGCCGCTGGGCGATCAGCAGCCGGCCCTCGCCGTCGATCAGCACGCCGCAGGCGACCGGAATCAGCGGCACCGCGCTCATCGCCTGCCCGCCCCGCGCATCCCGGTCGCAAGGCCGGGCGCACTGCGGTCACAATCGCGCCGGCACGATGCGCTGCGCCCACCGCGCGCCTTCCGCTTCATTGCATCGCTCACAAGATTCCACCGTTCAGGAGAAACACCCGCATGGCCATCGTCACTCGTCGCGTCGACTACCTGGATCAGGACACCCGCCTGCGCGGCCGCGTCTATTTCGACGACAGCAGCAACGCTCCGCGTCCCGGCGTGCTGGTCAGCCACGCCTGGGGCGGCCGCGACGATTTCGCCAACCAGCAGGCGGAAAACATGGCGAAGCTCGGCTATGTCGGCTTCGCGCTGGACATCTACGGCGACGGCCGCCGCGGCAACGGCGTCGAGGAATGCCAGGCGCTGATGACGCCGTTCATCGAGGACCGCGCCCTGCTGGCTCGCCGCATCACCGCCGCCCTCACCACGCTGCGCAGCTTGCCGGAAGTCGATGCCACGCGGATCGCCGCGTTCGGCTTCTGCTTCGGCGGCCTGTGCGTGCTCGATCTCGCCCGCAGCGGCGCCGATGTGCGCGGCGTGGTCAGCTTCCACGGCCTGCTCAAGGGTCACGACCTGCCGAAGCAGACGATCAGCGCCAAGGTACTGGTGCTGCACGGCGACGCCGACCCGCTGGCGCCGTTCGAGGACGTGATCGCCTTCCGCAACGAAATGAACGCGGCGGGCGGCGACTGGCAGCTGCACGCCTACGGCAAGATCCTGCATGCCTTCGCGGTGCCCGGCGCCAGCATGCCGGGCGTTGCCGCGCACGATGTCGTGGCAGAAGCGCGTTCGCAGACCGCGCTGCGGAATTTCCTCAGCGAAGTGCTGGCCTGATGGATTCGGCGGCCGGTCGGCAACGGTGCCGACCGGCCGCAAGGCCCGGCTTCAGGTCCGGTATTCGGCGTTGATCTTGACGTAGTCGTAGCTGAAGTCGCAGGTCCAGACCCGCGTCTTCGCGGTGCCGCGGCCCAGCGCCACGCGGATGGTGAACTCGGGCTTGGCAACCACCGCAGCACCGAGATCCTCGTGGTACGCGGGATGCGGCTCGCCGCCGTCGAGCAGGCGCACGTCATCGAGCCACAGGTCGACCTTGGCCGGATCGAGGCCCGGCACGCCGGCCTTGCCGATCGCCATCGCCAGGCGGCCCCAGTTGGCGTCGCCAGCGAACATCGCGGTCTTGACCAGCGGCGAGTGGGCGATCGAATACGCGACCAGCCGCGCTTCCTCCACGGTGCCGGCCGCTTCGACGTCGACGGTGATGAAGCGGGTCGCGCCTTCGCCGTCGCGGACGATCGCCTGCGCCAGCTCGATGCAGACCTCGGTGACCGCTTCGGCGATCAGCGGGAAATCGCGGTGCGCGCTGTCGACATCGGTGCTGCCGACCTGGGCGGTCGCGAACAGCACGCAGGAATCATTGGTCGAGGTGTCGCCGTCGACCGTGGCGCTGTTGAACGAGGCGGCGACCGCCGACTTCAGCAGCCGGTCGGTGGCCTCGGCCGTCAGGCGTGCGTCGGTGCCGACGTAGGCCAGCAGGGTCGCCATGTTCGGATAGATCATGCCGACGCCCTTGGCGATGCCGGTAACCGTGACCGGCCCCTGCGAGGTCGCCACCGTGCGCGAGGCGCCCTTCGGCACCGTGTCGGTGGTCATGATCGCGCGCGCCGCCGCATTCCAGGCATCGGCCCGCAGATTGGCCACTGCTTTCGGAATCGCCTCGACCATCCGCGCCACCGGCAGCTGCTGGCCGATCACGCCGGTAGAGAACGGCAGCACCTGCGACGGCTCGCAGCCAATTGCGGCCGCCACCGCCGCGCTGGTGTCGCGGGCGTTGGCGAGGCCTTGCGCGCCGGTCGCGGCATTGGCATTGCCCGCGTTGATCAGCAGCGCGCGAATGCTCGCGGTCGCCGCCAGCCGTTCGCGGCAGACCTGCACCGGCGCTGCGCAAAAGGCGTTCTGGGTGAACACGCCGGCAACCCGAGAACCGGGCGCCAGTTCGATCACCAACAGGTCCTGGCGGCCGGGTTTCTTGATCGCCGCTTCGGCGGAGCCGAGACGAACACCGGCAACCGGCGCCAGCGCGCCGGGGGCTTCGAGATTGACGGGCATCGGAACGCTCCTGGAATCAGACCAGTGCGCCGTGGCACTGCTTGAATTTCTTGCCGGAACCGCAGGGGCAGGGATCGTTGCGGCCGACCTTGGCGAACTCGCCGCCCGGCGCAACCGGGCGGCTCATGGCCGGCGGTGGTGCCAGCGGCCGACCCGCCGGCGGAGGCGGGGGCGGCGGCGCCAGTTCCGGCACCGCCTCGGCAACCGCCGACTGGGCATCGGCATGCTGGAATTCCATCGGCCGCGCGGCATTGCGGCGCGCCTCTTCCAGCGCCTGCACTTCGGCTTCGGTCAGGATCTGGATGCGCGACAGCCGCGAGATCACCTCGTGCTTGAAGCGGGCCAGCATGTCGTTGAACATCGTGAAGGCTTCGCGCTTGTACTCCTGCTTCGGGTCCTTCTGCGCATAGCCTCTGAGGTGGATGCCGAGCCGCAGGTAGTCCATCGCCGCCAGATGCTCGCGCCAGTAGGTGTCGATCACCCGCAGCAGGGTTTCGCGCTCGAACGATTCCAGCACCTGATCGCCGATCTTGGCCTTCTTGTCGGCATAGGTCAGCGCCAGGGCTTCGACGATCTTCGCGGTGATCTTCTTGTCGTCGATCTGGTTGTCCTGCTCGACCCATTCGCGGATCGGCAGCGCCAGCGCGAAATCCTTGCGCAGCGCTTCCTCCAGGCCGTCGAGCGTCCACAGCTCTTCCGGGCTCTGCGGCGGCACATGGGCGGCGACCACGGCGGCGACGACATCGTTGCGGATGTCGTCGATCATCGGCGTGACGACGGTGGCGCCCATCAGCTCGTCGCGCAGCTCGTAGATCGCCTTGCGCTGGTCGTTGGCGACGTTGTCGTACTCGAGCAGGTTCTTGCGGATATCGAAGTTGTGCGCTTCGACCTTGCGCTGCGCGGTCTCGATCGAGCGCGTCACCATGCGCGCTTCCAGCGCCTCGCCTTCCTGCATGCCGAGGCGCTGCAGCAGGCCCCGCATCGACGGCGGCGCGAAGATGCGCATCAGAGTGTCGTCGAGCGACAGGTAGAAGCGGGTGGCGCCCGGATCGCCTTGACGGCCGGAGCGGCCGCGCAGCTGGTTGTCGATGCGCCGCGATTCGTGGCGTTCGGAGCCGATCACGTACAGGCCGCCGGCGGCCTTGACCTGCTCGTGACGCTGCTTCCAGGCGGTACGCGCCGCGTCGCGGGCGGCGACATCGTCTTCCGCAATCGCGTGCAGCTCGGCTTCCAGCGAGCCGCCGAGCACGATGTCGGTGCCGCGGCCGGCCATGTTGGTGGCGATCGTCACGGCGCCGGCGCGGCCGGCCTGGGCGACGATTTCCGCTTCGCGCTCGTGCTGCTTGGCGTTCAGCACCTCGTGGGCGATGCCCTTTTGCGTCAGCAGACCGGACAGCAGTTCGGAAGTTTCGATGCTGGCCGTGCCGACCAGGATCGGCTGGCCCTTGGCATGCACTTCCTCGATGTCCTTGATCACCGCATCGAACTTGCCCTTGGCGCCGATGTAGATCAGGTCGCCGCGGTCGTCGCGGATCATCGGCCGGTTGGTCGGAATGACCACGACTTCCAGGTTGTAGATGCTCTGGAACTCGAAGGCTTCGGTGTCGGCGGTGCCGGTCATGCCGGACAGCTTCGCGTACAGCCGGAAGTAGTTCTGGAACGTGATTGAGGCAAGCGTCTGGCTTTCCTGCTGGATCTGCACGCCTTCCTTCGCTTCCACGGCCTGGTGCAGACCATCGGACCAGCGGCGGCCGGACATCATGCGGCCGGTGAACTCGTCGATGATCACCACCTGGCCGCCGCGGACGATGTATTCGACATCCTTGCGGTACAGGTGGTGAGCGCGCAACAGCGCGTTCAGGTGGTGGACCAGCACGATGCGGCTGGCGTCGTACAGGCTTTCGTCTTCGCCCAGCAGGCCGGCGGCGCGCAGCAGATCCTCGACGTGCTCGTGGCCCGCCTCGGACAGATGCACCTGCTTGCCCTTCTCCTCGACGTGGAAATCGCCTTCTGGATCTTCCTCGTCCTTCTGCCGCTTGAGCTTCGGGATCAGCGCGTTGAGCTTGCGCCAAAGTTCCGGGTCGTCATCGGTCGGGCCGGAAATGATCAGCGGCGTGCGCGCCTCGTCGATCAGGATCGAGTCGACTTCGTCGATCACCGCGTAGTTCAGGCCGCGCTGCACCTTCTCGTCGAGCGAGAAGGCCATGTTGTCGCGCAGGTAGTCGAAGCCGAACTCATTGTTCTGGCCGTAGGTGATGTCGCAGGCGTAGGCGGCGCGCTTTTCCTCGGTGCTCTGGCCGGACACGACCACCCCGACACTCATGCCGAGGAAGCGGAAGATGCGGCCCATCCATTCGGCATCGCGGCGGGCCAGATAGTCGTTGACGGTGACCACGTGCACGCCGCGCCCCGACAGCGCGTTGAGGTAGGTCGGCAGGGTGGCGACCAGCGTCTTGCCTTCGCCGGTGCGCATCTCGGCGATCTTGCCTTCGTGCAGCGCGGCGCCGCCGATCAGCTGCACGTCGAAATGACGCATGTTCATGACCCGCTTGCCGGCTTCGCGAACCACCGCGAAGGCATCGGCGCGGAGATCGTCCAGCGTTTCGCCCTTGGCCAGTCGCTCGCGCAGCACCACGGTCTGGCGGCTCAGTTCCTCGTCCGACATCGCGGCGTACTTCGGCTCCAGCGCGTTGACCACGCTGACCACGGCACTGAGGCGCTTGACGATGCGTTGATTGCGGCTGCCGAAGACGCGCGCCAGAAAGTTGTTGAACATGGGTTCCGAAGTCTGAGTGCAGCGCGGGCGAAAAGCCGCCCGGTTCAAACGAAAGGCGTCGATTATGCCTCAGAGCTTTGGCGCGGCTGTTTCGCTTTCAATAGCGCGCGTCCGGGGCGGAAAGGCTCGTCTCCGGCAAAGATCGCGAGCACGCCGAGAAACGCCGGGCAGGAAAAACGTGTCGGACCCGCGCAGCAACGAAGGCCGGGCCGGGAGCGAAGAGGTCGGCTGCAATCACGGCATCTGCAGGGACGTTTCTTCTCTCAAGATTTGTTCGCGCCCAGCCGGCTTCCGTGCCGTTCCCGCGTCTTCGCGTTCTTGAGCGCGAAACCGCCTGTCAGACAGCTCCGTTCAGGCAGCTCAGTGCGCCGCGTCGAGGTACTGCGCCGGGTTCACGGTATTGCCGTTCAGCACCAGTTCGAAGTGCACGTGCGGTCCGGTCGAACGGCCGGTCGACCCCATCAGCGCGATCTGCTGGCCCTTCAGCACACGGTCCCCTGGCTTCACCAGCAGCTTCGAGTTATGACCGTAGCGGGTGCGGTAGCCGTTGCCGTGATTGATTTCGACCAGCTGGCCGTATCCGTTTTCCGCTTGCGCGGCGGTGACGATGCCGCTGGCCACCGCCATCACCGGGGTGCCTTCGGCGGCCGCGAAATCGATACCCGGATGCGTGGTCCGCAGGCCGGTGAACGGATCGGTGCGGCTGCCGTAGCCGGAGGTGATGTAGCCGGCGTCGACTGGCCAGCCGCTCGGCTTGACCTCGCGCTGCATGCGGCTGGCCAGCAGCAGATCTTCGAGCACCCGCATCTGCCGCTCGCGGTCACCCAGCAGCGTCTGCAGGCGATCCAGCGAGCCGATGACGTCGGCCAGCACGGCCGGCGAGCCGGAAGCCTCGGTTTCCGGGCCACCGACCGGTGGCGGCTGCTCGAAATTGAATTCACCCGGATCGATGTTGGCGATCTGCGTCAGGCGGGCACCAGCAGCGTCGAGCCGGATCACGTGAGCCTGCAGCTGGGCGATGCGGCGCGCCAGCGCACTGGCGTCTTCCTCGGCCTTGGCCCGGGCCTGCGCCAATTCCTCGCGCTGTTGGGAAAACGCCTCGTCCCAGGCGCCGACCACCTGCTTCGGCAGCAGGCCGCGATCGGAGCGCAGGCTCATGCCGGCGAAAAAGCTCAGGCCCAGCAAGGCCAGACCGGCAACCGCCAGCGGCAGCCAGGTCAGCACCCTGTTCGGGTCGAGTCTCAGCCGCCAGGTCCGACCCCGGCTATGGCTGACGAGGATAATATCCATGCCACGCTTCATCCACGATTACGGCCCGCTGCTACCGGGCGACACTTTTCATGCACGCGGACGACGATCGCCTCGGCGCACACCTTGCTCTCCCCGGATCACCGGTCCAGCGCCTGCTTCAGCAGGCCGACCGGCTCACGATCATCCAGACGATGATCCGCGACTGGGCGCATGAACCGCTGGCCAGCGCGCTGAGCGTGGCCAACGAGCGTGAGGACATGGTGGTGATTCATGTCGCCTCGGCTGCCGCACACACCCAGCTCCGGTACCGCTCGCAGGAACTGATCCAATTCCTGCGGCAGAAGCTGGCCTCGCCTGCCTTGCGCGTCGACATCAGGGTGCGACCGACGTCACAGCCCCCGCGCAAAACTGACGGTTGACCCGAGTCTAAGCGCGGCATCGAACGCCGTGCAAGCGCTCGTTCAGGCCGGCAGCGGATTCGAACTGCTGTAAAAAGCCGGCGTCCTGCTATCAACGTCGTCGAAAACGACGTGTTCCCAAGCGGACGGGTTGGCAAGCAGCGCCCGTGCCAGCTTGTTGTTCAAGGCATGGCCCGACTTGAACGCGGTGTAGGCGCCGAGCAGCGGGTGGCCGATCAGATACAGGTCGCCGACGGCGTCGAGAATCTTGTGGCGGACGAATTCGTCGTCGTAGCGCAGGCCGTCGTGGTTCAGAACCCGGAACTCGTCGACCGCCACTGCATTTTCCAGGCTGGCGCCGAGTGCCAGGCGCCGGGAGCGCAGGAACTCGAATTCCTTCATGAAGCCGAAGGTGCGCGCGCGGCTGACCTCGCGAATGTAGGCCTGGGTGGAGAATTCGACCGACGCGCTCTGCGCCGTCGAATTGATCAACGGGTGATCGAACTCGATGTTGAAGGTGAGGCGGAAGCCGTCGTACGGCTCCAGGCGCGCCCACTTGTCGCCATCCTGCACCTGCACCGGCGCCTTCAGGCGGATGAAACGCTTCGGCGCGTCCTGATCCTGGATGCCGGCGGACTGGATCAGGAACACGAACGGCGATGCCGAGCCATCCATGATCGGAATTTCGGCGGCCGACAGCTCGACCAGACAGTTGTCAATGCCAAGGCCGGCGAGCGAGGACATCAGATGCTCGACGGTGGCGACCTTGACGCCGTCCTCGATCAGATTCGACGACAGCGTGGTTTCACCGATGGCCATCGCGCTGGCGCGAACTTCGCGCGGCGGCTGCAGATCGACGCGGCGGAACACGATGCCGGTGTCGGCCGGGGCCGGCAGCAGGCTCATGTAGACCTTCTGGCCACTGTGCAGGCCGATGCCGCTGACACGGACGGGCGAGCGAAGCGTTCTTTGACGGATCATCGACGGAAGTCCGGACAGGCGGCCCGCTCTGGCGGCGGATCGAGGGAGAGAGTGAGCCTTTCGACCCGGATTCTAGCATCCGGTTCCCGCACCAATGCCGCAGCGCAGCACGCCAGCGCGAGCGGCCCGGACGCGCTCAGACAGGCGGCCGGAATCGCCGGGGACAGACCAGCAAGCCGGTGCGCGACGGGCGTGATCGCGCACCGGCTTCACGACGGGACGGGTGCCGCGATCAGTCGGCCTGGGCGCGCAGGAAGGCCGGGATGTCGAGCATTTCCTCGTTGTATTCCAGTGCTGCGAATGCCGGCGCGACGGCCGGACGGGCATTGCGCAGCGGCTGGCCCGACGGCGCGGCTTCGTGCACCCGGGGTGCCCAGCCACCGACTTCCGACTGCTGGCGCAGCGGCGTCACCACGCCACGCGGGGCGCCGAGACCTTCGCTGCCAAGCGGCGCACCGACGCCGCGCAGGCGCGGGTTGAAGCCGTCGACGGCCGCGACCGGCTTGGCAGCGACGGCGGCACGCGAACCTTCGAGGCCGGTGGCGACCACGGTGACGCGAATCTCGCTGCCGACCGTCGGGTCGAACGAGGTGCCGCACTTGATGTCGGCTTCGGCGGAGGCGATCTCGCCGATCCGCTCGTTGATCAGCTCCAGCTCGTCCAGCGTCAGCGACTCGTCGCTGGTGATGTTGACCAGGATGCCGCGGGCGCCGGTGAGCTCCAGGTCGTCGAGCAGCGGGCTCGACAGCGCCGCTTCCACCGCCTTGCGGGCGCGGTCGTCGCCGCTGGCGGCGCCGAGGCCCATCATCGCCATGCCGCGGTTGGTCATCACCGTCTTCACGTCGGCGAAGTCGACATTCATCATGCCGGGCCGGGTGATCAGGTCGGAAATGCCCTGCACCGCGTTCTGCAGCACATCGTTGGCGGCCTTGAAGCCGGACAGCAGGGTGACCGCACCGCCGAGCACCAGCCGCAGCTTCTCGTTCGGAATCATGATCAGCGAGTCGACGTGCTGCTGAAGCTCGCGGATGCCTTCCTGCGCGATCGCCATGCGCTTCTTGCCTTCGTGCGGGAACGGCTTGGTGACCACCGCCACCGTCAGGATGCCGAGTTCGCGCGCGATCTCGGCAATCACCGGCGCAGCGCCGGTACCGGTGCCGCCGCCCATGCCGGCCGTGATGAACAGCAGATCGGTGCCTTCCAGCATCTCGCGGATGCGGTCGCGATCCTCTTCGGCGGCTTCGCGGCCGATGCGCGGGTTGGAGCCGGCGCCGAGGCCGCGCGTGACTTCCGCACCGATCTGCAACTGCAGCGTCGGACGGCACTTCTCCAGGTGGTCGCGATCGGTGTTGGCGACGATGAACTCGACGCCCTCGATGTTCGCGGCCGCCATCTGGTTGACCGTGTTGCAGCCGCCGCCGCCGACACCGACCACGCGGATCACCGCGCGCGGCGTGACGCCGTCGACCAATTCGTACATTTCGTTGCTGTGCCTGCTTCCGCCCATGTTCCCGTCTCCTGTTGCGTCGTCGTGTATGGCGCCCTGTGCCACGTCCTGCACTGCCCCGCCGCGCTCGCCCGAACGCGACGGTTGAAACTCTAGAGGTTGCCCTTGAACCAGCCCTTGACCCGGCTCAGCAGCTGGCCGGCATCGCTGTTGCCCAGCCGCCGCATGCCGTTGCCGCTGCCGACCGGCCGCTGCTGGCGCGCAAACAGCAGCAGGCCGACGCCGGTCGAATAGGCCGGCGAGCGCGCCACCTCATCGATACCGGTGACGTCCTGCGGCAGGCCGAGGCGCACGCCGACTTCCAGCACTTCTTCGGCCAGTTCCAGCACGCCCGGCGTCTGCGCGACACCGCCGGTGAGCACCACGCCGCCGGCGATCAGCTCGTACAGGTCGGCGCGATGCAGCTCCTTGCGCACGTAGCGGAACAGCTCCTCGAAGCGCGGCCGCATCACCTCGGCCAGCATCTGCCGCGACAGGTGCCGGGTCGGCGATTCGCCGACGCCAGGCACATCGAACGGCGCGTCGTGCGCCACCAGTTCCGGCAGCGCGCAGCCGTAGCGGATCTTGATCGCCTCGGCGTGCTGCGCCGGCGTGCGGAAAGCCACTGCGATATCGCTGGTCACCAGATCGCCGGCGATCGGGATCACCGCCGTGTGGCGGATCGAGCCGCCCTTGTAGACGGCGATGTCGCAGGTGCCGCCGCCGATGTCGACCAGGCAGATGCCGAGATCGCGCTCGTCCGGGCTCAGCACGGCGTCAGCCGAGGCCAGGTGCTGCAGCACCAGTCGCTCGACCGTCAGCCCGCAGCGCTCGACGCACTTGTAGAGGTTCTGAGCCGCGCTCAGCGTGCCGGTGACCATGTGGACCTTGGCCTCCAGCCGCACGCCGGACATGCCGATCGGGTCCTGGATGCCTTCCTGGCCATCGACCACGTACTCCTGCGGCACCACGTGCAGGATCTGCTGGTCGGCCGGAATCGCCATCGCGCTGGCCGCCTCGATCACCGCGTCGACATCGCGCGCGGTGATCTCGCGGTGACGGATCGGCACCACACCGACCGAATTCAGGCTGCGGATATGGGTGCCGGTGATGCCGACATGGGCGGCGCGAACGCGGCAGTTGGCCATCAGCTCGGCAGCTTCGACGGCGCGGCGGATCGATTCCACCGTGTTCTCGATGTTGACCACCACGCCCTTCTTCAGCCCACGCGTTGGCGCAGTACCGAGGCCAACGACCTGCACGGCGCCGGTCGGCGTCACTTCCCCGATCATCGCGGCCACCTTCGACGTACCGACGTCGAGGCTGACCAGATACTCGGGCTTTCTGTTCTTGTTCATCAATGCGGCTTCCCATCGGTTCCGCGCGGCGCAGCGACCTTGTCGCTGACGGAAGCCGGCGCAACGCCGTCTTTCCAGCCCACGGAAAAACCATTCGAATAACGAAGATCGACATAGCCGACCTTCTCCAGTTGCGCGTTCAGCGAATCGCTGACGGTGCCGAGGATCAGCGCCACATGCCGGCGTGGATCGCCCTGGCCCAGCCGCAGCTCGATGCCGAGCCGCGTGGTCATCCGCCATTCGCCGCGGGCGTCGAGCTGCAGGCCCATCGGCGACCAGGCGCTGTCGGCCAGCCGCAGCCGCAGTTCCTCGTACACCGCTGCGGTTTCCGCTTCATGTCCTGCCGGCGCCGACAGCTGCGGCAGATCCTGCGGAATCTCGTCGGGGCTCGGCGTGAACACGCGGCTGTCGCGATCGATCACCTGCGCTTCGCCCCAGCGGGCGAACGGCTGCCGTTCGACGAGCTTCACCGCCAGCGTGTCCGGCCAGATCCGGCTGACCTGTGCCTGCGACACCCACGGCAGCGCTTCGATACGCGCGCGGACATCGAGCAGATCGGTATCGAACAGCCGCTGGTCCGGCTCCAGATCGGCTGCCGCCGCGATGTCGGTGGCCTTCAGCCGTTTCATCGCGCCGACGATGCGGATGCTGTCGACTGGTGGATTGACCATCGGCGCCAGCAGCTGCACAGCGACGATCGCCACCGCCAGCAGCGCCGCCAGCAGCAGCCCCGGACGCAGGTAGCGCGGCCAGGTGGCCGCTTCGTCATCGTGGTGGCGCAGCATCGTGGCGCTCATCGGCGATCAGCCTCCGGCCCGGATTCAAGCGTCGTTTCGAGAATCGCCCAGCACAGCGCGTCGTAATCCATGCCGACCGCGCGGGCCGCCATCGGCACCAGGCTGTGCGAGGTCATGCCCGGCAGCGTGTTCACTTCCAGCAGCCACGGCCGGCCTTCGGCATCCATCATGAAATCGACCCGGCCCCAGCCGCGGCCGCCGATCGCATCGAAGGCTCTGACGCAGATCGCCTGCAACTCCCGCTCGTGGGTCGGCACCAGATCGGTCGGGCAGATGTAGCGGGTGTCGTTGGAGATGTACTTGGCGTGGAAGTCGTAGAACTCGCCATCCGGCACGATGCGGATCACCGGCAGCGGCTGGCCATCGACGATCGCGCAGGTGTATTCGCCACCGGCAATGAAGCTTTCCGCCATCACCACGCGCGCGCCGTCGCCGCGTGCCAGCGCGAAGGCGGCGTCGATCTGCTCGCGCGACTTCACCTTCGACACGCCGACGCTCGAACCATCGGCCGCCGGCTTGATGATGAACGGGTAGCCAAACAGGTCGGCCGCGCCGTAGGCGTCGTCGACGCTGTCGAGAATCCGCCAGTCCGGCGTCGGCAGGCGCTCGCCCTTCCAGATCCGCTTGGTGCGCAGCTTGTCCATGGCGAGTGCCGAGGCCAGCACGCCGCAGCCGGGATACGGAATGCCGTGCAGATCGAGGATCGCCTGCACCGTGCCGTCTTCGCCGCCGGTGCCGTGCAGCACGCTGAACACGCGATCGAGCTTGCGTGCCGGCAGATTCAGGATCGCTTCGCGGTCGGCGTCGATGGCGACCACGTCGATGCCGAGCCGGGTCAGCGCCGCGACCACGCCCTCGCCGCTCCACAGCGACACCTGGCGTTCGGCCGACCAGCCGCCCATCAGCACCCCGACCTTGCCGAAGGCCTTCGGGTCCGAGACGCGCTTACGCATCGGCCTTCTCCCCGACCATCTTCACTTCAGGATGCAAGTCAATTCCGGTCTGCTGCTTCACGGTGGCGCGGATGTGTTCGATCAGGGTTTCGACGTCGGCGGCGGTCGCGCCGTCCTCGGTCAGGATGAAATTGGCGTGCTGCTGCGACACCTGGGCGCCGCCGACGCGGTACTGCTTCAGACCGCAGGACTCGATCAAACGTGCCGCGTAATCGCCGGGCGGATTGCGGAACGTGCTGCCGGCGCTCGGCCGGCCGACCGGCTGCGTGGCCTTGCGCTGGGCCAGCGAGGCACGGGTCGCGGCGGCGTACTGGCCGTCGTGGTCGGCGGTGACCACGAAGCGCGCCGCGAGGTAACCGAGCACGTCGGCCGGCGGCTGCACGCTGCGATACGCGGTCTGGAACGCCGACGGCGGCAGCCAGGCGGTCGTGCCGTCGCGCATCAGCACTTCGACCTCGGCGACCGTCGGCCAGGTCTCGCCGCCCCAGGCCCCGGCGTTCATCGCCAGCGCGCCGCCGACGGTGCCGGGAATGCCGGCCATGTAACCGAGCCCGGCAAGCTGCTGGCGCTCGGCAAACTTGGCCAGCCGCGCGCAGTGCAGGCCGGCCTCGGCATACAGGCGATCCGGCGCATCGAGGCGCAGCGCATCGAGCGCGCCGTGCAGCGCGATCACCGTGCCGCGGAAGCCGCCGTCGCGGACCAGCAGATTCGAGCCCAGGCCCAGCCACAGCAGCGGCTCGCTGCTCGGCAGCGCGCGCACGAAGGCGATCAGATCGTCGCGGTCGGCCGGTTCGAAGTAGCGATCGGCCGGGCCGCCGACTCGCCAGCTGGTGTGGCGCGCCAGCGGCTCGCCGGCCCTCAGCAGGCCACGGCAGGGGCTGGGCGCGCGCTCGGCCATCACGGCGTCACTCCGGTCCAGGCCTGCGCCAGCAGGCCGGCGAGGCCGCCGATGTCGCCAGCGCCGACGGTCAGCAGCACATCGCCATCACGGACCATCGCGGCCAGCGCTGCCGGCGCTTCGGCGACGGTCTTGACGAACACCGGCTCGACCTTGCCGCGCGCCCGGATGCCGCGCGCCAGCGCCCGGCCATCGGCATCCGGCAGCGCCGCTTCGCCGGCGGCGTAGACCTCGGTCAGCAGCAGGCCATCGGTCTCGGACAGCACCGCGCAGAAGTCGTCGAACAGGTCGCGCGTGCGGCTGTAGCGATGCGGCTGGAAGGCGACCACCAGACGGCGGCCGGGATAGGCGCCGCGAATCGCGTCGAAGGTGACCTTCAGCTCGCGCGGGTGGTGGCCGTAGTCGTCGACGATGCGCACCGTGGCCTCGCCGACCTGCCAGTCGCCATGCGATTCGCAGCGCCGGCCCACACCCTGGAATTCCGACAGCGCGCGGCGCATCGCGTCGAAGCTCACGCCCAGTTCGCGGGCGACGGCGATCGCCGCCAGCGCGTTCAGCACGTTGTGGCGGCCGGGCAGGTTGACGTGCATCGGCTCGCGGCTGCCATCAGCGAGCAGCACGGTGAAGTGCGCGCCGTTGGCTTCGAAGCGGATGTCGGTGGCGCGCAAGTCGGCCGGTTCGTCGATGCCGTAGCTCAACACCGGGCGGCCGATGTCGTCGATGACGCCGCGCACTTCGGCGTCGTCGACGCACATCACCGCCAGGCCGTAGAACGGCAGGCGCTGCAGGAATTCGATGAAGGTGGCGCGCAGCCGGCGGAAGTCGCCGCCGTAGGTTTCCAGGTGATCGGCGTCGATGTTGGTGACGATCGCGATCATCGGGTTCAGATGCAGGAAGCTGGCATCGCTCTCGTCGGCTTCGGCAACCAGATAGGTGCCGCTGCCGAGCTTGGCGTTGGTGCCGGCGCTCTTGAGCTTGCCGCCGATCACGTAGGTCGGGTCGAGCCCGCCTTCGGCCAGCACGCTCGCGACCAGGCTGGTGGTGGTGGTCTTGCCGTGGGTGCCGGCCACCGCGACGCCGTAGCGGAAGCGCATCAGCTCGGCGAGCATTTCGGCGCGGCGCACCACCGGAATCCGTGCCGCGCGTGCCGCCGCCAGTTCCGGGTTGTCGCCCTTGATCGCGGTGGAGATCACCACGACATCGACATCGGCGACGCGGCCGGCATCGTGGCCATACGCGACCGCCGCGCCGAGTGCGATCAGGCGGCGGGTGGCGGCGGATTCCTTCAGGTCCGAGCCGGATACCTGATAGCCGAGATTGATCAGCACCTCGGCGATGCCGGCCATGCCGGAGCCGCCGATGCCGAGCAGGTGGATGCGCCGGATGCGGCGCATCGGCTGGGTTCCAAGCGTGGTCACTGGGCGCTCCCCGATTCGAGACAGAGATCGGCGATGCGCTCGTCGGCGGCGATCCACGCGGCAGTGCGCGCGGCCGTCGCCATCATCGCCAGCTGGGCGCGACGCGACAGCAGGTCGGCCAGCGTGTCGGCCAGTCGCTGCGGCGTCAGCGCCGCTTCCGCGATCAGCATCGCCGCGCCGGCCTTGACCAGGTATTCGCCGTTGCGGGTCTGGTGATCGTCGACCGCCGCCGGGAACGGCACCAGCAGCGCCGCGCAGCCGGCGGCCGCCAGTTCGGCCACCGTCGAAGCGCCCGAACGGCAGACCACCAGATCGGCCCAGTCGTAGGCCGCCGGCATGTCGTCGATGAAGGCCAGCACTTCGGCGCTGACGCCGGCCTGCGCGTAGGCGGCCTCGGCCACGTCGAGCGTGCGGCCGGCCTGATGGCGGACCTGCGGGCGCGCCCCGGCCGGCATCAGCGCGAGTGCTGCCGGCAGCACCTGGTTCAGCGCCCGCGCGCCCTGGCTGCCGCCCAGCACCAGCACCCTCGGCGTCGAGCCGTGGCCAGCCAAGCGCTGCGCCGGCGCCGGCAGTTCGAGGAAACCGGCCCGCACCGGATTGCCGACCGTGATGGCGCCGGCGAAGGTGCCCGGGAACGCTTCCAGCACGCGCGTGGCGATGCGCGCCAGCAGGCGGTTGGTCAGGCCGGGGGCGGCGTTCTGCTCGTGGATCAGGAGCGGCCGGCCACTCAGGCGCGCCGCCAGCCCGCCCGGCCCGGCCGCGAAACCGCCCATGCCGAGCACCAGTGCCGGCTGCTGGCGACGGATCACGGCCCATGCATCGAGCACTGCGCGCAGCACCCGCAGCGGCGCTTTCAGCAGGGTCAGCAGACCCTTGCCGCGCACGCCGGAAACCCGCACGCGCTCGAACGGAATGCCGTGCGGCGGCACCACGCGGGCTTCGAAGCTGTCCGGCGTGCCCATCCACACCACCTCGTGGCCGCGGCGCATCAGCACCTTGGCGACCGCCAGTGCCGGATAGACGTGTCCGCCGGTGCCGCCGGCCGCGATCATGATTTTCATTGGCTGGCCTCGCGCTGGGAGGCCCGGCCATCCATGGCCTCGCTGTACGCGATCGACGAGCGCCGGCCCGACCATCCATGGCCGGGCGCGCGGGACGACTGCGAGCTGTGCTCGCAAAGCATCGTCCCGCGCCCAGCCGCGATCATGATTTTCATGAGCGACCTCCGCGACGACGGAAGAACGCGAACCACTTGCTGCCGGCCTCGCTGCGGCTGGCGGTGCCGCCGCCCACGCCGGCGCGGCGGGCCAGTGCGTCGGGCACGCCGGTGCGTCCGCCGATGCCCGGATGACCGGCCTTGAGATACCGGTTCTCGTAGTCGACGCGCAGGATCAGTGCCGCCATCACGCAGACGGTGATCAGGGACGAGCCGCCGTAGCTCATGAACGGCAGGGTCAGACCCTTGGTCGGCAGCGCGCCCATGTTGACCGCCATGTTGATCAGCGACTGCAGGCCGAACCAGCCGGACAGCCCGTAGCAGAGATAGGCGCTGAAGCGGCAGTTCATCGCCTCGGCCACGCGGCCGATCGCGAAGCCGCGCCAGACCACGGTCGCGAACAGCCCGATCAGCACCAGCACGCCGAGCAGGCCGAACTCCTCGGCGAGGATCGCGAAGATGAAGTCGGTGTGCATTTCCGGCAGGTACAGGAGCTTCTGCAGGCTGTTGCCGAGGCCGACGCCGCTCCATTCGCCACGGGCCACCGCGATCAGCGACTGCACCAGCTGGAAGTTGTCGCCGCGCGGGTCCAGCTCCGGGTTCAGGAAGCCGATCACGCGCTTGACCCGGTACGGCGCGATCAGCACCAGCAGCACCAGCACGGCGCCGACCGAGGCGCCGATCACCGCCATGTCGCGCAGCCGCGCGCCGCCGATGAACAGCATCAGCAGCGCCACGCCCATCAGGATCGCGGTGGCGCCGAAATCGCGTTCGCCGATCAGCAGCACGCCGACGATCGCCAGCGGGATGAACGGCGCGAACAGGCCCTTGGTGGTGGTCCGCAGCGGCACCTGCCGGCGCACGATGTAGCCGGCCAGATAGACGATCACCGCCAACCGCGCCGGCTCCGACACCTGCAGCAGGAACGGCCCGATCGGAATCCAGCGCCGTGCGCCGTTGCGGATCACGCCGATGCCCGGCACCAGCACCAGCACCAGCAGCAGCAGCGCCAGCATCAGCAGCAGCGGCCCGGTGCTTTCCCAGGATTTCATCGGCACCGCGAAGGCGAGCGTCGCCGCGCCGAGGCCCATCGCCATGAACATCAGCTGGCGGTTGAAGTAGTACAGGGTCGAGGCGCCGGCCATGCGCTCGGACACCGCGACCGAGGCCGAGGCGACCATCACCAGCCCCCAGGCGATCAGGATCGCCACGGCGAGGCAAAAGCCCGTGTCCAGCCCGTAGCGGGCCGGCGACAGGCCGAACGGCAGGCTGGCCTGCGTGCTCAAGATTTCAGCTCCAGCACGCGCGCGCGGAACACCGCACCGCGCTGCTCGTAGTTCTTGAACTGGTCGAGGCTGGCGCAGGCCGGCGACAGCAGTACGCGGTCGCCATGCCGGGCCACGGCGCGGGCGGCCAGCACGGCGGCCGCCAGGTCCTCGACCCGCTGTACCGGCACCCGCCCGGCCAGATCGCGCTCGATTGCCGCAGCGTCCTGGCCGAACAGGATCGCCAGCCGCGCCTTGGCGGCCAGCGGCGCGCGCAGCGCGGTGAAATCCTGGCCCTTGCCCTGGCCGCCGCCGATCCACACCAGCGGACCCTGCAGGCCCTGCAGCGCGGCCAAGGTGGCGCCGACATTGGTGCCCTTGGAATCGTTGATCCACGACACGCCATCGAGATCGGCCACCCATTCGCAGCGGTGCGCCAAGCCCGGAAAGCTGAACAGCGCGGCGAACATGCCGGCCTCGTTGAGGCCGGCGGCCTCGGCCAGCGCGAACGCGGCCAACGCGTTGGCGGCGTTGTGCAGGCCTTCGATCTTCAGGCTCGACACCGGGAACAGCGGCGTCTCGCCGCGCGCGGCCCAGGTCTCGCCATCGTGCTCGATCAGCCCGTAATGGCCTTTGGCCGGCGCATCCGGCCCGAAGCTGACCACCCGCCGTGCGGTGTGCGCGCCGGTGTGGGTCGAGCGGTCGTCGCGGTTGACCACGGCGGTCTGGGCATGGGCGTAGATGCGCGCCTTGGCAGCCGTGTAGCGCTCGATCGAACCGTGGCGGTCGAGATGATCGGGCGAGATGTTGAGCACCGTCGCCGCGACCAGCTTCAGCGTTTCGGTGGTTTCCAGCTGGAAGCTCGACAGCTCCAGCACGTACAGCTGGTTGGCGTCGTCGAGCAGATCCAGCGCCGGCGTGCCGAGATTGCCGCCGACACCAGCACGCACGCCGGCTTCACGCGCCATCGCGCCGACCAGCTCGGTGACCGTGCTCTTGCCGTTGGAGCCGGTGATGCCGATCACCGGCGTGTCGCCGACCGCGCGCGCGAACAGTTCGATGTCGCCGATCAGTTCCAGCTTCGCCGCGCGCAGGCCGGCGACGAATGGATCATCGAGCGGCACGCCGGGCGACACCACCGCAAACGCGAACTGCGACAGCGGCGCCGGCGCGGCAAAGGCGCCGACATGGACCGCCTCGACACCGGGCAGCGCCCGCAGCGCGTCAAGCTCGCCAGGGGCAGCGCGGGAGTCGGTCAGCACCATCCGCGCGCCTTCGCGCGACAGGTAGCGCGCCGTCGATGCGCCGCTCTTGCCGAGGCCGACGACAAGGACAGCAACACCGCTGTAACGCCCCACGCCTGTCGCCTCACCCCTCACGCTGCTCTCCATCAGCGCACCTTCAACGTCGACAGGCCGATCAGCACCAGAATCAGGGTGATGATCCAGAAGCGGACGATGATCTTCGGCTCCGGCCAGCCCTTCAGCTCGTAGTGGTGATGCAGCGGCGCCATCCGGAAGATGCGTTTGCCGCCGGACCACTTGAAGTAGCTGACCTGGATCGCCACCGACAGCGTTTCGGCCACGAACACGCCGCCCATGATCGCCAGCACGATTTCCTGGCGGACCAGCACCGAGACGACGCCGAGCGCGGCACCCAGCGCCAGCGCGCCGACATCGCCCATGAACACCTGCGCCGGGTAGGCGTTGAACCACAGGAAGCCCAGACCGGCACCGGCGATCGCGGTGCAGAACACCGCCAGCTCGCCGGCACCCTGGATGTACGGAATGCCGAGATAGGTGGCGATCTTGATGTTGCCGGTGGCATAGGCGAACACCGCGAGCGCGGAGGCCACCAGCACGGTCGGCATGATCGCCAGCCCGTCGAGACCGTCGGTGAGGTTCACCGCGTTGGATGAGCCGACGATGACCAGATAGGTCCACGGGATGAAGAAGATGCCGAGCGGGATCGTCACGTCCTTGACGAACGGCAGGATCAGGCTGGTCTCGATCGGCGTCTTGGCCGTGTACCAGATGCCCAACGCCGTGCCGAAACCGGCCAGCGACAGCCAGAAGTACTTCTTGCGGGCGACCAGGCCTTTGGTGTTCTTGCGGGTGATCTTCAGGTAATCGTCGAAGAAGCCGACGACGCCGAAGGCCAGGGTCGGAATCAGCGCGAACCAGACGAAGCGGTTCGACAGGTCCGCCCACAGCAAGGTGGCGATGGCGATGCCGGCCAGGATCATCGTGCCGCCCATGGTCGGCGTGCCGGTCTTCTTCAGGTGCGACTGCGGGCCATCGGTGCGGATCACCTGGCCGAACTTGAGAATCTGCAGCCGGCGGATGATTCCCGGCCCGGCGACGAAGCAGAAGATCAGCGCGGTCAGCACACCGAGGATCGCCCGGAAGGTCAGGTAGCCGAACAGGTTGAAGCCGCTGTAGTACGGCTGCAGATGGCTGGCGAGTGCGTAGAGCATCAGTGCGCGTCCTCGACCGCCGTACCGACGAGGCCGGCCACCACCCGTTCCATGCGCGCGCCGCGCGAGCCCTTGACCAGCACGGTCACGCCCTCGCTGAGTTCGTCGCGCAGTGCGGCAACCAGATCGTCAACCTGCTCGAAGCTGCGCGCATCGGCGCCGAAGCCATCGGCCGCATGGCGGGTCATCGCGCCCAGCGTGTACAGGCGGTCGATGCCCAGCGAACGCGCGGCGCGGCCGGCGTCCTCGTGGATCTGTGCGGCGTCCGGCCCCAGCTCGCGCATTTCGCCGAGCACCACCCAGCGCTGCCCGGGCAGGCCGGCCAGCAAGTCGAGCGCAGCGCGCAGGCTCGTCGGATTGGCGTTGTAGCTGTCGTCGAGCAGCCGCGCGCCTTCGCGCGTGGTCTTCCAGTTCAGCCGGCCAGCCACCGGCGCCATCTGCGCTAGGCCTTCGGCGATCGGGCCGATACCCATGTTCAGCGCCAGCCCGGCGGCGACCGCCGACAGCGCATTCATCACGTTGTGCATGCCGGGAATGCCGAGTTCGACGCGCGCGCCGCCGGCCGGCGTCACCAAGGTGAACGCGGTGGCCTCGGGTGCCGCTTCCGGAATGCCGACCAGATCCTGGCCGCGCACATCGGCCGCCTCGGAAAAGCCGAAGCTCAGGATCGAAGCCTCACCGGCCAGCTGCTTCCACAGCGGCGCGTACGGATCATCGGCATTGATGACCGCCAAACCTTCGGCGCCGAGCGCGGCGAACAGCTCGCCCTTCGCGTGGGCCACGCCATCGCGCGAGCCGAAGCCTTCCAGATGCGCGTCGCCGGCCATCGTCACGATGCCGATCTGCGGCCGCGCGAGCTTGGCCAGCAGCGCGATTTCGCCGGCATGGTTGGCACCCATCTCGATGACTGCGGTGGCGTGCTCGGCGCGCAGCTTCAGCAAGGTCAGCGGCACGCCGATGTGGTTGTTCAGATTGCCTTCGGTGGCCAGCACCGGGCCGCGCGCGGCCATCACGCTGGCAACCAACTGCTTGGTCGTGGTCTTGCCATTGGAGCCGGTGATGCCGATCACCGGGATGTCGAAATCATTGCGCCAGCTCTGCGCCAGCCGCTGCAGCGCGACCAGCGTGTCGCCGCCGTCGGTGTCGGCGATGACGATCTGCGCGCCGCCGCCGTCGATGCGCCGCGCCACCAGACAGCCGACCGCGCCGAGGCTGGCCGCGCGCACCACGTAGTCGTGGCCATCGAAGCGGTCGCCCTTCAGCGCCACGAACAGATCACCCGGCTGCAGCTGCCGGGTGTCGGTGACCACGCGATGGAACGGCGCATTGGGGCCGTACAGCACCGCGCCAATGCGGGCGGCAGCTTCAAAAAGCGATTCCATCGGTTCGGACGTCACGGGATTCGGGTTCAGGCTCATGCGCGCCTCGGCAGGCCGAGCAGGTCGGCGACATAGGCGCGGTCGGAAAAGGCGCGGCGGTCGCGGCCGTACAGCTGGTAATCCTCGTGGCCCTTGCCGGCGATCAGCACGAGGTCATCGGGCGCAGCCGTGCCGATCGCAGTGGCGATGGCGGTGGCACGGTCGTGGATCACCCGGGCCGAACGACCGGCCGGAATGCCAGCGAGCATCGCGGCAGCGATCGCTTCGGGGGATTCGGAGCGCGGGTTGTCGTCGGTGATGATCGCCAGGTCGCTGCGCTCGGCAGCTGCGGCAGCCATCAGCGGCCGCTTGCCGGCGTCGCGGTCGCCGCCGCAGCCGAAGACACTGATCAGCCGCCCGGCGGCATGCGGCCGCAGCGCATCGAGCACCGCCGCCAGCGCCTGCGGCGTGTGCGCGTAGTCGACCACCACCAGCGGGCTACCCGGCGCGCGGAAAGCTTCGATGCGGCCCGGCACGGTGCGGGCAGCGGCCAGTGCGGCCACCACGTCGGCCAACGCCACGCCCTTGGCCAGCAGCACACCGGCGGCAGCCAGGAGGTTGCGGGCGTTGAAGCGACCGAGCAGGCGGCTGTCGAGCCGCGCACGCCCCCAGGCGGTATCCAGCTGCATCGACAGGCCGTCGCCGTGCAGCGCCAGTTCACGGCCGATGACGAAGCGAGCGCCCTGCGGGGCATGGCCATCAAGGCCATAGACGATCACCGGCGTCGCCGCTTCGGCCAGCAGTTCGCCGGCCCAGCGACGGCCGTGGGCATCGTCCTGATTGAGCACGGCGGCCTTCAAGCCGGGCCAGGCAAACAGGCGGCGCTTGGCGGCGGCATAGGCCTCGACGGTGCCGTGGTAGTCGAGGTGATCGCGGCCGACATTGGTCAGCACTGCGATATCGAATTCGACCCCGCCGACGCGCGCCTGATCGAGCGCGTGCGAGGACACTTCCATCGCGCAGGCGCGGGCACCGGCATCGCGGGCCTCGGCCAGCAGAGCCTGCAGCCGCAGCGGGTCCGGCGTCGTGTGCGAGGCATCGGCCAGCGCGCCGAGGCGGCCATAGCCAAGCGTGCCGAAATAGGCGCAGGGGCTGCCGAGATGATCCAGCGCCTGGGCGACGAGATGCGCGGTGGAGGTCTTGCCGTCGGTGCCGGTGATGCCGGCGATGAACAGTTCGGCAGACGGCTGGCGATACCAGCGCGCGGCGATGGCGCCGGCCTGCCGGCCGAGCGCGTCGACAGCGATGGCCGGCACCGGCAGCTGCGGCGCCGCAAGACCCGCCGCCGGCTCCCAGGCCACTGCCGCTGCGCCGCGCGCCAGCGCCGCGTTGACATGCGCCAGGCCATGCGAGGCGCTGCCGCGTACGGCCAGGAACAGCGCGCCGGGCGTTACCTGGCGGCTGTCGAGCGCCAGGCCGGTGATCGCCACATCGGCGGCCGGATCAACGGCGGCGAAGCCATCGAGCAGGGCGCGCAGGCTGCGGGTGGCCAGTGCGGCGTTCACGGCTGCGCCCTCGCCAGCGCCGGGCCGGCATCGACCTGCTGGGTCGGCACCGCCGGAGCCGGGGCTGGCGTCGGCGCTTCCAGCGGCGGCGACAGCTCGTCCGGCTTGATCTGCAGCAGCCGCGCCGCGCCGGCCATCACCCGGCCGAACACCGGCGCCGACACCGCACCGCCGTAGTAGTCGCCGTTGCCGGGCTCGTCGATCATCACCAGCGCGACCAGGCTCGGATTCTGCGCCGGCAGCATGCCGATGAAGGCCGACTGGTAAGCGCCCTTGATATAGCCGCCCTTGCCGTTCTTCTTCACCGTGCCGGTCTTGCCGGCCACGCGGTAGCCGGGCACGGCGGCCTTGGTGCCGGTGCCGCCCTTGACGGTGACGCCTTCCAGCATGGTCCGCACCAGCTGCGCCGTGCGCGCCGACACCACCCGCTGCGGCGGCTCTTCGTGATCGCGCTTCAAGATGCTGATGGCCGGCATCAGGCCGTCGTTGGCGATCGCGCAGTAAGCCCGCACCAGCTGCAGCGCGTTGGCGGTGAACGAATAGCCGTAGCTGGCGGTGACCGTGTCGGACGGCCGCCAGCGATGGAAATCCCGCAGCACCGTCCGTTCCTCGAACGGCAGGCCCGCAGCCACCCGGTCGCCGAAGCCGAAGCGGGTGTAGCCGTTCCAGAGCTGTTCGGTGCCGAGCTTCTGGCCGATGTAGACGGCGCCGACGTTCGACGACTTGGCCAGCAGGGTCGCCAGATCCACTTCGCCGGCAGCATGGACATCGCGCACCGAGACATTGCTGATCTTCAGAAAGCCGTTGCCGGTATCGACGCGGTAGTCCGGGCCGATCACGCCGGTATCCAGCGCCTGCGCCACCATCAGCGGCTTGACCGTGGAACCAGGTTCGAAAGTCAGCGCCACCGCGCGGTTGCGCAGCGCTTCCGGATCGCGGACGTCGGAACGGTTGGGGTTGAAGCCGGGCTGGCTGGCCAGCGCCAGGATGTCGCCGCTGTGGGCATCGGCCAGCACGATCAGGCCACCCTTGGCCTTGTTCTCAGTGACTGCTGCTTTCAGCTCGCGATAGGCGAGGTATTGCAGCCTCAGGTCGAGCGTCACCTGCACGTCGGCGCCGGGCTGGGCCGGCGTCAGCTCGGTCGGATCCTCGACGATGCGCTTCTTATTGTCGCGGATCACCCGGCGCTTGCCCGGCGTGCCAGCCAGCAGTTCGTCGCGCGTGCGCTCGACGCCGGACGCCGGATTGCCTTCGAAATCGAGGAAGCCGACGACATGCGCGGCGACTTCGCCGGCCGGATAGAAGCGGCGGTAGTCGGGCTCGGTCTCCACGCCCGGTGCTTTCAGCTCGGCGATCCGCTGGCCTTCGTCGGGCGTCATCGAGCGCTTCAGGTACACCTTCTGCGGCCCTTTCGGCGGCCTCGGGCCGGCCTTCAGCAGGTCGTAGTCGCGCTTGCGCGCTTCGAGGTAACGGCCGAGCTGGCGCGGCGTCTGCTGCAGCAGCGCCGCCAGCGCGGCGTGGTACTGCGGCGCGGCCAGCAGCTTGTCGGGATCGGCGGTGATCGACACCACCGGTGCCGACAGCGCCAGCGGCTCGCCGTTGCGGTCGCGCACCGCGCCGCGATGGGCGCGCAGCTGCTGCATGCGCACGTACTGGTTGTCGCCACGGGCGCTGTAGCGATCGTTGCTGACTACCTGCAGCTGGAACGCGCGGCCGAGAATGCCGATTGCCAGCACGCCGAGCACGCCGAGCGCGAACTTGCGGCGCCAGCCTTCCGGCGCATCGGGCAGCGAGCGCTGGGCGGCGTTGACCGGCCCCTTCACCGCTTCGGCTCCGCTGGCGCAGCGCTTGGCGGCGCGACGCCAGCCGCGCCCTGCACCGCCTGGATGGTCTGCCAGGCCGAAGGCTCGACCAGCCCGAACTGGGCGCGGGCGATCGGCTCGACGCGCGCCGCCTGCGCCAGGGTGGCTTCCTCGAGCTGCAG
The DNA here is from genome assembly GCF_051860985.1 of Nevskia sp. NCBI lineage: Bacteria > Pseudomonadati > Pseudomonadota > Gammaproteobacteria > Nevskiales > Nevskiaceae > Nevskia > Nevskia sp. The sequence goes on along the minus strand of NZ_JBIMKV010000005.1, from coordinate 223,715 downwards.
CTGCGCCCATTCCAGATCAAGGCGCTCGTTGTCGACTCTCAGCGCTTCGGCCTTGACGGTCAGCCGGCGGTGCTCGTTCTTGACCTGCACGACGGCGAGTGCCGAGATCACCACGAAGATCGCCAGCGTGATCGGCAGCAGCAGGCCGCCGCTGCTGCGGCTGTCGCGGCGCGAGGTAGTTGGGCGGGCGGCCATCAGGCGATGCGCTCGGCGATGCGCAGCACGGCCGATCGGGCGCGCGGGTTGGCGTCGGTTTCCGCCGCGCTCGGGAAGCAGCGGTCGACGCGCTTCAGCAGTGGCGCGCCATCACGGTTCAGGCGCTGGCCGGTCAGCACGTCGCGCTCGGTGCCCTCGGCGTCGCGGATGAAGCGCTTGACGATGCGGTCTTCCAGCGAATGGAAGCTGATCACCGCCAGCCGGCCGCCCGGCGCCAGCAGCGCGGGTGCTGCGGCCAGCACGGTTTCCAGCGCGCTCAACTCGCCGTTGACGTGGATGCGCAGGGCCTGGAAGGCCCGCGTCGCCGGGTGGATCTTGAACGAGCGCGGGCCGGGCACGCTGGCGATCAGCGCGGCCAGCTGCGCCGTGGTCGCAAGCGGCGCCAGCAGCCGCGATTCGACGATCTTCTTCGCGATCCGCCGGCTGTTGCGTTCCTCGCCGAGCGTATACAGCACGTCGGCGATCTCCGCCTCGTCGGCGTGCGCCAGCCAGTCGGCCGCCGATTCGCCGGACGACGGGTCCATGCGCATGTCGAGCGGGCCGTCGTGCTGGAAGCTGAAGCCGCGCGCGGCATCGTCGAACTGCGGGCTCGACACGCCGAGGTCGAGCAGGATGCCATCGATCCGGCCGGCGATGCCGGCAGCGCCGGCGACCCGGGCCAGATCGGCGAAGTTGGCCGCATGGAAATGGAAGTTCGGCCGGCCGGCAAAGGTCTTCCAGGCATGCCGGCCGGCGTCTGGATCGCGGTCGAATGCATGCAGTGCGCCGTCGGCGTTCAGGCGTTCGAGAATCGCGCCGGAATGGCCGCCGCGACCGAAGGTGCCGTCCACATAAAGCCCATCCGGGCGGACGGCGAGTCCGGCCAGGGCTTCGTCGAGCAGAACTGGCCGATGGGAAAACATCCGGTCAGCGCCCTCGTTCGGGCTTGGGCTCGCGGCGGCGTGCGGCACGGGGAGGCCTCATGGCACGGCCAGCGCCGCGAAGGCGTCGGCGTAGCTCTGCTGGCCCTGGGCGTTGTTGTCCTGCCACTGGGCGTAGGACCACAGCTCGAAATGGTCGAAGGCACCGACTAGCACGACATCGCTGCCAAGGGCCTTCATGTCGCGCAGCAGCGCCGGCACCACGATGCGGCCCTGGCCGTCGATCTCCGACTCCACCGCGTTTCCAAGGAACAGGCGCTGGACCAGCATCCGCTTGGCGCGGTCGGCGATCTTCGGGATCTGCTCGGCCATCTTGCGGAACACCGGCGCCGGGTAGACCTCGATGCATTCCGGCCCGAGCGTCACGGTGAGCTGCTTGCCGTACTCGTCCGCCAACTGGGCACGAAGACGTGCAGGGACCGCGAGGCGGCCCTTGTCGTCGATCGTCAGTCGGTTGGAACCAGCAAACATGGCATCAAGCCCCACAATGGCGTGCAGCGAAGGCAAGTACAGCCACTTTTCCCCCACTCACCCCACTATATGCCACGTGACACCACCCCGCAAGCACGATCAAGGCCAAAAAGCCTGTCCTGACAAGGGCTTAGGAGAATTCTCGGAGGTTCGATCTAAGTCATCAAAAACAAGCATTTAGGCGAACTACCTAAAGTGCGGTGCAACATTTTCCGAGGTCTGGACGGCTGAAGCGGGCAGACGATCGGTAGACGAGTGTGAACAGCGTCGCAGCCGGGCCAGCGACGGCCGCGGGCCGCACGGAAATGCAGGGATGCCGGCCGGGAGGGCCGCCACACGGCCAGCCGCGACCTCAAGCGCCCCGACGCCGGCGGGGCCGGGGCGCATCGATCGAAAATGAAGCGGGAGCCGGCCGATAAGCCGGGTTCTGTCTACCGCCATCCCGCTTGCGCGCGATGACGCCGAGACAACCATTCCTCTACGGCGACGATCACTCGCCGCCTTCAGCAGCCTACCCGGAGAGCACGCGGACCACGTGTTGCGGCGACCTTGCGGCTGCCGCGTCCCTCCCTATTTGGCCTTGCTCCATGTGGGGTTTGCCGTGCCGGTTCATTGCTGAACTCGCGGTGCGCTCTTGCCGCACCATTTCACCCTTGCCTGATTCCCGATCTGCACCGGGACCATCGGCGGTATCTTTCTGTTGCACTTTCCGTCGGCTTTCGCCGCCCAGCCGTTAGCTGGCACATCGTCCTGCGGAGCCCGGACTTTCCTCCCCCACCGTGAGGTGGCAGCGGTTGTCTGGCCGACTCCCGGCGCGGATTGTACGCCTTCGGTCGCAGCGGCCCCCGCTATCATCCCGGCCACCCTCTTGGACACCGTCGCGTCATGCGCAAAATGATCATGCTGCTGGTTGTCGCCGCGCTCGGCGTCTGGCGCCTCTGGCCGCTGCCGGAGGCGGTGATTCCGCCCGGCCAGGCGCTGCCGGCGGCGCAGGCACCGGCCGCATTGCGCTTTGCGCTACTGAAGACCGGCGCGGCAACCACGCTGGAAGCGATGGTGGTGGCCGGTGGCAGCCTGTTCCGCCCGACCGCGATCGGACACGTGGCGGTGCTGGTCGAGCATCCGGCCGGGCGCTTCCTGTTCGACAGCGGACTCGGCACCGCCATCGACACCCAGTTCGACACCGAGATGGCGTTCTGGGCCAAGCCGATCTTCGCCTACCGGCAGGTCCGGCCGGCCGTGCAGCAACTGCGCGAAGCCGGCGTCGCCGCACCGGACCGCATCTTCCTGTCGCACGCCCACTGGGATCACGCCAGCGCGCTCGGCGACTTCCCGCAGGCCGAGGTCTGGGTGCCGGACGCGGAACGCGACACCGCGCTGCACGGCCGGCCGCCGGCGTTCCTGCCGTCACAGTTCAGCAGCCCGACGCTGCGCTGGCATCCGTTCCGCTTCGACGGCCCGGCGGTCGCCGGCTTCCCGGCCAGCCTCGATCTGTTCGGCGATGGCAGCGTCGTGCTGCTGCCGTTGCCCGGCCACACCGCCGGCTCGACCGGCCTGCTGCTGAGCCTGGCCGACGGCCGCCGCTACTTCTTCGTCGGCGACACCGTCTGGAACCATCGCGGCATCGACCAGCCGGCGCCCAAATTCAGCATCTCCAGCCTGATCGTCGACGCCGACCGCGACGCGACCTGGCAGGCGGTGCTGGCGCTGCGCGGCCTGCGCGACGCCAACCCGGGCCTGCAGATCATCCCGGCACACGACAGCAGCGTGCACGACACGCTCGGCTACTTCCCCGAATACGTCACAGCGGCGGCGCGCTGATGCGCGTCTTCTCCCATACCTGCTCGAACACCGAGATCGTCGCCGCACTCGGTGCCGCCGACCTGCTGATCGGCCGCGATGACGATTCCGATTTCCCGCCCGACGTTGCCGCCCGCGTGCCGGCCTACGGGCGCGATCTCGACCTGCGGGTCGACGAGGTCATCGGGCTGCGGCCGGATCTGGTGCTGACCTCGCTGACCGTGCCCGGCCACGAGCGCATCGTCGACGCGATCAAGGCCGCCGGTATCGCCACCTTGGTCTGCGATCCGCTGGGCCTCGACGACATCTTTTCCGACATCCGCCGCATCGCCGCCGCGCTCGGCATCGCCCCGCGCGGCGAGCAGCTGGTCGCCGAGATGCAGGCGGCGATGCCGCGGGTCGAGGCGACGACGCGGCCGAAGGTGCTGATCGAATGGTGGCCGAAGCCGGTGATCACGCCGACCCGCCAGGCCTGGGCGACCGATCTCATCGAACGGGCCGGCGGCTGCAATCCGTGGGCCGGCATCGACGGCAAGAGCGCGCCGCTGACCGACGAACACATCATGGCCAGCCCGCCGGACGTGATCGCGATGAGCTGGTGCGGCGTGAAGGTCGCGAACTACCGCGCCGACGTGGTCAGCCGCCGGCCCGGCTGGGCCGAGGTACCGGCGGTGCGCGACGGCCGCATCGTCGCGATCAGCGAGGAATTCCTCGGCCGGCCAGGGCCACGAGTGGTCGAGGGCTACCGGCAGCTGCGCGCGGCGATCGACGCGGCGCGCGCCTAAGCGGGCGGCCCGATCAGGCCTTGATCAGCGTGCCGATGCCTTCGTTGGTGAACAGCTCCAGCAGCACCGCGTGGTCGAGCCGGCCGTCGATGATCACCGAGGACTTCACGCCGCTCTGCACCGCATCGAGCGCGCAGGCGATCTTCGGCAGCATGCCGCCGTAGATGGTGCCGTCGGCGATCAGCGCATTGACCTGCGCCACGGTCAGGCCGGTCAGCACCTTGCCCTGCTTGTCCATGAGCCCGCTGACATTGGTCAGCAGCATCAGCTTTTCTGCCTTCAGCACCGAGGCCAGCTTGCCGGCGACCAGATCGGCATTGATGTTGTAGGCCTCGCCCGCAGCGCCGACGCCGACCGGCGCGATCACCGGAATGAAGCCACCGGCTTCCAGGTGATCGACGACGCGCGGATCGATGGCCTCGACCTCGCCGACCTGGCCGATGTCGCCGCCGGGCACGGTCATCTTCTTCGCGCGGATCAGGCCGCCGTCCTTGCCGGTCAGGCCGACCGCGCGGCCGCCCTGCTGGTTGATCGCGTTGACCACGGCCTTGTTGACCAGACCGCCGAGCATCATCTCGACGACGTCCATGGTCTCGGCATCGGTGACCCGCATGCCGTCGATGAACTCGCTCTTCTTGCCGAGCTTTTCCAGGTGCTTGCCGATCTGCGGACCGCCGCCGTGAACCACCACCGGGTTCATGCCGACCGCTTTCATCAGCACGATGTCGCGGGCGAAGGAGTCGATCATGTCGTCGTCGCCCATCGCGTTGCCGCCGTACTTGACGACGAAGGTCTTGCCGGCGAAACGGCGGATGTACGGCAGCGCCTCGGTCAGGACCTGGGCAATGGTTGCGGCGTTGGGCTTGTCGACCGTCATGGCTATCGTGGGAAAGGTGAGATTCAGAGGCGGCCGGTATGCCCGAAGCCGCCGGTGCCGCGTTCGCTGCTGCCGAACTCCCCGGAAAAATCGGAGACCAGTTCGAACTCGGCGCGGACCACCGGCACGATCACCAGCTGGGCGATGCGTTCGCCGGGTTCGATGACGAAGGCGCTGGCGCCGCGGTTCCAGCAGCTGACCATCAGCTCGCCCTGGTAGTCGGAATCGATCAGGCCAACCAGGTTGCCAAGCACGATGCCGTGCTTGTGGCCAAGGCCGGAGCGCGGAAGGATCACCGCCGCCAGCCCCGGATCGGCGATGTGCATCGCAAGCCCGGTGCGCAGCAGCGTGGTGGCGCCCGACGCCAGCGTCAGCGGTGCATCGAGCAGTGCCCGCAGATCGAGCCCGGCCGAGCCCGGCGTCGCATAGGCCGGCAGCGGCAGGTCCCGGCCGAGGCGCGGGTCGAGGATCTTCAGCTGGATGGCAGTCATGGGGTGCGCTTTCTGGCAGGCCGGCGCGCCGCCGGCGCGCGCGGCGCGGCCAGCAGGCGTTCGGCGATCAGGGCCGCCAGCTGGCGGGCGATGTCGGTCTTGTCGGCCGGACCGATCGCCTGTTCGCCATCGGCCCAGTAGACGGTGAGCTGGTTGTCGTCGCGGTCGAAGGCACGGCCGTCGCCGACCCAGTTGGCCGCGATCAGATCGAGCTTTTTGCGGACCAGCTTGCCGCGCGCGTGCTCGGCCAGCCGTTCGGTTTCCGCTGCGAAACCGACGATGAACAGCTGCGGCTGCGCAGCCCGGACCTCGGTCAGGATGTCGGCGTTCTTGATGAGCTGCAGCGCCAGCGTGTCGCGCTGCTTCTTGATCTTCTGGCTGGCGATCTCGACGCAGCGGTAGTCGGCCACCGCCGCAGTGCCGACCAGGAGATCGGCGGTCGCGCAGGCCGCCTGCGTGGCATCGAGCATGTCCAGCGCGGTTTCGCAGTCGACACGGGTGACGCCGGCCGGCGTCGGCAGGTTCACCGGGCCGCTGACCAACGTCACCTGGGCGCCGAGCGCCTGCAGCGCGGCGGCCACGGCATAGCCCTGCTTGCCGGACGAGCGATTGGTGATGAAGCGGACCGGATCGATCGGCTCGCGGGTCGGGCCGGCCGTCACCACCGCGCGGCGGCCGCTGAGCGGCCCGTCGATGACCGGACTGGCCGCGCCGCGTGCGAGCGCGCCCAGCACCGCCTTGGCGACGTCCTCCGGCTCGGCCACCCGGCCCTCGCCGACTTCGCCACAGGCCTGCTCGCCGCTGCCCGGTCCGATCACCCGGACGCCGCGCGCGCGCAAGGTCGCCATGTTGGCCTGGGTCGCCGCATGGGCCCACATCAGCCGGTTCATCGCCGGGGCGACGAAGATCGGCTTGTCGGTGGCCAGCACCAGGGTCGTCAGCAGGTCGTCGGCAAGGCCATGCGTGATCTTCGCCAGCGTGTTGGCGGTGGCCGGCGCGATGACGATGGCATCCGGCCAGCGCGCCAGCTCGATGTGGCCCATCGCCGCTTCGGCCGCTTCGTCCCACAGCGAGCTGCGCACCGGCTTGCCGGTCAGCGCCTGGAAGGTCTGGGCGCCGATGAACCGTTGCGCCGACGCGGTCATCACCACCTGCACCTCGCAGCCGGCCTTGATGAAGCGCCGCGCCAGCTCGGCGGACTTGTAGGCGGCGATGCCGCCGGTCAGCGCCAGCAGGATGCGCGGCCCGGCATTCGGGTTCGTGGGCATGGTTCGGAGCTACCGGCCGGGACGTGGCGTGATCTGGGGCGCGGAATTGTAGCGGCTGGCCGGGTTAGCCTCGTCCGGTCATCGCTGTTGCTCACGGATGGAGCCCGCAATGCCGATCACCGACTGGCCCGAAGATGAGCGTCCGCGCGAGAAGCTGCTGAGCCGGGGTGCCGAGGCGCTATCCGATGCCGAGCTGCTGGCGATCTTCCTGCGCACCGGCGTGGCCGGCCGCAGTGCAGTGGATCTGGCGCGTGACCTGCTGAGTCGCTTCGGCGGTCTGCGCGCGCTGCTGAAGGCGCCGCGCGATGCCTTCTGCGCCGCCCACGGTCTGGGCGATGCCAAGTACGCGCAGCTGCAGGCGGTGATGGAAATCGCCCGCCGCCACTTGGCCGAGCGGCTGCGCGAGCGCAGCGCGCTGGCCGATCCGGCTGCCACCCGCGCGTTCCTGCAGCTGAAGCTGCGCGATCTCGATCACGAGGCGTTCTGCGCGCTGTTCCTCGACAGCGCCCACCAGGTGCTCGGCTTCGAAGTACTGTCCAGCGGCACGATCAACGCCGCCAGCGTCTACACCCGGGAAGTGGTCAAACGCGCGCTGCATCAGCAGGCGGCGGCCGTGATCTTTGCGCACAACCACCCGTCCGGCGTCGCCGAGCCGAGCACGGCCGATCGTCGGCTGACCGAGCGGCTGTGCGCCGCACTGGCGCTGGTCGACATCCGGGTGCTCGACCACTTCGTCATCGGCGAAGGCCGGCCGGTCTCGTTCGCCGAGCGCGGCTGGCTGTGACGCCGCCTCCGGTGCCCGGCAATTTCCGGCCGTCGGGCCTTGCCGGTGCCGGATCATGCTGGTACATTTCGCGTCCTTTTTCGCGGCACCCCCCAGTTTCGAGGTTCGCATGTCCAGAGTCTGCCAAGTCACCGGCAAGAAGCCGATCGTGGGAAACACGGTCAGCCACGCCAACAACAAGCGTCGCCGCCGCTTCCTGCCCAACCTGCACACCCATCGTTTCTGGTTTGAAGCCGAGAAGCGGTTCGTGAGCCTCCGCGTGTCCGCCAACGGCATGCGCATCATTGACAAGAAGGGCGTCGAAGCGATCATCGCCGACCTTCGTTCGCGCGGCGAGAAGGTGTAAGACATGGCCAAGGGCAAGAAAGACCGCGAAAAGATCAAGCTCATCTCGACCGCCGGGACGGGTTTCTTCTACACGACGACCAAGAACAAGAAGAACACGCCGGACAAGTTCGAGTTCTCCAAGTACGACCCGATCGTGCGCAAGCACGTGCCGTTCAAGGAAGCGAAGATCAAGTAACGCGCGAAAGTGCGTTATCCCGGCAAACGCCGGGGTCCAGAGCCCCAAAGCGAAAGCTTAAGGCTCAACAGAAGGCCCGCGAAAGCGGGCTTTCTCGTTTCTGCAGCTCACCCGATCTCCGGCATGCGGTTTGTCTCGGAATCGCGAAACTTGCCCCGTATGATGCGGTGCACATGGACGCCCAGAACGACATCCTCGGTCGCGACAATCCGCATCACCGGAACCTGGAGCATGCCCGCGCCCAGGTGATCGAGATGCTGACGCGCCAGGCCGTCGAGCGGGAACTGGTGTCCCGCTCGGAAGCCGGCCACGGCGCACCGGTCGACGTGGTCAGCCAGCTCGTCGCCCGCCAACAGCAGGCGGCGCTCGAACAGCGGCTGCTGCGCTTCCACCCGGCCGACATCGCTTTCGTGCTCGAAAGCCTGCCGCCGGAAGCGCGCGAAATGGCCTGGGCGCTGGTCCGTGCCGAGCGGCGCGGCACAGTGCTGCTGGAAACCACCGATGCGGTCCGCCGCAGCCTGGTCGAAGGCATGCCGCCGGCCGACATCGTCGCCGCCTTCCACCATCTGGATTCCGACGACATTGCCGAGCTGATCGCCTCGCTGCCGCCGGATACCGCAGCGGAAGTGCTGGCGCGGCTCGATACCACCGATCAGGCGGAAGTCCGCGCCGTGCTGAGCTTCCCGGAAGGCACGGTCGGCGCACTGATGGATCTCGACTTCACCACGGTCCGCGACGACGCGCCGCTGGAAGCGGTGCTGCGCCTGCTGCGCCGGCGCAAGCGCCTGCCAGCCGATACCAACCAGCTGATCGTCGTCGACCGCGCCAAGGTGCTCCGAGGCGTGCTGACCCTCGAGCAGCTGCTGCTCAGCGAGCCGGAGCGCACGGTCGGCGAAGTGATGACGCCGAACCCGCATTTCTTCTACACCGACGATGCGGTCACCGACGCGATCGACAGCTTCGAACGCTACGACCTGATTTCCGCGCCGGTGGTGAACCTGCACCGCGAAGTCGTGGGCCGCATCGCGGTCGACGAGATCGTCGACGCCATCAAGGCGCAGCAGGAACGCGACAACCTGCGCCAGGTCGGTCTGCGCGAGGACGAGGACCTGTTCGCGCCGGTCTGGAAATCCGGCCGCAACCGCTGGCCGTGGCTGGCGCTGAACCTGTTCACTGCCTTCGCTGCCTCGCGGGTGATCGGCTTCTACGAGCCGACCATCGAGAAGCTGGTGGCGCTGGCGACCCTGATGCCGATCGTCGCCTCGATCGGCGGCAACACCGGCAACCAGACGATGGCGCTGGTGATTCGCGCGCTGAGCCTGAACCAGCTGAGCGGCGCGCTGCTGCGCAAGATGCTGCTGAAGGAACTGCTGATCGCCGCGATGAACGGCGCGATCTGGGGATCGGCGCTCGGCGCGGTGACGTTCGCGATCTACCACGACCTGAAACTGGGCCTGGTGATCGCCACCGCCACCTTGCTGGAACTGATCGTCGCGGCAGCGGCCGGCGCGATCATCCCGGTGTCGCTGGAACGCTTCGGCCGCGATCCGGTGCTCGGCTCCAGCGTGATCCTGACCGCGCTGACCGACAGCATGGGCTTTCTGATCTTCCTCGGGCTGGCGGCGCTGGTTCTGGTCTGAGGTCATCGCCAACGCGTCATTGCGTTGTCACGGCCCTTGGCCTACTGTGCGCGGCCTTGAAACCCGGCGGTCGCGCCCGCGACGCGCATGGAGCCTGGATGGAACCCCAATTCGCCACTGCCGACGCGCTCGCCGACGACCTGATCGCGTCGTGCCAGCTGTTCCACGCACGCGGCTGGGTGCCGGCGACCGGCGGCAATTTCTCCGCCCGGCTCGATGATCGGCACCTGCTGATCACCGCCAGCGGCGTGCACAAGGGCGAGCTGACACGGGCTGATTTCATGGTCGTCGATGTCGACGGTCGGGCGCTGGAACCGGGTCGCAAGTCATCGTATGAAACCGGGCTGCATACTCAGCTGTACCGGTTTGCGCCGGACATCGGCGCCGTGCTGCACGTCCATTCGGTGGCGAACACGGTGCTGTCGCGGCAGCATGCGGCGATCCGCCTGTCCGGCTACGAGCTGCTGAAGATTCTGCCGGGGATCACCGAGCCGTCGGTGACGGTCGAAATCCCGGTGTTCGGCAACGATCAGGACATCGCCCGTCTGGCCCGACAGGTGGATGCGCGGATGCGGGAACCAACGGCCGTGCCGGCTTATCTGATAGCCGGGCACGGTCTCTACACCTGGGGCAGGACGGTGCGCGAAGCACGTTACCGCCTGGAAGCCCTGGAATTCATGTTTGAGTGCGAGTTGTGGAACAACAGGAGAAATCCATGAGTGAACTCCGGATTTACGAGGAGAACGCGCGGCCGCTGGCCACGTACACGAAGTTCGAGGACATCCGCGATCAGCTGGAGAAGATCGGCGTGCAGTTCGAGCGCTGGGAAGCCAGCAAGCCGCTTGATGCCCAAGCCACGCAGGACGAGATCATCGAGGCCTATCGCGGCTCGGTGAACCGGCTGATGAACCAGTACGGCTTCAAGTCGGTCGACGTGATCAGCCTGCACCCGGCGCACCCGCAGAAGGACGTGCTGCGCACGAAGTTCCTCAGCGAACATCGGCATGACGAATTCGAAGTGCGCTTCTTCGTCGACGGCGAAGCGCTGTTCTACATCCGCGACCACGACCGCGTGCACGGCGTGCTGTGCTCCAAGGGCGACCTGATCTCGGTGCCGGCCAACGTCCGCCACTGGTTCGACATGGGCCCGAACCCGAACTTCAAGGCAATCCGGCTGTTCATCACGCCGGACGGCTGGGTGGCCAACTTCACCGGCGACGCCATCGCCGACCGCTTCCCGCGGCTGGAAGCGCCGCATTACCAGCAGGCGGCCTGAGCTTCAGCGCTGCAGCGGAGGCCGCCTTCTGGCGGCCTTCGTGTTTTCAGGGTGAGATTCGACTGCGATCACTGCCACTGCACGCAGTCGGATCGAACGCCCGGCCGCATGGCCGGGCCGGGTTCCACCCCATCCCAGTACCGCCTGTTTCAGAACGACACCGACATGCCCATTCGCGCCATCGTCACCGATATCGAAGGAACCACATCCTCGATCGACTTCGTCCACCAGACGCTGTTCCCGTACGCAAAGCAGCACTTGCGCCGCTATCTGCACACCCACTCGGGCGAGCGTCATGTCGCCGCGCAGATCGACGCCACGGCGGAACTCGAGGGCCGCCGCTTCGCCAGCATCGACGAGGCCGCCGACGTCCTGGAGCGCTGGATCGCCGAGGATCGCAAGGCCACGCCGCTGAAGGACCTGCAGGGGCTGATCTGGGCCGAAGGCTACGCGGCGGGCGAACTGACCGGCCACGTCTATGCCGACACACCGGTGTTCCTGCGCCAGTGGCACGCCGCAGGCAAGGCGCTGTACGTGTACTCGTCCGGCTCGGAAGCGGCGCAGAAGCTGATCTTCGGCCATTCGGACGCCGGCGATCTCCGGCCGCTGTTTTCCGGCTATTTCGATACCCGGATCGGCATGAAGCGCGAGGCTCAGTCCTACCGGACGATCCTCGAACGGATCGGCCTGCCAGGCGACGCCGTGCTGTTCTTGTCCGACATCGGCGAAGAACTCGATGCCGCCCGCGAAGCCGGCCTGCAGACCTTCCAGCTGATTCGCGACGCCAAGGCCCGGCCGTTTCCGGCCCACCGTCAGGCCAGGGATTTCTCGGAAGTGGTCGTCGACTGATCGATCGGCACCGCCGCTTCGGTGGCCAGCGCCCCGCCCTGCTCGCCGTCGCCCATTTTTTTCCAGCACCAGTGCCAGGGCTCGTACAGATAGCCCTCGGCGTTGCCCTTCGGATAGGTCATCGTGAAGCCGTAGCGGGCGGCATTGGCGGTCAGCCACCGGAACGCCTCGGTCTGATCGAAGGCTTCCTCCAGTGGCGGGCAGCCGGCCTCGCCGATATCCACCGCGCGACCGGTGTGATGCTCGCTGCAGCCGGGCGGCGCGTTGACGGTCAGGATCTCGTCGATGGTGCGGCCCTTGGCCAGCTTGGCGCGGATCAGGCTGGCCTGGTAGTCGATGCTGCGGAACGCCGACACCATCAGCAGGCCGACGCCGTCATCGCCGGCCGCCATCCGCATCGCCGACCAGGCGGCCGCCGCACCCGGCACCAGCAGCTTGTCGCGGCCATCGGTACCGAGCCCGATCGGCTGCAGGCGCTGGGCCTCGACATGGACCGGCAGCCGGCGCGCCTTGACCAGCCTCGGCGAAATGCCGAGTTCCTGCCAGAAGCCGAGCACCCGGGCTCGGTACGGTGCCGGCAGCCGCGCCGCCATCAGCCGGCCTGCAGCCGTTCGCGCCAGCCATAGGCTGGATCGCCGATCACCACGAAGCCGGGGTTCAGCAGCGAGTCCTTGGTGTTGTAGCGCAGCGGCTGCCAGTCCGGCAGGCGCAGCACGGTAGCACCGGCAACTTCGGCCAGGCACTGCGCGGCGGCGGTGTCCCATTCGCTGGTCGGACCGGTGCGCGGATAGAAGTCCGCCAGCCCTTCCGCGACCATGCAGAACTTCAGCGACGAGCCGCGGCTGACCTGATCGTGCTCCGGTGCCTTGGCCAGGAAGGCGTCGAGCGCAGCGTCGCGATGCGACTTGGTGACCACCAGCGACGGCCGCGCCGGGGTCGCGCGAGTGCGGACGGCATGGCGCTGGCCGTCGCGGATCACGAAGGCACCGACACCGCGTGCCGCGAAGTAGCAGGTATCGGTGACCGGCACATGGACCACGCCGAGCACCGCTTCGTGATGATCGATCAACGCGATGTTGACGGTGAAATCGCCGTTGCGCTTGATGAACTCCTTGGTGCCGTCGAGCGGGTCGATCAGCCAGTAGCGCGTCCAGTTGCTGCGCACCTCGAACGAGATGTCCGCATCTTCCTCGCTGAGGCAGGGAATGTCCGGCGTCAAGGCAGCAAGCCCGGCGATGATCGTGCGGTGCGCACGCAGATCGGCCTGGGTCAGCGGCGAGGCATCGTCCTTGGTGCTGACCGCGAAGTCGGAGTGATAGACGTCGAGGATCTCCCGGCCGGCCGCGACGGCGATGGCGAGAACGGGTTCCAGCAGATCGGCAAGCGCGTGATCGGTCATGTCGGAGCAGGTGGTGGGCGCCGCTATGATAGCGGCCATGACTTCAGGCCCAGCGGATTCCGCGCTCATCGACTGGTCGCAGATCGACCACGTGCTGCTCGACATGGACGGAACGGTCCTTGATCTGGCGTTCGACAACCACTTCTGGCTGACGCTGCTGCCGCAGCGCTTCGCCGAACGCCGGCAGCTGGCCTACGACGAGGCCTGGGCGGCGCTGTCAAGCGAGTTCCAGGCCACGCAGGGAACACTCGACTGGTATTGCCTCGATTACTGGAGCCGGTTCACCGGACTCGACATCGCGGCGATGAAGATCGAGCTTCAGCACCGCATCGCCGTGTTGCCCGGCAGCGAGGATTTCCTGACCGCGGTCCGCACCAGCGGACGACCGCTGTGGCTGGTGACCAATGCCCATCCCGGCAGCTGGCGGGTGAAGCTGGAGCGCACCGGCATCGGTCGGCACTTCGACCGGGTGATCTCATCGCACGACTTCGGCATGCCGAAGGAAGATCCGCGCTTCTGGCCAGCGCTGCGCGCACAGCATCCTTTCGATCCGACGCGGGCGCTGTTCGCCGATGACAGCCTGTCGGTGCTCAAGACCGCGAAGGCCCATGGCATCCGCGAGGTGGTGGCGATCCGCCACCCGGATTCGACCGCTGCGCCGCGCGTGATCGACGGCTTCACGGCCGTCGATCGGCTGCCGCAGCTTCTGCCGATCTAGCGCCGGGAGTTCAGCGCGTCGGGCGGGTCGACCGCGGACGACCGCCGCCAGGGCGCCCCCCACCCGGACGCCCGCCGCCGCCATTGCGACGCGGCGGCGCACCGCTGCGATCGCGGTGCACGTGCTTCGGCTTGATGTAGTCCTGCGGCATCAGGTCATCCGGGTTCAGCGACTGCGGGATGCGCATGCCGATCGCCTTTTCGATGTCCGGCAGCGAATACACCCAGGTCTCGCAGCACAGCGAAATCGCGTCGCCCGAAGCGCCGGCGCGCGCGGTGCGGCCGATGCGATGCACGTAGTCCTCGCTGTCCTGCGGCAGGTCGAAGTTGATGACGTGCGAGACCTCGGGAATGTGCAGGCCGCGCGCCGCGACATCGGTAGCCACCAGCACCGGCAGTTCGCCGAGCTTGAACTCCGCCAGAAGCCGCTCGCGCTTGTTCTGCGGCACGTCGCCGGACAGCACGCCGGCGTTGAAGCCGTTGGCCTTCAGCGCGGCTTCGACATCTTCGGCACCGCGCTTGGTGTTGACGAACACCAGCGTGCGGATCGGCGCGTGATGGCGCATCAGGCCGACCAACATCGGCAGCTTGTCTTCGTTGGCAACATGGATCAGCGACTGCCGGACCCGCTCGGCAGTCACCTGCTCGGGCTGGATCTCGATGCGCGTCGGGCTGTTCATGTGCTCGTAGGCCAGTTCCAGCACGCGGTGTGACAACGTGGCCGAGAACAGGTAGTTGATCCGGGAGCCCGGGCGCGGCATGCGCCGCATCAGGAAGCGGATGTCGGCAATGAAGCCGAGGTCGAACATGCGATCGGCTTCGTCGAGCACCAGCACCTCGATGCCGTTGAGCTTGTAGATGCCCTGCTTGAAGAAGTCGATCATCCGTCCCGGCGTGCCGATCAGGATATCGACGCCCTCGGTGATCGCGGTCTTCTGCGCGTCGTAGCCGGTGCCGCCGTAGACCGCCGTCATCTTCAGGCCGGTGTGGGCACCGAGCTGCACGGCGTCGTTGTAGATCTGCAACGCCAGTTCGCGGGTCGGCGCCAGGATGTAGGCGCGCGGCTGTCCCGGTTCGCCGACGCGGGGCTGGGTCAGCAGGTGATGCATCGTCGCCAGCAGGAAGGCGGCAGTCTTGCCGGTGCCGGTCTGCGCCTGTCCGGCCAGATCCTTGCCGGCCAGCGCCAGCGGCAAGGTTTCCGCCTGGATCGGCGTGCAGTGCGTGTAGCCCATCGCGGCCAGGCTCGACTTCAGTGTCTCGTGCAGCGGCAGGCTGTCGAACGCAGTGCTGCTCAGGTGCTTCTGGCGTGCGGAATCGCGGCTCTCGGCTTCGGACAAGGCTTGCATTTGGTCGGAACTTGGATTGAAATACCGCTAATCACAACGACTGAAGCGCACCAAAGCGTCGCGCCATCACAGTCGAAATCGCGAAAATCTTCCGGCTATTAAAGCAGATCGTTCGGGCAGGCGCATTGAATGCGTACCGCCTGATACCCATGACGTGCGGGTGGCTGTACCCCGCATCGGCATCCCCGGATTCCGTCATTTCCCAACGTCCACCGGCCTGCCGTGGACATCATCGGAGTTTGTACATGAGCGAAAACATTTCGGCCGTCAGCGACGCAAGCTTCGATGCCGACGTGCTGCAGAGCGATCTCCCGGTGCTGGTCGATTTCTGGGCCGAATGGTGCGGGCCGTGCAAGATGATTGCGCCGGTGCTCGAGCAGCTCGCCACGGAAACGCAGGGCAAGCTGAAGATCGTCAAGCTCAATGTCGACGAGAACCCGGGCACGCCGCCGAAGTTCGCGATCCGCGGCATCCCGACGCTGATCCTGTTCAAGAACGGCAAGCCGGCCGCCACCCAGGTCGGCGCCGTGCACAAGGCCGCGCTGACGGCGTTCGTGCAGCCGCATCTCGCCACCGCCTGAAAATCTTTCGTCCCACATGATCAAGCATCGCCGCCGCCCGCATTACGCCAACGGCCAGAACAACGGCAGCAACGGAGGCAACGGCAACCAGAACCCGGGCAACCGCAACGACGGCTTCCCGGCCGACTTCGATGAACACGATGGCGGCTCGGGCGGCGATGTCGCAGTCGCCAGCGAGTCATCGGGCGGCGGTGGTAGCGAAGCTACCGGCGGCGATGCAAGCCCCGCTCAGGCCGTAATCGCCCCGGCGGCGCAGCCGGAGGGCGGCAGCAACGGCGGCAACGGCGGCAACGGCAATGGAGGCGGCAATTCGGGTAGCGACGGCGGCAACCCGAACGGCAATGGCAATAGCGGCGGCGGTGGGGGTGGCGGTGGCGGCGGGCATCGCGGCAATCGCGGCAACGGCCAGAATGGCCAGAACCACAACAACGGCGGCAACAACAACCAGAACAACAACCAGCGCCGCCGGCACCAGAACAACAACCAGCAGAACCGCGGCAACAACCAGCAGCGCGGCCAGAACCACGGCGGCGGCAACAACGGCAATTACGGGAACGGCAACTTCGGTGGCCGTTACAACCCGCGCGACGAGGATTACGAGGCCAACGGCAACTCCGGCGGCAACGCCGCCGAGAATCGCGAGGACGCGCTGGCCGCGCTCGGCGACCCGTCGGTGCCGCGCGATCCGCCGAAAGTCATCCACATCTCGGACCTGAAGAAGAAGACGGCGGCCGAGCTGTACGAGATGGCCGAAGCGCTGGGCCTGGAAAACATCTCGCGCGCCAAGAAGACCGACATCGTCTTCAACCTGCTGCGCGCGGCCGCCCGTCGTGGCGATTTCATCCAGGCCGATGGCGTGCTGGAAATCATGCAGGACGGTTACGGCTTCCTCCGTGGCCCGGACGCCAGCTACCTCGCCGGCCCCGACGACGTCTACATCAGCCCGAGCCAGATCCGCCGCTTCGGCCTGCGCACCGGCGACACCGTGGCCGGACGCGTGCGTTCGCCGAAGGACAACGAGCGCTATTTCGCGCTGCTGAAGGTCGACACCATCAACTACGAGGCGCCGGAAGTCTCGAAGAAGAAGGTCAATTTCGAGAACCTGACGCCGCTGTTCGCCGACGAGCGTTTCGTGATGGAGCGCGGCAATGGCACCACCGAGGACATCACGGCCCGCGTGATCGACATCGTGGCGCCGTTCGGCAAGGGCCAGCGCGGCCTGATCGTCAGCCCGCCGAAAGCCGGCAAGACGATCCTGATGCAGAACGTCGCGCAGTCGATCGCCGCGAACTATCCGGACGTGTATCTCATCGTGCTGCTGATCGACGAGCGTCCGGAAGAAGTCACCGACATGCAGCGCACGGTCAGAGGCGAAGTGATTTCCTCGACCTTCGACGAACCGGCACAGCGCCATGTGCAGGTCGCCGACATGGTGATCGAGAAGGCCAAGCGTCTGGTCGAACACAAGCGCGACGTGGTGATCCTGCTCGACTCGATCACCCGCCTTGCGCGCGCCTACAACACCGTCGCGCCGTCGTCCGGCAAGGTGCTGTCCGGTGGTGTCGACGCGAACGCCTTGCAGAAGCCGAAGCGCTTCTTCGGTGCCGCACGCAACATCGAGGAAGGCGGTTCGCTGACGATCATCGCCACGGCGCTGATCGACACCGGCTCGAAGATGGACGAAGTGATCTACGAGGAATTCAAGGGCACCGGCAACATGGAACTCCACCTGGAGCGCCGCATCGCCGAGAAGCGCGTGTTCCCGGCGATCAACATCAACCGCTCCGGCACCCGCAAGGAAGAGCTGATGGTCGATCCGGCCGAGCTGCAGAAGGTCTGGATCCTGCGCAAGCTGCTGCACCAGATGGACGAGCTGGCGGCAATGGAACTGCTGTTCGATCGCCTGCGCGGCACCAAGACCAATTCCGACTTCTTCGATTCGATGAAGCGCAACTGATCGACGCGCCGCAAACAAAAAAGCCGCAGCTTGCTGCGGCTTTTTTGTTGCCTGCTTGCTCCGCCCTACCAGCGAGAATCGTTCTCGCACGGGATGCCGTCATTGTCGCCATCCATCTGGGTCGGACCGCAATGGGCAACGAAGAACTCGGCTTCGGCACGCGAATTCATCTGTGAGCAGTACTGCCGGCCATCGCAGGAAAAGCGGCGGCTGCCGCGAGGGGCCGGCACTGCGGACGGCGTCCGCTCGGCTGCGGCGGGTGCCAGCGGCAGTTCGGCCGAGCCCCCGCACGACGGCTCGATCGTGTACTCGCGCGCCGCATCGACGGCACCGAGTCTGGCGATTTCCGGCGCGCCCAGAACCAGTGGCGCGGTGTAGCCGCTGCGCTCCGACAGGCTGAGCGCCGCTTCGATCGGCGCGCGGCCGATGCACAGCGCCAGCGCGACCAGCGGGCGGTGCTCGATGCTGCCATCGCGCTGGCGCCGCTTCTGGTCGCGGATCAGCGGCCGTTCCAGCGTCAGCCGGCTGCCGGCCAGCACGCCGCCGTTGTCGATCGTGAAACGCACCCACATGCCGCCTTGGCGGTTGAAGTACTTCACGTCGCGCGCCGCGAGCAGGGATGCCGGCGCAGCCGGATCGAGCCGGCCGACGATCTCGATACCGGGCGTCGCCTGCACACGGACCCGTTCGTGGCGGCCGTAGGTGTCGGCGCGGGCAGCGGCAATCGCCGCCCCGGCCAGCACCAGCGCCGCCACGATCCGGTTCATTGGCCTTGCCGTTCCCGCGCGATGGCGCGATAGCCGATGTCGCGCCGGTAGTGCACGCCGGTCCAGTCGATGCCCGAGGCGGCGCGGTAGGCCGCTGCCTGCGCGGCTTCGGTGGTGTCGCCGAGCCCGGTGACGCAGAGCACGCGGCCGCCGCTGGTGATCACCTGGCCGCGCGCATCGACCGCAGTGCCGGCGTGGAACACCTTGGCGTCGTCTGCATTGGCGCCGTCGAGGCCGGAGATGACGTCGGCCTTGCGGATCTCGCCCGGATAGCCGCCGGCGGCCAGCACCACGCCGAGCGCCACCTGCGGATTCCAGACCGGCGGCGCCGTGTTCGGATCGCCATCGACGGCGGCTTCGAGCAGGCTCAGCAGGTCGGAATCGAGCCGCATCAGGATCGGCTGGGTTTCCGGGTCGCCGAGACGAGCGTTGAACTCGACGACGCTGGGCTGGCCGGCGGCATCGATCATCAGCCCGGCGTACAGGAAACCGGTAAACGGCGTGCCTTCGGCCGCCATGCCGGCCAGCGTCGGCTCGATCACCAATTCGCGCACCCGCGCATCGACCTCGGCGGTCACCACCGGCGCCGGCGAGTAGGCGCCCATGCCGCCGGTATTCGGGCCCTGGTCGGCATCGAACACCCGCTTGTGATCCTGGGCCGAGGCCAGCGGCACGTAATGGGTGCCGGCGGCGACGACGATGTAGCTGGCCTCCTCGCCGTGCAGGAAATCCTCGATGACGACGCGGGCGCCGGCCCCGCCGAAAGCGCCACCGAGCATGTCGCGGATCGCCTCCTGCGCCTGTGCCACCGTTTCGGCGACCACGACACCCTTGCCGGCCGCCAGGCCATCGGCCTTGACCACGATCGGCGCGCCGCGCGCGGCCACGTAGGCCAGCGCCGGCTCGACCTCGGTGAACACCTCGTAGCCGGCCGTCGGAATCCGGTGCCGGGCCAGGAAGGCCTTGGTGAAGGCCTTGCTCGACTCCAGCTGCGCAGCGGCCTGGGTCGGCCCGAAGATGCGCCGGCCAGCGGCCCGGAAGGCATCGACGACGCCGCGCGACAGCGGCACTTCCGGCCCGACGACGGTGAAATCGACCGCCTCATCCGCTGCCAGCTTGAGCAGCCCGGCAATGTCCTCGACCGCCACGGCAACATTCCGGCAGCCGAACTCGGTGGCGGTGCCGGCGTTGCCGGGCGCGACCAGCACTTCGGCCACCCGAGGCGAGGCGGCCAGCTTCCAGGCGATGGCGTGTTCGCGGCCACCGCCGCCAATGACGAGGACTTTCTGTTTCATGTGCTTTCAGTTCTAGCGGAAACGCAGCGCCGACACGACGCCGGAGACGAAAAAGGCAGGCGCGCGGCCTGCCTTTCCCGATCAGCGGTGTAACCGGCAATCAGCCTTGGTAGGCCTTGATGCCGTTCTCGATCTCGGCGCGCGCGGCAGCGGCATCGCGCCAGCCGGAGATCTTCACCCACTTGCCCTTCTCCAGCGCCTTGTACGACGAGTAGAAGTGGTGGATCTCGTTCTTGGTCCGCTCCGGCACATCGGCCAGATCACGGAGATGGTCGTAGGCGCCGTTCGACACCTTGTCGACCGGCACGGCCAGCAGCTTGGCGTCGGTGCCCTTCTCGTCCTCGGTGTCGAGCACGCAGACCGCACGGCACTTGACCACCGAACCGGCGACGATCGGATGCGGCGTGATCACCAGCACGTCGACCGGGTCACCGTCGCCGGCCAGCGTCTTCGGCACGTAGCCGTAGTTCGCCGGATAGCTCATCGCCACGTTCATGAAGCGGTCGACCATCAGCAGGCCGGTGTCCTTGTCGACTTCGTACTTCACCGGCGGGCCGTAGGCCGGGATCTCGATGACGACGTAGAACTCGTTCGGGGCCTTCTCGCCCGGACCCAGTGCTTCAAAACCCATGTGTGCGTACCTGCTGTGGAGTGGTGGAGAGCGGTGCTGCGTCTGTAACTCGAATTCGGGGCCTCGCGCGCCTCACACCTCGGCGCCTGATGCGGGTCCGGCGGCCGGAAAGGCGGTCATCGCGCAGCGGCCGGGGCCGCATTCGGCGGATTGCAGCGCTGGAGCCGGCGCGATGCGCGAATGATGCAATGCGGCGAAGTATAACCGCGACATCGTCATCCCCCGACTTTCGTCGCGTTGACGCCATGCGCGTGCAGCTAGTACCTTGCCACTCATCGTGCGTCATCCATCCTGCGGCCGATGTCATCGCGACATCCGACCAGCACCGTCGTTTCCGCCGTTTCATCGAACGAAGCCGGCCCACACCGGCTCACAACTGGGGCTGTCTGCATCATGAGAATCATCCTGCTGGGCGCACCCGGCTCCGGCAAAGGCACGCAAGGCGAAAAGCTGGTTGCGCACTACGGCATCCCGAAGATCTCCACTGGCGACGCGCTGCGCGCGGCCGTCAAGGCCGGCACTGAACTGGGCAAGAAGGCGAAGGCGGTGATGGACGCCGGCCAGCTGGTGGCCAACGAGATCGTCATCGGCATCGTCGAGGAACGCCTCGGGCAGGACGACGCCAAGAAGGGCTTCATCCTCGACGGCTTCCCGCGCAACGTCGCCCAGGCTGAAGTGCTCGACCAGATGCTGGTACGCCTCGGCCAGCCGCCGATCTCGCGCGCCGTGCATCTGGCGGTGGCGGACGAGGAAATCATCGGCCGCCTGCTCGACCGCGCGCAGAAGGAAGGCCGCGACGACGACAAGGAAGATGTGATCCGTCACCGCATCAGCGTCTACAACGCCGAGACCCACCCGCTGCTCGACTACTACGGCAAGCAGGGCAAGGTCGCGACGGTCGACGGCATCGGCACGATGGACGAAATTTTCGCGCGGATCATCGCCGTCGCCTGAGTCACACCGGGTCCGGCGGCTGCCGGGCCCGCCCTACAGGGCGACCCCGCAACGGTTTCGCCCTACAGCAGGGCCAGCAGCGCGGTGCCGGCCACTTCGCGGCGCCAGCCGCTCAGCACCGCTGCATCGGCCTGCGCGCCGACCCGCACCAGCAGCTCCAGATCGGCTCTCGGGGCCAGCAGCGATGCCGGCACGTCGAGCGCATCGGCGATGCCGCGCAGACGATCCTGCAGGCGCTTCAGCAGCGCCTTCTGCGGATCGCTCAGCGGCTCGTCGAGCAGCACCGGCAGCGCCGTCGCTGGCGCCGCCGCGACGATCGCCACCAGTGCCTCGCCGTGACGCTCCAGCGTCTTGGCCGGCAGCACCTTCAAGGCCGCCAGCTCATCGAGACCCGACGGCGCGCGCTCGGCGATCCGGTACAGCGCCTCGTCGTCGAGAATCCACTTGCGTGGCCGGTCCCGTTCCTGGGCAATGGTCTCGCGCCAGCCGGCCAGCGCGGCGGCGATCGGCTGGGCCGTCGGCGCCAGCCGGGCCAGGCCCTTGAGCCGCTTCCAGGCGTCGTCCGGCGGATTGCGGTAGCGCGCCGGATCGGCGAGCCGGGCGCAGTCTTCCTGCAGCCACGGCAGCCGGCCGCGGGCGAGCAGCGCCTCGCGCAAGGCCGGGTGGATGTCGGACAGGTGGCGGACATCGGCGGCCGCGTACGCCAGTTCCGGGCCGGTCAGCGGACGCCGCGACCAGTTGGTGCGGGTCAGGCTCTTGTCGAGCTTCACGCCGGTCATCTTCTCGACCAGCGCGGCATAGCCCAGCTGGTCGCCCATGCCGAGCATCGCGGCAGCGATCTGGGTGTCGAAGAACGGCGTCGCCGTGGTCTGGCCCTGGCGCAGGAAGATCTCCAGATCCTGCGACGGCGCATGGAAGACCTTGGTGATGGCCGGGTCTGCGAACAGCGCCCACAGCGGCGCCAGCGCGTCGGCGGTGAAGGCCAGCGTGTCGATGCAGACGTCGGTTTCGCCGTCGCCGACCTGGATCAGGCAGAGGATCGGGTGATAGGTGTCCTCGCGCAGGAACTCGGTATCGAGCGCCAGCCAGGGGCGCTGCTTCCAGACATCGATGCAGGCGGCAAGGGCGTCGGGCGTGGTGATCAGGAGATAGCCGGGATTCACGGGAAAAGGGATGGCGTGCGTGGTGCGCAGTGTCCCACATGGCCGCCGGCCATCCGCGTCGCGCCGGCCGGCCACTAGAATGACGGCCTCCCCGACGAGCCCTCACGCGATGTTCAACCAGGCGTTCCACGCCACGCTGCAGATCCTGCTGTTCCGCCAGGGGCCCGAGGATTTCCCGTACGTCGCCGACGGCCGCCTGGACAAGGCCTGCACGGCGCTCGGCATCGTCGCCACGGCGCTGCTGTTCGGCATCGTCCAGCCGCTGCCGCTGGCGATCGTCGACGGTGCGGTGGCGACGCTGGTGGTGACGCTCTACACGCGCCTGGTGCTGCGCCTGCGCAGCCTTGAGGCGCGCCAGCAGCAGACCCGCAACGCGCTGCTCGCCACCGGTTCGCTGCTGCTGCTGGCGATGTGGCTGCCGATGTCGATGGTGATGCCGGTGATGACCGAATTCCTGACCTCGGTCGCCGCCGCCCAGCAGGCGGCGGGTCCCGACGCGCCGCCGCCGGTGATCAGCGCCGACCAGTTGCCGCAGGTACCGGTGCTGCCGGGCCTGCTGCTCGACCTGCTCGGCCTGTGGTTTGCCGCCAGCGCCACCCACGTGCTGCGCCGGGCCACCGGCATCGCCCGCTTCGCCGCCGCCATGATGGCGCTGCTGCTGATCAGCAACGTCATGGTGTCGATGGTGATCGCCGGCAATCTGCTGTCCCTGATCCTCGGCTGAGTCCGCCATGCACCTGCACATTCTCGGCATCTGCGGCACCTTCATGGCCGGCATCGCAGCGCTGGCCCGCGAAGCCGGCCACACGGTCACCGGCTCCGACGCCAACGGCTGGCCGCCGATGTCGACGCAGCTGGAAAAGCTCGGCATCGCGGTGCTGCCGGGGTATCGGCCCGAGCATCTCGATCCGGCGCCGGACGTGGTGGTGGTCGGCAATGTCGTCAGCCGCGGCAATCCGGCGATGGAGCACGTGCTGAATGCCGGCCTGCCGTACGTGTCCGGCCCGCAGTGGCTGGCCGAAAACGTGCTCGCCGGCCGCCACGTGCTGGCGGTGGCCGGCACCCACGGCAAGACCACCACGACCTCGCTGCTGGCCTGGCTGCTCGACCAGGCCGGTCTGGAGCCCGGCTTTCTGGTCGGTGGCGTGCCAGTGAACTTCGGCGTCTCGGCGCGGCTCGGCAAGGGAAAGTGCTTCGTCATCGAGGCCGATGAGTACGACACCGCGTTCTTCGACAAGCGTTCGAAGTTCGTCCACTACCGGCCGCGTACGGCGATCCTCAACAACCTCGAGTACGACCACGCCGACATCTTTCCGGACCTGGCCAGCATCGAGCGCCAGTTCCATCACCTGGTGCGCACCGTGCCCGGCCAGGGCCGGCTGATCGTCAACGCCCAGGACGCCAATCTGCCGCGGGTACTGGCGATGGGCGCCTGGAGCGAGATCGACTGGTTCGACGGCAGCGGCCACGACGCCCGGGGCTGGTCGGCGCAGCGCAACGACCACGGCTTCACCTTGCTGCAGCACGGCCTGCCGGTCGGCGCTGTCGCCACGCCGCTGGCCGGCCCGCACAACCGCGCCAACGCGGTGGCGGCGATCGCCGCCGCCAGCCACGTCGGCGTCGCGCCGGATCAGGCACTGCGGGCGCTGGAACGCTTTCGCGGCATCAAGCGGCGGCTCGAACTGCTCGACACCGTTGCTGGTGTGGAGGTCTACGACGACTTCGCCCATCACCCGACGGCCATCGAAGTCACCATCGCCGGCCTGCGCGAACGCGGACCCGGCCGCATCCTCGCGGTGCTGGAGCCGCGCTCCAACACCATGCGCCTCGGCGGCCATGCCGGCGGCGACCTGGCAGCGAGTCTCGGCGACGCCGACCTCGCCTTCGTGATGGCCCGCGCCGATCTGAAATGGGACGCCGGCGCCGCGCTGGCGGCGGTCGGCGAGCGCCTGCGGCTGCACCAGGATCTCGATGTGCTGGCCGCTGCCATCGTCACCGAAGCGCGCCCGGGCGACCGCGTGCTGGTGATGTCCAACGGCGATTTCGGCGGCCTGCACCGGCGCGTGATCGAGCGCCTCGCGGCAGGCTGAATCCGCCACGGCGCGCGGCAGCGCCGCTGCCGCTGATCGCCGGATGCGCCCGGCCTGCATCCAAATCCGCATTCTCGTGGTAAACCCCGATGTCGTTGCGCCCACCGACTGCCACGCAGCCCGCAGCGGAGTTATCGTGCGAGCCGCAGGAACCCCGCAGCCGGCATCCCGGCTGCGCACACTCAAGAACGAGGAGAGACCCCACCATGGCCTTGCATCACCCCCGCTGGACGGCCGCCGTCGCGGCCATTTTCATCGCCGGTTGCAACAACCAGGACACTTTCACGCCGCCGGTGGCACCGCCGACGCCGCCGGCCGTCACCGACAGCTACCTGCTGACCAGCGCCAACCGGCTGGTCGGCTTCAACATCGCCGGCACCGGCGCCATCCAGGTCAGCAACGCGATCACCGGCCTGGCCGACGGCGAGTCGATGGTCGACATCGCGTTCCGGCCCAATGACGGCCTGCTGTACGGCCTGGTGGTCAGCGGCAGCAGCGGCCGCATCGTGACGATCGACCCGAGCACTGGCGCCACTACCGCCGTCAGCACCCTCAGCGCCGACCCGGCCGACACCAGCGCGCCGTTCACCGGCCTGTCCGGCACCCGTTTCGGCATCGACTTCAATCCGGTGCCGGATCGCCTGCGGGTGATCTCCGACGCCGGCCAGAACCTGCGCATCAATGTCGCCACCGGCGCCACCATCACCGACACCGCGCTGAACGGTGCCGGCACCGGGGCCACCGCCACCGCCTACACCAACGCCTTCAACGCGGCCTGCCGGACGATGCAGTTCGCGATCGACCCGGCCAGCGACCGTCTGTTCCAGCAGAACCCGCCGAACGATGGCGTGCTGACCGCGATCGGCAACCTCGGGGTCGACGCCGACAGCATTGGCGGCTTCGACGTCGCCACCTCGCAGACCGGCGTCAACTCGGCGTTCGCCGTGCTCAACACCGCCGACGGCACCGCCGTCTACGCGATCGACACCGCCACCGGCGCCGCCACCCAGACTGCGACGCTTTCGCTGGCCGACGCGGAAACCGCTGCCGGCTTCGCGATCCGCGCGCAGAACCGTTCCACCGCGCAGGCAGCCGGCGACCTGTTTGGCCTGGCCGCCGACGGCAGCTTCGGCACCTTCACGCGCACGGCGCCGACCAAGCTGTGCACCACCGGCACGGTCAGCGGCCTGCCGGAAGCGACCACGCTGCTCGGTATCGATACCCGCCCGGCCACCGGCCAGCTGATCGGCCTCGGCAGCGACAGCAAGCTCTATGCGATCTCGCCCACCGGCGCCGCCAGCGAGCTGTGCCCGCTGATCGCCGACCCGGCCGACGCCACGCTGCCGTTCACGGCCCTGCCGGCCGACGCCAGCTTCGGCGTCGGTTTCAATCCGGTGCCGGACCGCCTGCGGGTGACCACCAGCACCGGCTTGAACCTGCGCATCAACACCAGCCCGAATGACGAGGGCAAGTGTCTGGTGACCACTGACACCGCGCTGACCGGCGCCACCTCGGTGACCGGCGTCGGCTACACCAACGCCATTCCGGGCACCGTCAGCACCACGCTGTACGCAATCGACAGCGGCGCCGATACCTTTGTCCGCATCGGCGGCAACCCGGCCAACGGCATTGCCGGCGATCCGGGCAATCCGAACAGCGGCGTGGCAACCACCATCGGCTCGCTGGGCATCGGCGACATCGACGACAACACCGCCTTCGTGGTCGATGGCCGCAACAACGCCGCGCTGCTGGCGGCTGCCGCGACCGGCGCCAGCGCCTCGACGCTGTACACGGTGAACCTCGCCACCGGTGCCGCCACGGCGGTCGGCGCGATCGGCGGGGGCAACGGCACGGCCACGCTGGCGCCGCTGATCGGCCTGACGCTGACCACCGGCAGCAATCTGCGCGTCCACGCGCTGACCGACGACAACCACCTGCTGAGCTTCACCCAGGTCGATAACGCCTTCGCGCCGAATGACGCCATCGATCTGACGATCACCGGCCTGACCGCAGGCGAATCGCTGCTCGGCATCGATGTCCGCCCGGCCAACGGCCTGCTGTACGGCATCAGCTCGCTGAACCGCGTCTACGTGATCAACACCACGACCGGCCTGGCGACGCTGGCAGCGACGCTGGCTGCCGACCCGACCGACGCCTCGGCGCCGTTCTCGTCGTTGGCCGCCGGCGCCCGCTTCGGGGTCGACTTCAACCCGGTGCCGGATCGCCTGCGCGTGGTCGACACGGCCGGCAACAACCTGCGGATCAACGTCGGCACCGGGGCGACCATCACCGACGGCGCGATCAACGGCGCAGCGACCAGCGGCGTGATCGGCTCGGCCTACCTCAACAGCTTCGCAGGCGCGGCGGCGACCACGCTGTACAACCTCGACGCCACCACGCTGTTCACCCAGGTGCCGCCGAACGACGGCACGCTGGTGGCTGTCGGGGCGACCGGCGTGACGGCGGTCGGCGATGCAGGCTTCGACATTGCCGGCGGCGCCAATGGCCTGGTGCTGGCGGCGATCCGGACCAGCGCCGGCGAAGGCCCGTCGAACCTGTACCGCATCAACCTCGCCACCGGCGCGGCGACGCCGGTTGGCGTGGTCGACGGCAGCGCCCGGATCGGCGCGGCGACGGCGTCATCGGTGCGCAGCCTGGCGATCGACGTGCGCTGATCGCCTGATCGTGAACCCCCGCTGAAACAGGAAGGCCGGCTCGCAGGAGCCGGCCTTCTTGCTGTCCGCCTCGGACGCAGCGCGACCTGCTCAGGCTTTCTTGCCGCGACCGAAGAACTTGCCGATCAGCGCACCGAGGCCGAGCACGGCGAACAGGATGATCTTGGCGAACTTGGCGAGGAACACGCCGATCACCGCCAGCAGGCCGAGCTTCTTGGCGGCAACGCCGCCGACCAGCGCCGCCAGCCCGTAGGTCGCCACCTTGTCGGTGTCGGGTCGGAAGTCGGCGTAGCGCTTGCCTTCGTTGAAGCTGACCGCCGCCAGCAAGGTCCGGGCGTCGGGCTTGTAGCGATTGATCTCCGCGCTCGAGGTAACCAGGTTCATCTCGAAAAAGCCTTCGCGGCCCAGCACGTAGGTGTTGTAGTTGACCGTGCCCTCGCTACCCGGCGCAGCGCCGATCTCGCGCGCTTCCAGCGACCAGACCAGCCGCTGATGGGCGGCATCCCAGGTTGGCGGCTCGATCCACTGGCTGACTTCGAGCCCCGGATAGCCGAGCGCCTGACGACGTGCATTGCCGGCCGCCGTGCCCTTGCGCAGGCTCTCCAGCATGTCGTCGGCGTTCCACTCGCGGGCGTCGTCGTCCTTGATGTAGCCGGCCGGATCGAAATCGAGGCGCATCATCCAGTTCGCGTCGCCCTGGCCAACCGGGACGATCAGGCCGATGAACTGCTCGTTGACCGAATTGCCGAGTGCCTCCATCAGCCGGCGCGCCTCGGCCAGCGGCACGAAGCCGTAGCCCTCCGGCAGCTTCAGCAGCCCCTGATCGCGCAGCAGCAGCGTCTGGGGGCCGCGCAGCAGCGCCGTGCCGGCTGCCGCGAACGCGGCGTTGACGGCGTCGGCAGTGCGGCCGGCTGCGGTCGGGTCCTGCGCTTCTGCTGTCGCTGCAGGCGCTGTTTCCTGCGCCTGCAGCGTCACGGCCAGCGTCAGCAGCAGCAAGCCGAGAAGGCGGGCAGCGATCCTTGCATTCATGGGCGGCGGTTCCTCGGTGGTGCCGTGACACCCGCCGGGTTCGGCGGGCGGCGCGCCTGGGATCAGTCCTCGAAAACCGCCGGCCGCTTGCCGAGGTAGGCGCTGACCGCTTCGTTGAGATCGGCGGAGATCAGCATCGCGGCATTCCAGCCGGCGACGTACTCCAGCCCTTCGGCAACGCTGTGGTCGCGCGCGTACAGCAGGCTCTGCTTGACGCCGCGCACGGTCAGCGGCGATTTGGCGGCCAGGCTGCGCGCAATGCCGTCGACCGCCTGCATCAGCGCTTCACCATTCGCATGGGTGGCGCTGACCAGGCCGATTGCCTCGGCCTTGGTGCCATCGAAGGTTTCACCGGTGTAGGTCAACTCCGCCACCTTGGCGTAGCCGACGACGTGGCGCAGCCGCTGCACGGTGCCAACGTCGGCAACCACGGCGAGATCGACTTCCTTGATGCAGAACTTCGCGTCCACCGTGGAGTAGCGCAGGTCGCAGGCGGCGATCAGATCGACACCGGCGCCGACGCAGGCACCCTGCACGGCGGCGATCACCGGCACCCGGATGTTCTCGATCGCGGTGATGCTGGCCTGCGCCGCCAGAATCCACTCGCGCAGGTATTCACGCGCCCGCGCCGGGCAGCCCGGTCCGGTGACCCGCTTGCTGAGGCCGGCCAGCACCTGCAGGTCGATGCCGGCGGTGAAGTGCTTGCCGGCGCCCGCCAGAATCACCACCCGGATCTGCCGCTGGGTATTGATCCACGCGGCCGCCTTCGGCAGTTCCTGCCACATCGCTTCCGACATCGCATTGGCCTTGTCGGGGCGATTCAGCAGCAGCCGTGCGACAGGGCCGTCGAGTTCAATCTTGAGCGTCGTGAAGTCCATGCCAGCGGGGTTCCTTGAGGGTCTGAGAGTCAGGACCCGGATGGTAAGCTCGCGCCCTCTTTCGTGAATACCTGACCATGACTGCGATTCCGACCGCCGCCTCGCCGGCCGCCGCGCTGCCCGATGTCCGCGACCTCGAACCGCGCCTGCTGGCCGCGCTGGACCTTGCGAAATCGCGCGGCGCGACGGCGGCCGAAGGCTATCTCGGCGTCAGTCGCGGCCTGTCGGTCGCGGTGCGTCAGGGCGAGGTCGAATCGGTGCAGTTCCAGCGCGATCGCGATCTGTCGCTGACCGTGTTCTTCGGCCATCGCACCGGCTCGGCCAGCACCACGGACCTGTCCGACGCAGCACTAAAGCGCACCGTCGACGCGGCCTGCGCGATCGCCCGGGTCGGCGGCGAAGATCCCTGTGTCGGCCTTGCCGATCCGGCGCGGATGGCCCGGGCGTTTCCGGATCTCGAGCTCTACCATCCGCACGCGCTGGCGCCGGAAGCGGCGATCGAGCGCGCCCGCGCCTGCGAGGCCGCTGCCTTCGCCGTCGATCCCCGGATCAGCCAGTCGGAAGGGGCCAGCATCGATACCCGCGAATCCTTGAGCCTGTACGCCAACAGTCATGGCTTCATCGGCCGCCGCCGCGCCACCGACTACAGCCTCGGCTGCGCGGCGATCGCTGTCGAAGGCGAGGCGATGCAGCTCGGTCACTGGTACAGCAGCGCGCGCCGCTTCGAGGCGCTCGACGCGCCGGAAGCGATCGGCCGCAAGGCCGGCGAGCGCGCCGCCGCGCGGCTCGGCGGCCGCACGCTGGCCACGCGCAGCGCGCCGGTGATCTTTCCGGCCGAGATCGCACGCGGCCTGTTCGGCCATTTCATCGGCGCGATTTCCGGGGCCGCGCTGTATCGCCGCGCCAGCTTCCTGCACGGCAAGCTTGGCGAAACCGTATTCGCCGAACGGGTCAGCGCCCGCCAGATGCCGTTCCTGAAAGGCGCGGCCGGCAGCAGCGCCTACGACCAGGAAGGCGTGGCGACCACCGAGCGCCAGCTGATCGACAAGGGCGTGCTCGGCGGCTATCTGCTCGGCAGCTACAGCGCCCGCAAGCTGGGGCTGGAATCGACCGGCAATGCCGGCGGCGTCTACAACCTGCTGATCGATTCGACCTTCGACGGCGGCCTGGAAGCGCTGGCGCGCGAGATGGGCGAAGGCCTGATCGCCACCGACCTGATGGGCCAGGGCGTCAACACCGTGACCGGCGACTATTCACGCGCCGCCAGCGGCTTCTGGGTCGAGAACGGGGTGATCGCCTACCCGGTCGACGAGATCACCATCGCCGGCAATCTGGCCACGATGTATCGCGGGATCTCCGCGATCGGTTCCGATGTCGATACCCGTGGCGGCGTGCGCTGCGGCTCGGTCCTGATCGACGCGATGACCATTGCCGGCGGCGCCTGACGCCTCACCCTTCCCTGCCAACCTTCGACGTGGACGCCGCCGTGATCCGATCGAGCCTCATCCTGACCACCCTGCTCGTGCTGACCGGCTGCGCCTCGCGCGGCGTGCAAGACTGCAATTCGATCGCCGGCAAGGGCTGGCAGCACCTGTCGGCCGCGCCGGCCGACCGGGCCGAACTGCTCACCCGCGCCAACCTGCCGAACGAGGCGGACGTGCAGTGGTACGGCCAGGGCAGCGATCGGGTGATGGTCTGCGATCCGTCGAACAGCCTCGTCAACCCCGGCTGCGGCGGTTCGGTGGCCTACCAGTTCGAGCGCAGCGGCGGGGTCTGGACCTCGAGGGGCATGCTGCTGCCGCTGTGCGACGACGGCACGCTACCGCCGTAACGGGGTTCGCAGGGCGCGGCTAGTCGGCCGGCGGGGCAGCCGGCTTCCTGACCGCGCGCTTTTTCGCCGCAGCCTTCTTCGCCACCGGCTTCTTCGCGACCGGTTTCCTGTCGGCCGCAGCCGGCGTCGGCGCCGGGCGCGGCGCAGCGGGGGCCGGCGCGATCCGGGAAGCCGCGATCTTCGATTCCTCGAGGTTTTCGAACTGGTCGGAAATCAGCTGGCCGATATCGCGATTGATGCGGCGGATCGCGTCGTAGACCACGCCGATGGTCTGCCGGTGCTTCTGCCGCAGTGCCGATTTTTCGGCATCGATCAGGCCGGTCTGCTCCAGCGCTTCGAACGGCAGGTCCGCGATGTACTGATGCACGGCCTGCACGGACGTGGCGCCGCGATCGACGGCTTCCTGGATGAAGTCCTTGAGCAATTCCAGACGTTGCAGTTTCTTCATCGCAGGACTTCCGTGGCAGTGGTCGCGGGTGTGGCGAGGATAACCGCAGGCTGCGGCATCCGGTGGCTTATCGCAGGCCGCAGGCCGCGTAGTCCTCGCGGCGGCGCTCGATGCGCACGCCAACCGTCTTCGCGGTGTCGATGGCGCCCGGCTTGCCGATCGACAGTTGCAGCCGGGCGATCGGAAAGCGTTCGAAGATCATCCGCGCCAGCGTCTCGGCCAGCGTCTCGATCAGCTGGAAGCGACGCGCCGCAGCCAGCTTGATGATCGCTTCGGCTACCGCGCTGTAGTCGACCGCGTCGCGGATGCGGTCGCTGGCAGCGGCTTCGCGGATATCGACACCCAGTTCCAGATCGAGGATCAGCGGCCGCGGCGCCTGCTGCTCGTAGGCATGGACGCCGATGATGGTTTCGATGTGCAGCGCCTGGATGAAGACGGTGTCGAGCGACATGGACTCAGAGCGAGAGGAAGGAAGGAGGGCGCAGCTCGTGCAGCGGCCAGCGAGCCCTGGCCGGCAGGCCATCGCTGCGCTCACCGGCCGACAGCCGGGCCCAGCCGGCGTAGGCAATCATCGCGGCATTGTCGGTGCAGAACGCCGGACGCGGAAAATGCAGGCTGGCGCCGCGCGCTTCGGTCGCCGCCTTGAGCCGGGCCCGCAGGCGGCGATTGGCGCCGACGCCGCCAGCGACGATCAGGCTGCGCAGGCCGGTGGCGTCGAGCGCGCGTTCGCACTTGATCGCCAGGGTGTCGGTCACTGCTTCTTCGAACGCCCGCGCCAGATCGGCCTTGGCCTGGTCGTCGAAATCGGCTTTCAGCTGGTTCAGCACGGCGGTCTTCAGGCCGCTGAAGCTGAATTCCAGGCCCGGACGGTCGATCATCGGCCGCGCGAAGCGGAACACGCCGGGCTGGCCACGCTCGGCGAGCCGGGCCAGTTCCGGCCCGCCCGGATACGGCAGGCCGAGCGCCTTGGCAGTCTTGTCGAAGGCTTCGCCGGCGGCATCGTCAAGCGTTTCGCCGAGGATCTCGTAGCGCCCTACGCCATCGACCCGCGCCAGCATCGTGTGGCCACCGGAAACCAGCAGCGCCACGAACGGAAAGGCCGGGCGCTCGTCTTCGAGCATCGGCGCCAGCAGGTGGCCTTCCAGGTGATGCACCGGCAGCAGCGGCTTGCCGATGGCGGCAGCCAGCCCGGCAGCGAAGCTGCCGCCGACCAGCAAGGCGCCGATCAGGCCGGGGCCGGCCGTGTAGGCGATACCGTCCAGAGCGTCGGCGGCCAGCCCAGCTTCGGCAAGCACCGCAGCGACCAACGACTGGATGCGACCGACATGGTCACGGGCCGCCAGTTCCGGCACCACGCCACCGTACTCGGCATGCATGGCGGCCTGACTGTGCAGCACGTGCGCCAGCAGGCCGCGCTCGCCGTCGTAGATCGCGGCGGCGGTCTCGTCGCAGGAGGATTCGAGGCCCAGGATTTTCATCGGCTGCGGATTCTGCGCCAGTGCGCGCCGGATTGCAGCGTCGCGCGTTGCGTTGCCGCGACTGATTGACTAGACTTTGCGCCCCTTCCGGGCCGCCTGCGTCCGGACCGTGCCAAATCCGCTGTCGAGATTGATCTGATGCCGAATGTCCGCGTTCGCGATAACGAGCCGTTTGAAGTTGCTCTCCGCCGTTTCAAGCGCACCTGCGAAAAGGCAGGCGTGCTGACCGACCTCCGCAAGAAGGAATTCTTCGAGAAGCCGAGCCAGGAGCGCAAGCGCAAGCGTGCCGCCGCCGTGAAGCGTCAGGCCAAGAAGGTCTCCCGCGAGACCTCGAAGCAGATTCGCCTGTACTGACGAGTTTGTCGTCCTGACAAGACCGCGCCATCCATGGCGCGGACTGCTCAAGGAAGATCTCACCCCGTCGTTCAAATCGCGCCTACCGGCGCGATTTGTGTTTGTTCCGCTTTCAAATTCCAGGTGCCCCTATGACCGATCTCAAGACCCGCATCACCGAAGACGTGAAGCTGGCGATGAAGGCCGGCGACAAGGCGCGCCTCGGCGTGCTGCGGATGCTGACGGCGGAGCTGAAGAACCGCGAAGTCGTGCTGTCGCAGCAGATCACCGATGCCGTCGTCATCGAGGCGCTGGAAAAGATGCTCAAGCAGCGGCGCGATTCGGAATCGCAGTTCCGCGCCGGCAATCGCCTTGATCTGGCCGAGATCGAAGCAGCGGAAATCGTCGTGCTGAGCCAGTACCTGCCCACGGCACTGAGCGAGGACGAGCTCGCTGCGCTGATCCAGCAGGGCATCAGCGAAACCGGCGCCGCCGGCATGAAGGACATGGGCAAGGTCATGAACTGGCTGAAGCCACAGGTCGCTGGCCGCACCGACATGGGCAAGCTGTCCGGGCTGATCAAGGCACGGCTCGGCTGACTCGGCCTGCGGGCTAGACTCCGCCCATGGCTGGCGGACGCATCCCCGATTCCTTCATTCACGATCTGCTGTCGCGCACCGACATCGTCGAGGTCGTCGGCAGCCGGGTCGAGCTCAAGCGCGCCGGCCGCGAATTCAAGGGCCTCTCGCCGTTCACCAACGAGAAGTCGCCCTCGTTCTTCGTCAATCCGGCGAAGCAGATGTTCTTCGACTTCTCCTCCGGCAAGAACGGCACGGCGATCACCTTCCTGATGGAGAACGATCGCCTCAGCTTCGTCGAGGCGGTCGAGGAACTGGCCAAGCGCGCCGGCGTGGAAGTGCCGCGCGAAGGCGGCAACGAAGGCCCGCGCCTGGTGCTCGACGGCCCGCTCGATGCGCTGGCGGTGGCCGAGAAGTTCTATCGCAGCCAGCTGAAAACGCATCCGCCGGCGATCGACTACCTGAAGCAGCGCGGCCTCGACGGCGATACCGCCAAGCTGTTCAACATCGGCTTCGCACCGGAATCCTGGGACGCGCTGACCCGCCTGTTTCCCGAGACCGATGGCCAGCGCCAGCACGCGCTCGATGCTGGCCTGCTGATCGAGCGCGATGGCGGCGGCGCCTACGACCGCTTCCGCAATCGGGTGATGTTCCCGATCCGCGATACCCGCGGCCGCACCATCGGCTTCGGCGGCCGCACGCTCGCGAACGATCCGGCCAAATACCTCAACTCCCCGGAAACGCCGCTGTTCCACAAGGGCCGCAACCTGTTCGGCCTGTTCGAGGCCAAGCAGTCGACCAAGGCGGAACTGCCGTACCTGCTGGTCGTCGAGGGCTACATGGACGTGGTGATGCTGGCCCAGCACGGCATCCGCAATGCCGTGGCCACGCTGGGCACCGCGACCACCCGCGAGCATCTGACCCTGCTGTTCAAGTCAACGCGCCGCGCGGTGTTCTGCTTCGACGGCGACCGCGCCGGCCGCTCGGCGGCCTGGCGGGCGCTGGAGCAGGCGCTGCCGGAGGTGTTCGATGATCGCGAATGCCGCTTCATGTTCCTGCCGGATGGCCACGACCCCGATTCGCTGGTGCAGGAGATCGGTGCCGATGCCTTCCGCGCACTGATCGACAAGGCCCAGCCGCTGTCCGATTTCCTGCTCGACGAACTGCTGAAGCAGGTCAATCTGGCGAACCGCGAAGGCCGCGCCCGGCTGCCCGGCCTGGCGCGCCCGCACCTGGACAAGCTGCGCGACGGCGCGCTGCGAACCCTGATCGTCGATCGCCTGCTGACCCTGACGCGGATGCAGCGCGACGATCTGGAAGCCGCGCTGGCCGCCGCCGGCAAGGCTGCGCCGACCACGACCGACAGCGGCGGCGAGCGTGGCCGGCGCGTCGAAACCCCGGGTTCCAAGCCGGTGCGGATCGCGCTGCAGCTGCTGCTCGAAGCGCCGGCGCTGGCTGCGCGGGCCGAGCATCTCGGCCAGATCGCAATGCTGAATCAGCCCGGTCTCGACATTCTGCTCGACACCATCGAGTTCTTCAGCGAGAACCCGGAGGCCCATGCCGCGCAGTGGCTGGAAATGAATCGCGGCAGCGCCCGTGGCGCCGCGCTGACCCGGATCAGCGCGATGCCACTGCCGATCACCGGCGATCTCGGCGCCGAATTCACCGATTGTCTGAGCCTGCTGCGCAAGCGGGCGGTCCGCGAACGACAGCAGGCGCTGCTCGATCTCGCCCGCGACAGGGAACTTGCGCCGGCGGAACAGGCCGAACTGATGGCGCTGATGGCGGAACGGACCGGCTGAACCGCCGGCCGCCGATCCGACGAAGCGCTCTTTAAGCGGGCCTTCCAGCCCCCACGTCCGTTGCACGGTCTGGCCGTGATCAGGCCGGTTCCGGTAAACTGCGCAGTTCTTGACCGGCGTCACGCGCCCCGGTTTCACACAAGAGTATTCAGATGGCAGCAGCTGACCAGCAATCCCAGATCAAGAACCTGATCGCGCTCGGCAAGGAGAAGGGCTTCCTGACCTTCGCCGAAGTTTCCGACAGCCTGCCGGAAATCGTCGATTCGGAGCAGATCGACGACGTCATCACGATGATCCAGGGCATGGGCATTCCGGTCCATGACGAAGCCCCGGACACCGAGGCCCAGCTGTTCAGCGAGCCCGCCGTCGCCGCCACCGAGGACGACGAGGAAGCCGCCGAGGAAGCCGCTGCCGCACTCGCCGCCAGCGACTCCGAATTCGGCCGCACCACCGACCCGGTGCGCATGTACATGCGCGAGATGGGCTCGGTGGAACTGCTCGACCGCGAAGGCGAAATCCGCATCGC
The DNA here is from genome assembly GCF_051860985.1 of Nevskia sp. NCBI lineage: Bacteria > Pseudomonadati > Pseudomonadota > Gammaproteobacteria > Nevskiales > Nevskiaceae > Nevskia > Nevskia sp. The sequence continues at coordinate 187,337 of NZ_JBIMKV010000005.1, read as the reverse complement.
CAAGCGCATCGAGGAAGGCCTCGGCGAAGCGCTGTATGCGATGGCCAGCTACCCGGAAACGGTCGCCATCCTGCTCGAACAGTACGACAACGCGATCAACGGCAAGAAGCGTCTGGCTGAAGTCGTGGTCGGCTTCTTCGACCCGAACGCGCCGGAGCCGGTCGCCGCCGAAGAGGCGCTGCCGCCGGAAGTGGCGGATGTCGAGCCGGAAGTGGTCGAAGGCGCGGAAGACGAGGAAGAGGAAGCGGTCGATACCGGCCCCGATCCGGTGCTGTGCGCGGAGAACTTCGCCAAGCTGCAGGCACTGTACGACGAGGCCTGGGATTCCCTGCTCCGCCTCGGCACCGCCAGCAAGAAGACCCAGGCCCGCCGCGCGGCAGTGGCCGACCTGATCATGACCTTCCGGCTGTCGCCGAAGATCGTCGTCGAGGTCACCAACAACCTGCGCAACAAGGTCGAGCTGATCCGCTCGATCGAGCGCTCGGTGCTGCGCATCTGCGTGGCCGAATGCGGCATGACCCGCGAGGAATTCCTGGCGAAGTACCGCGAAGGCGGCGTGTCCGACCTGAGCTGGCTCGACAAGGCGATCCGCGCCAAGCGCAAGTATTCGGCCGCACTCGCGCTGAAGAAGGACGACATCAAGCTGCTGCAGGACCAGCTGACCCAGATCGAAGGCGACAACCTGCTGTCGATCGACGAGATCAAGGACATCTACCGGCGCATGACCGTCGGCGAGGCCAAGGCCCGCCGCGCGAAGAAGGAAATGGTCGAGGCCAACCTTCGCCTGGTGATCTCGATCGCCAAGAAGTACACCAACCGCGGCCTGCAGTTCCTCGACCTGATCCAGGAAGGCAACATCGGCCTGATGAAGGCGGTGGACAAGTTCGAATACCGCCGCGGCTACAAGTTCTCGACCTACGCCACCTGGTGGATCCGCCAGGCCATCACTCGTTCGATCGCCGATCAGGCGCGCACCATCCGCATTCCGGTGCACATGATCGAGACCATCAACAAGCTCAACCGCATCAGCCGCACGATGCTGCAGGAGATGGGCCGCGAGCCGACGCCGGAAGAGCTGGCGGTGAAGATGGAGATGCCTGAGGACAAGGTCCGCAAGGTGCTCAAGATCGCCAAGGAACCGATCTCGATGGAGACGCCGATCGGCGACGACGAGGATTCGCACCTCGGCGATTTCATCGAGGACACGGCGGCCGTGTCGCCGCTGGAATCGGCGACCTCGCAGAGCCTGGCCGAAGCGACGCACCAGATACTGGCCTCGCTGACGCCCCGCGAAGCGAAGGTGCTGCGCATGCGCTTCGGCATCGACATGAACACCGATCACACGCTGGAAGAAGTCGGCAAGCAGTTCGACGTCACCCGCGAGCGCATTCGCCAGATCGAAGCCAAGGCGCTGCGCAAGCTGCGCCATCCGTCGCGCGCCAACTACCTGCGCGGGTTCCACGACGTTTATGGCTTGCGGGGTGGCGGGAATTTAAAACCCCGCTTCGGCGGGGTTTTTCATGTCCGGCCTGCTCTGCGCGGGAAACACAGGCGCAAAAAAACCGGCCCGTCGCGCCTATAGGCGAGGGGCCGGTCGGGGCGTCAGCGGCGACTTACTTCTTCGCTTCGCCTTCCGGGGCCACCGTGTACAGCACCGACTGCTGGCTCGAATACCACAGCGCCAGTGCCTTGATGTCGGCATCGCTCAGGCCGGCGGCTTGACCGGCCATCACGGCGTTCTTGCGGCTGCCGCTCTTGTAGCCCTTCAGCGCCACTTCGATGTAACTGCGGTGCTGGCCCGCTAGGTTCGGGAACGCCGGGGAGGCGCTGACGCCATTTTCGCCGTGGCAGGCCGCGCAAACGGCGACCTGGGCCGGCTTGCCGCCGGCAGCCGGTGTGGCAGCAGCGTCGTTGGCGGATGCCGTCGACAGCACGCCGAAGGCGAGTACGGCAGACGAAACAAGCTTCGCGTTCAGGAGTTTCATCGGGGCGCTCACTTCTTTTCCGGAGCCTTGGAGAGGTAGGCCGCGATATCGGCCATGTCCTGATCGCTGAGGTTGGCCGCCTGGGCGGTCATCGTCGGGTGCCGGCGCTGGCCGGACTTGTACGCCTTCAGCGCGGCCACGATGTAGTCCGGATGCTGGCCACCGAGCTTCGGCACGTGGTAGCTCGGGTAGACGTTCGTGTAGTTCACGATGCCGTGGCAGCCGTAGCAGGTGTAGGCCTTGACCTTTCCGGCAGCCGCGTCGCCTTCGGCGCTCGCAGTGCCGCAGCTCAGGGCGGCGGTGAGGGCAATCAGGCCCCATCGCACTGAAATCATCAGGGAGTCTCCTCGGAACGTGAGGCTGCGGGAAAATGCGTGTGCAGCGTCCAATATGGTCGGCGAATCCGCAGTTTGCGTCAATCGAATGCGTGCTTTTCGCATCCTTTTCGGCACCGATGCCGCCGCTTTGTCATCGGCTGTCGATAGCAGAGCTTCACGCTATAGTGCAGCCGACCGAGCCCCTCCCGCCCACTGGCCCGCCATGCAAATCCCCGTGACCGCCGCCTGCGCCGCCCTGTGCGGCCTGCTGATCCTGGTGCTGGCGTTCCGGGTGTCGCTGCTGCGGATGCGCTACCGGGTGGCGATCGGCGACGGCGGTCACGACGAGCTGGTGCGGGCGATCCGCGTGCACGCCAACACCATCGAATTCGTGCCGATCTTCGTGCTGCTGTCGCTGTGCTACGAGCTGTACGCCGGCGCCAATGCCGTGCTGATCGGTCTGGACGGCGTCTTCGTCGCCGCCCGCATCGCTTTCGCAGTCGGCTACAGCCTGGCGCCGGTGCACCCGCTGCGCCGCCTGGGCGCAGGCCTGTCGTATCTGAGCTTGCTGCTGGCCTCCGGGCTGCTGCTGGCGGCCGTCGTCACCACGATCTGAACGCGATGCCACGCTCGGCCAAGGTGCCGGCCTCGAAGGCGAATGCCGGCGAAGTCGCCGCCGTCGATCTCGGCTCGAATTCCTTCCACATGCTGGTGGCCCGCGAAAGCGACGGCCAGCTGCAGATCGTCGATCGCCTGCGCGATGCCGTGCGCCTGGCCGCCGGGCTCGATGCCGAACGCAAGCTCACGGTCGAAGCCGAACGCCGCGCCCTCGCCTGCCTGACCCGTTTCGGCCAGCGGCTGCGTGGCATCCCGGCGGCCCGGGTCCGCGTGGTCGGCACCAACACCATGCGCCGGCTTGCCGACGGCGGCGTGTTCATGCGCGCAGCGGAAAAGGCGCTCGGCCACGAGATCGAAGTGATCTCCGGCGTCGAGGAAGCGCGTCTGGTCTACAACGGCGTCACCCACGGCCTCGGCAAGGCGGCCCCGCGTCGGCTGGTGGTCGATATCGGCGGCGGCTCGACCGAGCTGATCATCGGCCGTGGCCCGGACCCGAAGCTGATGGAAAGCACGGCGCTCGGCTGCGTCACCCACACCCAGCGCTTTTTCGCCGACGGGGTGATCACCCGCGAGCGCATGCAGGAAGCGCGGCTGGCGGCGCGCGTAGAGCTGGAATTCGTCGAACGCCAGTACCGCGACGCCGGCTGGGACGTCGCCATCGGCGCCAGCGGCACGGTGCGCGGCGTCTGGCGCGTGGCGCGGGCGCAGGGCTGGGCTACCGAACGCATCACCCGCGATGCCGTCGACCGCTGCGTCGAACTGACGATCCGCACCGGCAACGTGGCCAGGATCGACTTCCCGGGCCTGCGCGAGGATCGACGGCCGGTGTTCGCCGGCGGGCTGGCCGTGCTGGCCGGCGTCTTCGACAGCCTCGGCATCGACGCGATGGACACCTCCGAGCATGCGCTGCGCGAGGGCCTGATCTACGACCTGCTCGGCCGGCTTTCCGACAACGATGTCCGCAGCCGCTCGGTCGAGGCGATGGCGGCCCGCTACGGCGTCGACCGCGAGCATGCGCGGGAAGTCGAGCGCACGGCGCTGAAGCTGTTCGAACAGGTGCGCAGCGACTGGCAGCTCGATCGCGAAGTCGCCGGCCGCCTGCTGCGCTGGGCCGCGCTGCTGCACGAGATCGGCCTGGTGATTGCCCACGAGGGCAGCCATCGCCATGGCGAGTACATGCTGCGGCACGCCGAGATGTTCGGTTTTTCGCAGACCGACCAGCGGCTGGTTGCCGCACTGGTGCGCCTGCAGCGCGGCAAGTTCGCGTTGAGCGCGCTCGAGGATCTGCCGGCGACCTGGCAGCTGACCATCCGCCGCCTCGCACTGCTGTTCCGGCTGGCGATCGTGCTGCACCGCTCGCGGGCGCCGAACATGCGGATTCCGTTCGCGCTCAGCGTGATCGGCAAACAGCTGAAGCTGAGCTTCCGGACCGGCTGGCTCGACAAGCACCCACTAACCCGGGAAGACCTCGAACTGGAAGCCGGCTTTGTCGCCGCCGCCGGCTTCAAGCTGCGCTTCAGCTAGCGCCGGCCGGGCTGTCAGCCCTTCTCGTTCTCGTCGCGCCACAGCTGAGCGCCGAGGAAGATCAGCCGCACCTGATGCACGTGGTTGTCTTCCTGCGCCCTGGCCTGCGCCTCGTCGCCCGGCGGCAGGTCCAGGATGTCGGTCGCGGCGTGCAGCATGGTGTTGACCACCAGCTCGCAGACCATGCGCAGCGATTCCGGCGACAGGTTCGGGAAGATCGCCAGATGCCGCAGGTCCGAGGTCATCTCGTCGATGAACTGGTCCACCTCGTTGCGGATCGCGCTGCGGATCACCGGCGAACCGCCGCTGCGCTCGCCGGCGACGAACAGGAAATGCAGGCGGTTAGACAGCACGAACGCTTTGTAGACCTGCACCGAGCGGCGAATCATGTCCTTCATCGGCGCCCCGGCACGGCGCGCCTCGCGCAGCATGCGGCGCAAGGTCAGGCCGCTTTCCTCGACCAGCACCAGCCCCAGTTCGTTGGTGTCCTTGAAGTGGCGATAGAACGAGGTCGGCACCACGCCGGCCACACGGGTGATCTCGCGCAGGCCCAGGGAGTTGAAGCTGCGCCCTTCGTTCATCAGCTGCAGCGCGGCATCGATCAGCGCGTCCCGCGTGCGCTGCTTGCGCTGACCGCGCGGCAGCGTCGCCTCGTCGTCTTCGACGACCGACGGTTCAGATGCGGGGCGGCTGCGTACAGTCATGACGATTCCTGGTGATCCGGCCGTGATGTTAGCTCGAAACCTCAGGAAAAACCGAGCACTAGCGTAACCCGTGAACATTTGATTGTTTTTAGTGAACGATTGTTGACATATGAATTCTCATCAGTGAACATACGTCCACTCACTGAGGGATCTTCGTCATGTCCGTCACCGCTCCGCGCTCTCACTTCCTTGCCAACGGCCTGCGCCGCGCCCTGGGCTCGCGACTCGCCGCCACGCTGGCCTACCCGCATGGTGTCGACCGCTACCTCGAACAGTTCGCGCCGACCGAATCGCTGACCGAGGTGCGCGCCGACGTCGTCGCGGTTCGCCATCAGACCGCGGACAGCGTCACGCTGAGCCTGCGCCCGAACCGCAACTGGAAAGGCTTCCGCGCCGGCCAGTACGTTCGTCTGACGGTGGAGATCGACGGCCGTCGCCGCAGCCGCTGCTATTCCCCGGCGCAGTCGGTGCACGCCACCGACGGCCTGATCGAGCTGACTGCCAAGACGCACGCCGCCGGCTTCGTGTCGAAGCATCTGAAGCAGGGCCTGACGGTCGGCACCGTCGTCGGCCTGTCGCAGGCCGAAGGCAGCTTCGCGCTGCCGGATCAGCGCCCTGCCCGCGTGCTGCTGATCAGCGGCGGCAGCGGCATCACGCCGGTGATGTCGATGCTGCGCACGCTGACCGACGAAGGGCACGCCGGCCCGATCACCTTCCTGCACTACGCCAATACCGCGCAGGACCAGCTGTACGGCGCAGAGCTGGCCGCGATCGCCGCACGCTTCCCGAACGTGCAGCTGCTGCGCGGTTACGCCGAGCCGAACCAGGACGGCGAGCTGGAAGGTCTGTTCTGCCGCGCGCACCTGAATGCAGTGCCGGACTTCGCCGACGCCGAGGCTTTCCTCTGCGGCCCGCCGGGCATGATGAAAGCCGTGCAGAAGCTGTGGGCTGACGAGGGACTCGCCGAGCGCCTGCATGTCGAGCATTTCGCGGCCGCGCCGGCAGTGCTGGCCGACAGCGTCAACGCCGACGGCGACGTGCGCTTCATCCGCAGCGAACGCCTGGCGAAGAACAGCGGCGCCACCCTGCTCGACCAGGCCGAAGCCGCCGGCCTGAAGCCGGAATCCGGCTGCCGCATGGGCATCTGCCACGCCTGCACCTGCCGCAAGGCCTCGGGCCGCGTCCGCGACACCCGCACCGGCGAAATCAGCGATGCCGGCGAGGCCGATATCCAGATCTGCGTCAGCGTGCCGGTCGGCACCGTGACGCTGGACCTGTAAGCCCCCTCCGAATACGTCGTCCTGCTGACCCGAACCCCCAGGAAATCCAGACCATGACCGCCATCCAGAAGAACACCTTCAGCTCGCTGACGCCGGCCCAGTTCGCGGCGATCGGCGCAGAACTCGATGCCATCCGCAACCGCGTGCGCGCCGACCTCGGCCAGCGCGACGCCGACTACATCCGCACGCTCATCAAGCGGCAGCGGCGCTTCGAAGTGGCCGGCCGCGTGATGATGATGATCCCGCCGGCCTGGCCGCTCGGTGTGGCCTCGCTCGGGGTGTCGAAGATCCTCGACAACATGGAGATCGGCCACAACGTCATGCATGGCCAGTACGACTGGATGAACGATCCGGCGCTGAATTCCAAGCACTTCGAGTGGGACAGCGCCGACACCTCGAAGAACTGGAAGATCACCCACAACCACGAGCACCACACCTACACCAACGTGCTCGGCCGCGATCACGACATCGGCTACGGCCTGCTGCGGATGTCGGAAGACCAGAAGTGGGAGCCGCGCTTCCTCGCCAATCTGCCGCTGACGGTGATCCTGCACACCTTCTTCCAGCATTTCGTGGCGGTGCAGAACCTGCACCTTGAAGAAGCGCTGGTCTACAAGACCAAGACCGCCGCACAGGTCAAGGAAGAGTTCAAGCCGATGTGGGCGAAGATGAAGAAGCAGCTGAAGAAGGATTACGTCTTCTTTCCGCTGCTGGCCGGGCCGCTGGCGCCGCTGGTGCTGGTCGGCAACATCGGTGCGAACCTGATGCGCAACGTCTGGGCCTGCGCGGTCATCTTCAACGGCCACTTCCCGGAAGACGTCGAGCAGTTCCCGGAATCGGTGATCGAGAACGAAACCCGGGGCCAGTGGTACGTGCGCCAGCTGCTCGGTTCGGCGAACTTCGAGGGCGGCCGGCTGATGCACATCATGAGCGGCAACCTGAGCTTCCAGATCGAGCACCACCTGTTCCCTGATCTGCCGGCGCACCGCTACGCCGAGATCGCGCCGGAGGTGCGGGCGATCTGCGAGAAGTACGGCCTGCCGTATAATACCGGCTCGTTCCTGCGCCAGACCTTGAGCACCTGGAAGCGCATCGCCCGGCTGTCGCTGCCGACGCCGAAGCGGCCGAAGGCCTCGCCGCGCAACAGCAGCGACGAGGCGCCGGCACCGCTCGCGATGGCGGCCTGATCAGGCAGGCCGAGTCTCAGCCGCCGCGCTGGAAGCCGGTCCGAACGGCCGGGCCGGCTTGCCCGTTGACGACGCTTAAGGCTTCTTCAGCAGGTCACGGATCTCGGCAAGCAGCTTTTCCTCGTTGCTCGGGCCCGGCGGCGGAGGCGGCGGCGCGGCGGCCTCCGCCTTCTTCATCGTGTTGATCGCCTTGACCATCAGGAAGATCGCGAAGGCGACGATGATGAAATTGATGATCGACTGGATGAACTTGCCGTAGCCGAGCAGCACGGCTGGCGTCTTGCCGTCCTCGGACGCCTCCTTGAGCACCAGCGCGGCCTTGGAGAAATCGACGCCGGCCGTCAGCTGGCCGAGCACCGGCATGATCACGTCGCCGACCAGCGAGGTGACGATGGTGCCGAAGGCACCGCCGATGACCACGCCGACGGCGAGGTCGATGACGTTGCCGCGCATTGCGAATGCCTTGAATTCACTGGCGATGCTCATGCTGTTCTCCGTAGCCACTGGCAGGGGTTGTAATGGGTGCCGCCCGCCGATTCTAGGCTGCGCCGGTGAATGCCCGGACCACCGGATCGGCATCGAGGCTGGCCGGCAGGCCGGCATCGAGGTTCGGATACTGCGGCTGCCAGCCCAGTTCCTCGACCAGCCGCCGGTTCGACAGCCGCTTCGATTCCTCCAGGAACGAACGCAGCATCGGCGACATCGTCCGCAATGCAGCCTCCAGCGGCTGCTCCGGCAGCGGCGGCACGCCCAGCAGCCGCGCGCAGCGCTGGAAGTAGTCGGTCATCGTGGTCGGCTGGCCATCGCTGACGTTGTAGGCAGCACCATCGGCACCGAGTTCGGCGACCCTCAGCGCGGCTGCGGCCAGGTCATCGGCGTGGATGCGGTTGGTGTACGGCGACTGGTCGCGCTGCACCAGCGGCGCACCCGCGTTGAGCCGCTGCAACGGCAGCCGTCCCGGCCCGTAGATGCCCGGCACCCGCAGGATCATCGCGGCGCTGCCGTGCGCGCGGGCATAGGCCAGCGCGCAGCGTTCGGCATCGAGCCGGCGCTGGCCACGCGCGACCTTGGGCTTCAGCGATTCGGTCTCGTCGATCCAGCGGCCCTCGCAATCGCCGTAGACCGCCGAGGTCGACAGGTAGACCAGCCGCGCCGGCGCCACCTGCAGGGCCGCCAGTGTGCCGACCAGCCGGGGATCGGCATCGCCGGTCTCCGGCGGCGGCGCGAAGTGGAACAGCCAGTCGGCCGGTGGCCAGTCGGCGATCACGTCGGCATCGAGATCGGCGAGCAGCGGCGTGATGCCCAGCCGGCGCAGCGCGGCGGCGCTCGACGGCGAGCGCACGACGCCGGTCACCGCGATGCCGCGCGCCTGCAGCCGCAGCGCCAGCCGGCAGCCGACGTCCCCGCAGCCGACGATCAGTGCCTGCATCAGCCCTGTCCGGCCGCGACGTCGGCCATGTAGTCGTCGAAGCTGATCGCGGCACCGGCAGCGGCCACGGCGGCGGCATCACGGGCCGGCAGCACGTCGCCAAAGGCGTCGATGCGCTTCCATTTCGCCGGCGGCGTGGCGCAGCCGGCCTTCGGCACGTAGACCGAATCGCCGAGCTTCTGGTAGCGGTGGATGTAGCGCGGGCAGTTGACGAACAGCTTGGTGATCGCCACGCGGACGATCAGGTCTGCCCCCGGATAGTCGGCAAGTAACGGGTCATTCGGATCGATGCGGGCCTCGCCGTGCAGACGCAGGCGATTCGGCGTCTCGAAATCGATGAACAGCAGGCCGACCTTGGCATGCGTGCCGATGTTGCCCATCGACAGGTACATGCCGTTGCCGTCGTAGCTCGGGAAGGCGATGGTGCCGGCATCGACCACCCGCACGAAGCCGACGGCACCGCCCTTGTACGAGCAGGTCGGCTGGCCCTCGTCGTCGACGGTCGACAGGAAGAACAGATCGCGACTTTCGATGAAGGCCTTCTCGGCGTCGGTGACCTCGGCGTGCATGGTGATCATCGACACGCGATCGGCCAGGGCCGCCGTGCCGAACCGTTCCTGCAACGCGCGCTGGCTGCTGCTGAACATGGTGCTCATCTCGCTTGCTCCTCCTCGATGGATCGCGGCTCGGGTGCACGGCCGCGTCTTCGGAGTGTGGCGGAGCCTTGCCGGCAACGGCAACGACGCCGCAGGCCGCTCAGTGCTGGCCGGCGGCCAGTTCCAGCCCCAGCCGGTAGTGGCGCGCGGCCTCCTCGGGCTGCTGGGTATCGGCGCACAGCCGCGCCAGATCGAGATAGGCCTTCGGCGTCGGCGCGATGGCGATCACCGCTTCGAGATAGCTGCGCGCCTTGCCCCACAGGCGGTTGGCGAGACAGACATGGCCGGCCACCTGCAGCAGTTCGGTCTTCTCGCCGTACAGCGCCAGCCAGGACTCGACGGTCGCCAGCTGGGTGATCGGATCGCCGGCGTGCAGGTCGCCATACAGCAGCGCCAGTTCGCCGTCCCAGTCCACCGACAGCGCCTGGGCGATCAGCGCCAGCGCCTCGGCATCGGCGTTCAGGCGGGCCAGGCCGCGGGCGTAGGCGCGCTTCAGCTCGGGATCGTCGCGCAGGTTGCCTGCGCCTTCCCAGAGCGCTTTCAGAATCGGCAGCCGGGCATCGTCGATGGCCGTCTGCATCAGTTCCAGAATCGCCCGGCCCATCAGCTGGTCGCGGCGCGCGGCGACGATCGCCTGGGCGCTGGCCGGCTCCAGCAGCAGCGCGCGCAGCGCCGCCCATTCGCCAAGCGCGGCGTGGCTTTCGGCCAGCAGCTCGATGGCGAACGGGTGCATCGGGTCCTTCTCGCGCAGTTTCAGTGCAGTCTGCCGGGTGGCCTCGAACTCGCCGCGCTTGCGCTGCAGGTCCGCCTGCGACAGCAGCGTGGCGAACTCGTGCTCGGGCCGGTTCAGCATCGCCAGCCGCAGGTAGTGGTCGCGACGGTCGGTGGCCGCCTGACGCTGGGCCGCGCGGGCCGCCGCCAGGTAGTTCAGGTGTGGCGCATGGTGGTCGCTGGCGCGCTTGATCAGCTCGCTCTCGGCGCGCGCCCAGTTGCCCTCGAACAGCGCCAGCAGGCCGTTCTCGAAGGCTTCACGGGCGCGGTCGCTGCGCCGCCGGTCGACCGCTTCGCGCAGCGAACCCGGCAGCCGCACCGCGAAGCCCGACAGCCGCAGCAGCAGCCAGACCAGCAGGAAGAACAGGCCGATGCCGAACACCAGCACCGCCAGCGAGGTCTCGACCACCCACGGCCCGTAGTTGATCAGCACGTAGCCGGTATCCGGCCGCAGCAGCAGGATCGCGACCAGGCCGCCGACGAAGACCAGCAGCAGCGAAAGGAAAACGATGATCACGGATGGGAGTCTGGTGGCCGACCGGCGTCAGCGCGTCGCGTCGAGGTAGGCCCGCAGCAGGCCCAGGCTGCGGCCCAGCTCCGGCAGCTGCGGATTCAGGTCCAGCGTCATCAGGCGATCCAGCTCGGCGCGGGCGCCCAGCACCGTCGGATCGTCGCTGCGGTAGTAGTCGTTCAGGAACGCGGCGGCGTCCTCGATCGTCGCGCGCAGCGTCGCCGTGTTGCGGGTCAGCAGCGCCGCACGGGCGGTCTCCAGCTTCAGCAGCAGCAGCTGGCCGACCAGCCGTTCCTGCTCCGGCGGCAGCAGGCGATCGACCGGCTTGTCGGTGCGCCGCACGGTGAACACGGCGCCGAACATCTGCCGCAGGCTGCCGATACCGCGCGCCCAGAAGCCGCTGGCTTCCGGCGTGATGTCGCGCGACGGTTCGCCGTCGACGACGGCGGCATGGGTCGGCGCCCGCGAACGCTGCGGCAGCTCGGGCGCCCGACGGATCAGGCTCGACAGCGTCAGCGCGGCCGCTTCGAGATCGATGCGCGGCAGCGCTTCGAGCCGGCTGCGCTCCTCGGCCAGCGCCTCGCGGATCGGGAACAGCTTCGGTTCGGCCAGGCTGCCGAGACGGTCCTGCGCCAGGCTCAGCGCCTCGATGGCGCCCGGCACATCGCGGGCCAGACGGGCGCGCTCGTTGGCGATCAGCAGCAGCTGCTCGACCGCCAGCAGCTGGGCGCGGCCGCGACCGCCCTGGATGGTGGCGTTGATGCGCGCCAGCGTGGCGTCGGCGTCATCGGCCCGGCCCTGCAGCGCGGCGACCAGATCGGTGCTGCGGCGCGCGCTTTCGGCGAGATCGCCCTGCCGCTGCCGCAGCTGCTGGATTTCGGCGCCGGCGTCGCCGAGCTGGCGGCTGAGCCGGCGCAGCAAGGTGTCCTGGGCGGCGACGATGTCCTCGGTCGCCTGCCGCTCCTGCCAGAACTGCCAGCCGGCGTAGCCGCCGCCGCCCAGCAGCGCCGCCAGCGCCAGCAGCAGGGTCCACAGCCACAGCGCACGCCAGAGGCTGCGCGCCGGGCGCGGGCGTTCGGGGACGTCGTATTCGGTCATGCTTTCGAGTGGCGGTGGCGCGCGTGACGCCGTAGGACTTCGAGGTAGGCCAGGTCGCTGACCCGCTCCGGCAGCAGCGGCTCGGCGGTGAAGCCCAGCAAGCGCGCAGTTTCTATCACACGCGGCGACGGCACGGCCAATTGCAGCCCCGCCAGCTGTGAACGGGCCTCTGGCGGCGTCAGCGCCAGCAGCCGGCGCAGCGCCTCGCCGCTCGGGATCACCGCGACATCGGCCGCCTGCAGCCAGGCGGCGACCGCCGCCGGCGGATGATCGACGGCCACGCGCCGGTAGACCGGGAGCACGGTCACGGTCATGCCGCGCGCGCGCAGACCGTCTTCCAGCACCGGCAGCGTCTGCTCGCCGGTGACGATCAGCGCCCGTCGGCCGCCCCCCTGCTGCAGCGCCGGATGCGCCAGCAAGGCGGCCGCGCCGTCGCCGGCCGGCGGCGTCAGCACCGGCTGGCCGCTGTGCTGGCGCAGCGCCGCCGCCGTCGCGTCGCCAACCGCCGCCAGCGTCGGCCAGGGCAGCGGGCACAGCCGCGCCGCGTGGTCGACGGCATTGCGGCTGGTGAACAGCCAGAGTTGAGCCGACCGGGCGTCATCGAGCACGGCGCCGGCCGCTGCCATCGCCCCGGCATCCAGCGCGGCGATCGCGAACAGCGGCAGCGGCAGCGCCCGGCCGCCGTCGGCCTCGATCAGCGCGCACAGCGCCTCGGCCTGGCCGGCGGGCCGCGCGACCAGGACGGTCAGCCCGTCCAGCCGCGCGGCGGCGGACTCAGGCATGGATGCCGAGCTGGGCCAGGATGGCGCGCGCGCCGCGTTCGAGCAGGCGCTCGGCCAGCTGCAAGCCGAGTGCTGCGGCCTCCGCGGCCGGGCCTTCGATCTCGTCGCGGACGCAGGCGCTGGCGTCCGGCGCGGCGACCAGGCCGGTCAGCCGGATCCGGTCGGCGGCGATCACCGCATGGCCGGCCACCGGCACCGTGCAGGCGCCCCCGAGCCGGGCGTTGAGGCCGCGTTCGGCGGCCAGCCGGATCGCCGACTGCGGATCGTGCAGCGGCGCGATCAGCGCCCGGGTGGCGGCGTCATCGGCGCGGCACTCGATACCGACCACGCCCTGGGCGCAGGCCGGCACGAAGCGGCCCATGTCGAACTTTTCGCGGATCCGCGCTTCGAGACCCAGCCGGATCAGACCGGCAGCGGCCAGCAGGATGGCGTCGTACTGGCCTTCGTCGAGCTTGCGCAGCCGGGTGCCGACATTGCCTCTGAGCTCCTTGATCACCAGGTCCGGCCGCAAGCCGCGCAGCTGCGCCTGCCGGCGCAGCGAGGCGGTGCCGACCACCGCGCCCTGCGGCAGCGCATCCAGCGTGGCGTAGCGGTTGGAGACGAAGGCATCGCGCGGGTCTTCGCCGGCCAGGAAGGCAGTCAGCACAAGACCATCGGGCAATACCGCCGGCACGTCCTTCATCGAGTGCACGGCGATGTCGGCGCGGCCTTCCAGCATCGCCGCTTCCAGCTCCTTGACGAACAGGCCCTTGCCGCCGACGGTCGCGAGGCTGCGGTCGAGCAGCTGGTCGCCGATGGTGGTCATCGGCACCAGGCTGACGGCGACGCCAGGATGGGTGCGCTCAATCAGCGCCTTGACATGCTCCGCCTGCCACAGGGCCAGCGGGCTTTCTCGGGTTGCGATTCGGATCGACAAGACGGCGGTGTCCGTGAAGTGGTGATCAGTCCAGCGTCTTGTCGCTGCCGTCATCGGTCAGGAAGCGGCGCACCTCGGCCAGACGGCGGCGGCTGACCGGCAGAAGGGTCGCGGCGTGGCGCACCTTCAGCCAGTGCTGGGATTCATCGCCCTTGCCGCGTTCGAGGCCGGCGATGAAGCGGGTGGCGACCAGCGCCTTGCGGTGCACGCGCAGGAACCACGGCGAGAAATCGTCTTCCAGCGTCTTCAGCGATTCCTCGATCAGCACCTCGCCGTGCAGATGGCAGACGGTGGTGTACTTCTGGTCGGCAAGGAAATAGACGATGTCCTCGGCCGGCACCCGGGCCAGGCCTTCGCGGGTGGTCGCCAGCACGAAATCGCGCGCCGGCTTGGTGCCGGGCAGCGCGATGGTCGGCTTCTGGGCACGCGACAGCTTGCGCACCCGCTGCAGCGCCTCTTTCAGCTTTTCCTTGCGCACCGGCTTGAGCAGGTAGGCGTCACCCTGGGCATCGAAGGCGCTCAGCGCGTGCTCCGGATACGCGGTGATGAAGATGATCGCCGGCGCCATGTCCTCTTCCTTGATGGCGCGCGCCACCTGCAGGCCGTCGACCATGCCCATGCGCACGTCGAGCAGCACCACGTCGGGCTCCTCGTCGCGGATCAGCTCGATGGCCGCCTCGCCGTCGCCGGCTTCACCGACGATCTCGTACCCCGGGAATTCCGCGACCAGGCGGCGCAGACGTTCCCGCGCCAGCGGCTCGTCATCGACGATCACGACTCTCATTGCTTCAATCCTCCGTAAAGGTGGGCGCGTTGATTTCGCCACCACTATGAACCACGAAAGGCAGGCGCAGGCGGGCCCGGAACAGCGGCCCGAATTCGTCGCGATCCTCGCCGAGAATCAGCTTCGCCCGCTCGCCATAGATCAGCTTGATCCGCTGCGCGATGTTGCCGATCGCCGTGCCGGTACCGGCGCGCTTCGGCGCGTCCTCCGGCGGAACCGGGTTCTCGACGTCGACCACCAGGAAGGCACCCTCGCGGCGGGCGATGACGTGCAGCATGCCGCGTGCGCGCAGCCGAGACACCCCGTGCAGCACGCCGTTCTCGACCAGCGGCTGCACCGTCAGGCGCGGCACCTGGGCGTCGAGCACGGCATCGGGGATTTCCCAGTTGACCAGCAGTTTGTCGCCGAGGCGGATTTCCTCGATGCGCATGTAGATCTTGACGATCTCGATCTCCTCGCGCAGCGGAATCAGCCGCTGCCGGGAATCGAGGCTGACCCGGAACAGGTCGGACAGGTCGATGACCATTTCCTCGGCCACTTCCGGCTTGCTGGGGATCAGCTCGGCCAGCGAGTTCAGCGCGTTGAACAGGAAGTGCGGACGGATGCGCGCCTGCAGCGCGAGGTAGCGGCCGTCAGCCTCGGCGCGCGATTCCTCCTGCCACTGGTGGCGCTCCCAGAGGTAGCGCAGCAGCAGCAGCGCGACGATGCCGGCCATCACCAGGTTGCGGAGCACGAACGGCCACGGGCCGTCGCCGGGAACGAAGCCGAGCGCGAAACGGCGGTCGATCAGCCAGGCCGTGAAGCTGACCGCGAAGGTGACCAAGGCGATCACCATCCAGCAGACGAAGAACAGCACGCCGTCGCGCGCCGGCGGCAGCCCGCGGCGCACGCCGCACAGCGCGCCGGCGCAGCACAGGCCGATGGCGTGCAGGTACAGCGACAGCACCAGCAGCTGCTTCAGCGCCGCTTCGCCGCTGGCGTAGCTGGCCAGGGTCAGCAGCACGGCGATCAGTTCCATCACGTAGGCCAGCGTCAACAGCGCGGGCGCCCGGCAGAATTCCGGGATTAGGCTGGACTGGGATGTGGCGGAGACCTCGAAACGCTTCATCCAGCGAGCCTAGCGGAAGTCTCCGGGCCGTGGCGAGCGGCCTTACAATAGTTTCAGCATCGGCCCGGAAATTCGCGCCGGCCGCCTTCCGATCCCGTTTCCCCTGCCGCTGCACACCCCCATGACCGCTGCCCATCCTTCCGCGCCGGCTGCCCAGCCTGCGGCTGCCCCGTCCGCGCCAGCCTCCACCGCCAAGCTCTGGGGCGGCCGTTTCAGCGAGGGCACCGACGCCCTGGTCGAAGCGTTTTCCGAATCGGTCAGCTTCGACCAGCGCCTGTGGCGCCAGGACATCGCCGGCAGCACCGCCCATGCGCGGATGCTCGGCAAGGTCGGCGTGCTGAAGGCCGACGATGTCGAGGCGATCGTCGCCGGCCTGGCCAGCATCCGTGCCGAGATCGAGGCCGGCCGCTTCGAGTGGCAGCTGGCGCTGGAAGACGTGCACATGAACATCGAATCGCGGCTGACCGCGCTGATCGGCGACGCCGGCAAGCGCCTGCATACCGCGCGCAGCCGCAACGACCAGGTGGCGACCGACATCCGCCTGTACGTGCGCGATGCGATCGACGAGCTGGTGGCGGTGATCGAAGAGCTGGCCGAGGCGCTGCTGGATCTGGCCGAGCGCGAGGCCGATTCGATCATGCCGGGCTTCACCCACATGCAGGTCGCCCAGCCGGTGACCTTCGGCCACCACATGCTGGCCTGGCGCGAACAGGTGCTGCGCGACCGTGCGCGCCTGCTCGATGCCCGCCGGCGCACCAACGTGCTGCCGCTGGGCTCGGCCGCGCTGGCCGGCACCGTCTACCCGATCGACCGCCCGTTCGTTGCCGAGCAGCTCGGTTTCGACAGCGTCTCGGAGAACTCGCTCGATGCGGTCAGCGACCGCGACTTCGCGATCGAATTCGTGGCGGCCTGCGCGATGACCATGCTGCACCTGTCGCGCTGGAGCGAGGAGCTGATCCTCTGGTGCACGCCGATGTTCGGCTTCGTGAAGCTGCCGGATCGCTACTGCACGGGCAGCTCGATCATGCCGCAGAAGAAGAACCCGGACGTGCCCGAACTGGTGCGCGGCAAGACCGGCCGCGTGGTCGGCGACCTCAACACGCTGCTGGTGCTGATGAAGGGCCAGCCGCTGGCCTACAACCGCGACAACCAGGAAGACAAGCCGCCGATCTTCGACGCCCACGACACCGTGTCGGCGTCCTTGCGGCTGTTCGCGGCGATGCTGCCGAGTGTCGAGGTACAGCGCGCCACCTGCCGCGCCGCCGCGTTCAAGGGCTATTCCACCGCCACCGACCTGGCCGATTACCTGGTCAAGAAAGGCCTGCCGTTCCGCGATGCCCACCATGCGGTCGGCAGCGCAGTCGGCCATGCGGTGGCCAAGGGCTGCGACCTGTCGGAGCTGAGCCTTGAGGAACTGCGCGGCTTTTCGCCGCTGATCACGGCCGACGTCTTCGAGGTGCTGACCCTCGACGGCTCGGTCAACGCCCGCAACCACTGGGGCGGCACCGCGCCGGCGCAGGTGCGCGCCGCGATCGCCCGGGCCCGCGCCCGCCGCTGACGGCATCCGGGCGATGCCGTCCGCCGCAGCCGCACAGGCTGCGGTTATCATCCGTCGCGTGAACAATCGTTCTCCGATGCAGCCGCCGCAACGCCGGCGCTGACACGGCGATCCACGGTGCGACAGGGAGACGGCAGATGCGCAAGGCGAAATCCGGCCCGGACATGATCCGGGCCCTGTTGGTGGCCGGTGTCACGGCGCTGGCCGGCTGCGGCAGCAGCAACGCGCCGCAGGGCGGCGATGGGCCGGCGCCATCTGCCCGCAGCAGCTGGACGACGCTCGGCACCAGCACCACGGCGGCCACCGCCGGCACGGCCGTCACGTCCAACCCGAACGGCGCCTGGACCAGCTACGACCCACCGGCGGAATTCGCCGGCATCGCCCGGCAGCCGGTGCAGTACATCACGCTGCGCGACGGCACCCGCCTGGCGGCCTACGTGACCCTGCCGGCCGATGCCGACGGCAATGCCGCGCCCGGCCGCTTCCCGGTGGTGCTGGTGCAGACGCCGTACAACGGCGTGGTCGGCGGCTATGTCGACGGCCTCGGCGGCGCCGATCCGTATATCGTCCGCCACGGCTACGCGACGGTGGTGGTCGACGTGCGCGGCACCGGCCAGTCGGAAGGCGTCTGGGAAGCGTTCGGCGAGACCGAGCAGGCCGACTACGCCGAGGTCACCGACTGGGCCGCGACCCAGCCGTTCAGCGATGGCCGCATCGGCCTGTACGGCGTCAGCTATCTCGGCATTACCGCGCTGCTGACCGCCGCCCAGCATCATCCAGCGGTCAAGGCGGCGTTTCCGATCGTGCCGATCGGCGACGGCTACCGGGACATCGTGTTCACCGGCGGCCAGGTCAACCCGACGTTCATCCCGCTGTGGCTCGGCCTGATCACCGCGCTCGGCGTGACCAATCCGACCGCCCTGACCGACCCCGCCAACGGCGCGCCGCTGGTCATCGAGCATCTGCTCAACGCCGCGCTGCGCTTCCAGGCGCCGCTGGTGCTGCAGGCGCTGACCGGCGATCCGGATACCGCCTACGACGGCGCGTTCTGGCGCACCCGCTCGCCGCTCGAAGTGCTGGACCAGGTCAGCGTGCCGACCTTCGTGGTCGGCGGCCTGCGCGACCTGTTCCAGCGCAGCGAGCCCACCAGCTACGAAGCGCTGAAGAATCGCGTGCCGGCCAAGCTGCTGATGGGGCCGTGGACGCATCTGGAGGCAGCCTTCGGTGCCGGCCTGCCACGCGACGGCGTGCCGCTGCTGAACCAGATCCAGCTGCGCTGGTTCGACCAGTACGTGAAAGGCATGGCGGTCGGCGCTGAGCAGATGCCCAACGTCACCCAGTGGGTCTACGGCGCCGAACGCTATGTGACCGCCAGCGACTGGCCGCATCCGCAGGCCCGGGCGCAGCGCTACTACCTGTACGGCAACGGCGGGCTCGGCACCGAGCCGCCGGGCAGCAACACGGCGGTCAGCCGGGCGCTGCAGGTGCCGATCGGCGGCCTGTGCTCAGTGTCCACCGCGCAGTGGACGGCCGGCGCCGCCGGCTTCATTCCGCTGCCCTGCTTCGAGAATTCCAATGCTTCGGACCGGCTGGCCGTCGTCTTCGAAACGCCGGCCCTGACCGCACCGCTGTACCTGAACGGCCCGATCCAGGCCGACATCTGGATGGAAACCACGGCCGGCGACGCCGGGCTGTCGGTGCGGGTGTCGGATGTCGATGAACGCGGCGTTGCCCGTTCGCTGACCAACGGCCTGCAGACCGCCAGCCTGCGCAGCGTCGATGCCAGCCGCAGCCGAACGCTGGACGGCCAGTCGATCCAGCCCTGGCATCCGTTCACGCTGGCGTCGGTGCTGCCGCTGCCGCGGAATGAACCGGTGCTGGTGCCGGTCGAGGTGTTCCAGACCAGCGCCGTCATCGCCGCCGGCCACCGGCTGCGGGTGTCGGTCAGCGCCAGCAAC
Organism: Nevskia sp.; assembly: GCF_051860985.1. Classification (NCBI taxonomy): domain Bacteria; kingdom Pseudomonadati; phylum Pseudomonadota; class Gammaproteobacteria; order Nevskiales; family Nevskiaceae; genus Nevskia; species Nevskia sp. The sequence continues at coordinate 168,151 of NZ_JBIMKV010000005.1, read as the reverse complement.
CTGCCGCAGGGCGTGCCGCCGCTGGGCACCCTGCTGCAGTCGCTGGCCGGAATCCTGACCATCCACCACGACGCGGCGCGGCCGTCGAGCGTGGTGCTGCCGGTGGTGCCGGCTTCCGCCCTGAACTAGAACGCTCATGCCCTACCTGACCACCCGCGACGGCGCCCGCCTGCATTACCTCGACGTCGGCGCCCGGCGCGGCCCGGCCTGCGTGCTGCTGCACGGCTTCGGCATGCAGGGCGCGATGTGGCTGCCGGTGGTGGCGCCGCTGCTGGCCCGGCAGCGCTTCATCCTGCCGGACCTGCGCGGCTTCGGCGGCTCGCACCGGCTGTCGCTCGGCGCGCAGGGCGCGATCGCCCAGCACGCCGATGATGTCGCCGATCTGATCGACGGCCTGAAGCTGTCCGACGTGCGCCTGGCCGGCCTGTCGATGGGCGCCTGTACCGGCATGGAACACCATGCCCGGCACGGCTTTCGCGGCGTGGCGCGCTGGCTGCACATCGACCAGGCGCCGTGCATCCTCAACGGCGCGGACTGGCAGCACGGCCTGCTCGGCGACGATCAGGCGACGCGGCTGCCGCAGTGGTCGACGGTGATCGACGCCATCGAAACCCAGCGCGACCGGCCGTTCACGGCACTGCCGCTGGCGCTGCGCCGCCGCTACTGGCAGGTACTGCGCGAATTCCTCGGCTACGCGTTCGCCTCGAAACTGTGGCAGCAGACCGCGCATTTCACGCGCGTCGACGCGCTGGCCCGGCGGGTGATCCCGACCGCCAACTGGGGCGTCTATCTGGACACCATGCGCGCCTACACCGAAGGCGGGCTGGACTGGCGTGCGTCGGTGCGCCAGATCGACCGGCCGACGACGGTCTTCATCGGCGCCCGCTCGCGGATGTATCCGGCGGCCGGTCAGCGCGAACTGGGCCGGCTGATTCCGGGAGCCAGACTCGTCGAGTTCGCCGACGCCGGCCACACGGTGCCGTTCGAGTCGCCGCGCCGCTTCGTCGTCGAGCTGAACCGCTTCCTCAAGGCCGCCTGATTCGCAGCGGCGCCGGCTCAGCCGGCGAGGTCGGGCAGCACCGGCAGATCGGTGGCGCCGATGTCGATGCCCAGTTGCGACAGCAGGGTCGTCACCTGGCCGCGATGGTGGGTCTGGTGGTTGAACAGATGGCTGACGAACACCCAGGTCGGCCGGCTGAACACGCCATGGGCGGTGCTGGTGATCTCCAGATCGGCGCGCAGTGTTTCCGGCGTCAGCCCATCGGCAAAGGCCTGCAGCGCGGTATCGGTCTGCTCCCGGTGCGCGCGCAGCGCGTCGAAGCTGTCGTGCAGCGGCTGGCCGATGTGCAGGCCTTCGCGCGAGCCGCCAGTGAAGCGCGACAGCCAGATCAGGTCACCGACCAGCAGATGGTTCAGCGTGCGGTGGATCGAGCCGAAGAAGGCGCCGCGATCGGCCTTGCGCGCATCGTCCGCCAGCCCGGCACAGGCCGCGTAGACCTTGCCGTTCATCCAGCGGTTGTAGCGCGCCATCGTCGATGCGTATTCGCGGCTGATCATCGCGTAGCCTCCCGGCTTCAGCTCAGATAGGTGTAGCCGCTCAGGCCGGCTTCCAGTTCGGCCAGCAGCGCGCTCCTGACCGCCGGCGGCAGCGCCGTGGCGGCGAACTTGCGGCGATAGCTCTGGGCCAGTTCTTCCGGCGCCAGATGCACGTAGCGCAGCAGTTCATCGGTGCGGTCGCCGTGTTCGGCGCCTTCCAGCGACCAGCCCTTGCCATCAGCATTGACGACGACGTTCACGGCGTTGGTGTCGCCGAACAGGTTGTGCATGTCGCCGAGGATTTCCTGGTAGGCGCCGACCATGAAGATCGCCAGCAGGTAGGGCTCGTCATGACGCAGTTCGTGCAGCGCCATCGTCGACATCACGCCTTCGCGATCGACGTACAGATCGAGGCGGCCGTCGGAGTCGCAGGTCAGATCGCAGAGCCGGCCCCGGATGTCCGGGCGTTCGGCGAGCCGGTGAATCGGCATGATCGGAAACACCTGCTCGATCGCCCAGGCATCGGGCACCGACTGGAATACCGAGAAGTTGCAGAAGTACTTGGCCGACAGCTTTTCGCGCAGCTCCTCGAGCGCATCGCGCTCGGCGCGGATGGTCGGGTCCAGCTTCGGCAGCACCGCGCGGGCCACGGCGTAGTAAGCGCGCTCGGCATAGGCGCGGTCACGCAGTGGAATCAGGCCCAGCGTGTACTGGGTCTGGGCGTCAGCGAGGTAGTTGGCGGCATCGTGCAGGCATTCGATCGGGCCGTCGGCGTCGATATGGCCGGGCAATTCGTGCAGCGCGCGCAGCGCGGCCGGCGCATCGGCATGCGGCGCTTCGAGGCTGCCGCTGGGCGCGACTTCGGAATCGACCACCGAGGTGATCAGCACCGCATGGTGGGCGGTCAGCGCGCGGCCGGATTCCGAGATCAGGTTCGGCTGCGGCTCGCCGGCCGCTTCGCAGACTTCCGCCAGCGTGCGGATGATGTTGCGGGCGTACTCGCGCACCGAGTAGTTCATCGAGCAGTAGGAGCGCGAACGGGTGCCCTCGTAGTCGACACCCAGACCGCCGCCGACATCGACGGTGTCGACCGGCGCGCCGAGCTTGCGCAGCTCGACGTAGTAACGCGCCGCCTCGCGCATGCCGCGGGCCACGTCCTGGACGTTGGCGACCTGCGATCCGAGATGGAAATGGACCATTCGGATCGCATCGATCTGGCCGGCGGCGCGCATCATCTCCACCGCCTCGACGACCTGCGGCACCGTCAGGCCGAACTTGGATTTCTCGCCGCCGGTGTTCTGCTGCGTCGATTCCGACACCGCCGACAGCCGCACCCGCAGGCCAATGACCGGAGCAACCTCCAGCGCCTTGGATTCGGCCAGCACCAGCGGCAGTTCGGACAGCTTCTCGACCACGATGTAGACGGTGTGGCCGAGCTTGGCGCCGATCAGCGCGCGGCGGATGTAGCCGCGATCCTTGTAGCCGTTGCAGACGATCGTGCAGCCGGCCGGCGCCAGGCCGAGCACCGCTGCCAGCTCCGGCTTGGAGCCGGCTTCCAGGCCGACGCGGTCGCCGCCGTGGGCGACGATCGCCTTCACCACCGATTCCTGCTGGTTGACCTTGATCGGGTAGACCGCCGTGTAGTGGCCGGCGTAGTGGAGTTCCTGGATCACCTGCGCGAAGGCGCCGGTCAGCACGTCGACCCGATCCTTGAGGATGTCGGTGAAGCGCACCAGCACCGGCAGGTCCAGGCCTTCCTTCGGCAGCCGTTCGGCCAGCGCGTGCAGATCGATCGCGACCGCCGATTGCGGGCCCTGCGGACGGACCACGACATGGCCCTCGGCGTTGACGTCGAAGTAGCCATCCCCCCACTTGGCGATGTTGTACAGATCCACCGCGTCGCGCGCGGTCCAGCGGGGGTCGGTCATGCCGTCACTCAAAGGTCAGGGGCGCTTCCGTATACTCGCGCGTCTTTTCCGGAGCGCGACAACGATGTCATTGGACGAAAGCTGGTTCACGGAGCCGGTCGACAAGACCGGGACGGCATTTTCGCTGAAACTGGGACGTCACGTGCACGGCGAGCAGACGCCGTTCCAGAAGATCGACATCTACCAGACCGAATCCTTCGGCTACCTGATGACCATCGATGGCTGCACGATGGTGTCGACCCGCGACAACTTCCTCTATCACGAGATGATGTCGCACCCGGCGCTCAACTCGCACCCGGCACCGGAGCAGGTGGTGATCGTCGGCGGCGGCGACTGCGGCACCTTGCGCGAGGTGCTCAAGCATCCTGAAGTGAAGTCGGCGACCCAGGTCGAGATCGACGAGCGGGTGACGCGGCTCGCCGAGCAGTATTTCCCCGAGCTGTGCGTGGCCAACCACGATCCGCGCGCCACCCTGTTCTTCGGAGATGGCCTGGCCTGGATGAAGGAAGCCAAGCCCGAAAGCCTCGACGTGATCATTATCGACTCCACCGATCCGGTCGGCCCGGCGGAGGGCCTGTTCGGCGCGAAGTTCTATGTCGACTGCCTGCGGGCACTGAAGCCGGGTGGTTTGCTGGTGCAGCAGTCGGAATCGCCGATCCTGCATCTGGAGCTGATCACCGAGATGCACCGGTTCATGCGCCAGGCCGGCTTCGCGCAGACTCGGCTGATCCACTTCCCGCAGACCATCTACCCGAGCGGCTGGTGGAGCGGTTCGATCGCCCAGAAAACCGCCGGCCCGCTGGCCTCACGACTCGACGACAAGGCGATCGAGGCGATGGACTGCCAGTTCTACAACGCCGATACCCACGCGGCGGCGTTCGCGCTGCCGACCTTCGTCAGGAAGGCGATCGCCGGCTGACCCGGCGATCTACGGCCGTCTCAGGGGGCCGTGTCAGGGCCCGCGCTGCTCGACCACGATCGGCGCGGGCCGCTGCTGGCGCTGCTCGCGTTCCGCCTGCGCCGCGCGATACAGGCGTTCGGCGGCATCGGCCGCGCAGTAGCGGGCGATGTCCCGCTCGGCCACCTTCCTCTCCAGCAGCTGCTGCCGGGGCGACAGCCGATAGACGTTGCCGAACGGATCACGGCCATAGACCTCGCTGGCGCGTGCGGTGACTTCGGCACGCTCGCGGGCCAGGCGGCAGTCAGCATCGACGGCGCGGATGAACGCCGGCGGCGTGGTGGCATCGGCTTTTGGCGGTACGCGACGTTCGCTCAGGTAGGCCTGGGTCAGCCGCTGCTCGAAGCGGTGCTGGTCGTCGTAGTGCACCGCGCCATCGCGATCCAGCCACTTGAAAACGGCGGCGGCCGACGCGCTGCCGGCCCATGCGCTGCCGGCCACGAGCAGGGCCAGCGCAAGCGGAACACGATGCCGTTCAGTCCTCGCCGCAGATCGCGCGCACATCGGCTTCGGTGGTGGCGATCAGTCGGCGCCGCTCGTCGTCGCTGTAGCTGCGGGTTTCGCCGAGGGCGTTGGTTTCAGTGATGCGGTCGGCCTGCCGGAAGCGGGCCAGCTGCTCGCGCTTGCCCGTGCAGGCGGCGGCATCGACTGCCGGCGCCGCAGCAGTTGGCGCCGGCCGCGCCGCCGGCAGCTTCACGGCGCGTGCATGGGTCGGCGGGGCATCGCTGAAATGCTCGTTGCCGGCGGCATCCGTCCAGCGGTAGATGCGGCTTTCCGCCGATGCCGGCGGCATCAGCAGCAGCGCCGCCAGCAGTGCTGCGATCGGCCATCGGCACGGCGGCGACGCGCTGGCAAAGGCCGCCGCTGGCACCGGAAGATCGGGGATCGACATGGCGTTTCGTCCCTGCCCTTCCGGACGCCGGTCAGTCAGACCGCATCGACACCCGATTCGCCGGTACGGATGCGGACGGTCTGCGCCAGGTCGTAGACGAAGATCTTGCCGTCGCCGATCTGTCCGGTCTTGGCAGCCTTGGCAACTGCTTCGACGGCCTTGTCGACCTGGTCGGGCGTCAGCGCCACTTCCAGCTTGATCTTCGGCAGCAGATCGACGGTGTATTCGGCGCCGCGGTACAGCTCGGTGTGACCCTTCTGGCGGCCGAAGCCGCGCACTTCCGTCACCGTCATGCCCTGCACGCCGGCCTCGGCGAGCGCTTCACGCACAGCGTCGAGACGGAAGGGCTTGATGATGGCGATCAGCATTTTCATTGTTCGTTTCTCGTTGTCGCGGGGCGGTTGGAAGTGTAACAAAGCACCCTTCCGGCATCGGCTGCGCGCGTCGCGGTGCCGCGCTCGGGCCGGGCCTGCGGTGCCGCCAGCCAAAAAAAAGGCGGGCCATGAACCGGCCCGCCGACACGTACATCCCTGGAGACTTGAAGCGGCGCCTGCCGTGCGCACGGTCGCGCACGGCAGGGCTCGCTGATTACGGGTTGTAGGCCTTTTCGCCGTGCTCGGCGAGGTCGAGACCTTCCGATTCGGCTTCTTCGCTGACGCGGATGCCGATGGTGAACTTCAGCGCCAGCAAGGTCACGGCCGTGACCACCGTGCTGAGCACGATCGCCACCAGCACCGCCTTGATCTGGATGAGGATCTGGCCCGAGGAATAGCCCGGCACCAGTTCGACCCAGTTGTTGTAGACGCCGACGCCGCCCTTGGCCGGATCGACGAATACGCCGGTCAGGATCGCACCGATGATGCCGCCGACCGCGTGGACGCCGAAGGCATCGAGCGCGTCGTCATAGCCGAGGATCGACTTCAGGTAAGCCACCGCGAAGAAGCAGACCACGCCGGAGACCGCACCGATCACCAGGCCGCCACCGATACCGACGAAGCCGCAGGCCGGGGTGATGGCAACCAGACCTGCGACCGCACCGGAGATGATGCCGAGCAGCGACGGCTTGCCCTTGAAGATCCACTCCGCGAAGAACCAGGCCACGCCAGCGGCGGCGGTGGCGAACGCGGTGTTGGCGAAGGCCAGCACGGCATAGCCGTTGGCTTCCAGGTTGGAGCCGGCGTTGAAGCCGAACCAGCCGAACCACAGCAGCGAGGCACCGATCATCGACATGGTCAGGCTGTGCGGCGCCATCGCGGTCTTGCCGTAGCCCTTGCGCTTGCCGAGGATGATCGCGGCGACCAGACCGGCGACACCGGCGTTGATGTGCACCACGGTGCCGCCGGCGAAGTCCAGCGCGCCGAGCTGCCACAGGTAACCGGCGGTGGCGTTGAGCGCGTCAACCTGGTCGAGCGAGGTGTAGGCATCCGGACCCGCCCACCACCAGACCATGTGCGCCATCGGCAGGTAGGAGAAGGTGAACCAGATCACCGAGAAGATCAGCACGGCCGAGAACTTCATACGCTCGGCGTAGGAGCCGGCGATCAGCGCCACGGTGATGCAGGCGAAGGTCATCTGGAACACGGCGAACAGCAGTTCCGGAATCACCACGCCCTTGGAGAACGTGCCGGTGGCGGTGAAGAAGCCGTTGGCGTCGTAGACGACCCCTTTCAGGAACATCTTGTCGAGCGTGCCGAAGAACGGCGCATCGCCGCTGAAGGCGACCGAATAGCCGTAGACGACCCACAGCACGCCGATCAGGCAGAAGATGCCGAAGGTCTGGGTCATCGTCGACAGCATGTTCTTCGAGCGGACCAGACCGCCGTAGAACAGCGCCAGGCCGGGCAGCGACATCAGCAGCACGAAGGCGGTCGACACCAGCATCCAGGCGACGTCGCCATTGTTGAAGGTCGGCGCCTTCGGCGGCTCGGCGGCGGCTTCGGCCGGTGCGGCTTCGGCAGGTGCAGCCGTCGCTTCAGCGGCCGGTGCGGCCTCGGCCGGAGCAGCGGCCGCTTCGGCGGCAACCGGTTCGGCTGCCGGCGCGGCAGCCTCTTCGGCGAATGCAATGCCGCCGACGGCCGTGAGGCCGGCGAACAGCAATGCTCGGGAAAGCTTGCCAAGAGAAATCATCGGGGGTCCCCTCAGGAAAAGTTGATTCGTGGAATCAGAGTGCGTCGCTGCCGGTCTCGCCGGTGCGGATGCGGATGGCCTGGTCGAGCGAGGTCACGAACACCTTGCCGTCACCGATCTTTCCGGTGTGAGCGGACTTGGTGATCGCTTCGATGGCCGACTCCAGCTTGTCGTCACCGATGGCAACTTCGATCTTGACCTTGGGCAGGAAATCGACGACGTACTCCGCGCCGCGATACAACTCGGTATGGCCTTTCTGGCGGCCGAAGCCCTTGACTTCAGTGACGGTGATGCCGGCGACGCCGATCTCCGACAGGGCTTCACGCACCTCGTCAAGCTTGAAAGGCTTGATGATGGCTGTGATCAGTTTCATGCAAGCAACTCCTGGTTATCGTCGGCGGCGAACCGCCCTGGCACTGCTCGTCAACCAGAGGCGGTTGCGAACAGCCGGTCAGGTTTAGCACTAAGCGTGCCAGTCACCGGCCGCCCGACTCCGGCCTGCTGTTGCGCTCGACGGCGACGGCGCCGCGCCGCCAGAACCGGGAAAACTGCATACGCACCGGGCAAACGTCAGCGAATCGTGAAATTGCCAGCCATAGGCAAGACATCCGGCGCTGCCGGGGCCGCGCCGGCCCGTGATCGCATGAACCGGGCGGCGATCCGGCCCTTCGACGACAGGCCGGAATCCGTATAGTCGCGAGCTTCCTTCCGCCGCAGGAATCCGCCCCGCCATGACCCCCACCACCTTCCAGGGCATTGCCGCCGTGATGTTCGCGCTGGCGTTGCTGCACACCTTCTCGGTCGCCTTCGTCGCCAAGATCGCCCACCACTATCCGCGCCACGCCGGGCTGATCCATGCGCTGGCCGAGGTCGAGATCGTGTTCGCGCTGTGGGCGGCGGCGCTGGTCTCGGCGTTCATGGCCATCGAAGGGCCGCAGGCGGCGATCGCGTACATCGACAGCCGCAACTTCACCGAGCCGCTGTTCGTGTTCGCGATCATGGTGGTTGCCGCCAGCCGGCCGGTGCTGGTGGCGATGGGCCATATCACCCGCTTCGTCTCCCGGGCGCTGCCACTGCCGCGGCTGGCGGCGACCTACTTCGCTGCGCTGACGGTGATTCCGCTGCTCGGCTCGCTGATCACCGAGCCCGGCGCAATGACCCTGGCGGCACTGCTGCTGCGCGAAAGCCACTTCCGCCACCGGCTGCCGTCGCGCATGTGCTACGCCACGCTTGGCGTGCTGTTCGTCAATGTCTCGGTCGGTGGCGCGCTGACCCCGTTCGCCGCGCCGCCGGTGCTGATGGTGGCCGGCATCTGGGGCTGGGATCTTCATTTCATGCTGTCCAACTTCGCGACCCACGTGGTGCCGGTGGTGCTGATCAACGCCGCCGTGGTCACCGCGCTGTTCATGCCGACCCTGCGCAAGCTGCCGGGCCATGAACCGTCCGGTGACGACCATCACCTGCCGCTCGGCCAGCTGCTGCTGCACCTGGGTTTCCTGGCGCTGATCGTGGTCTTCGCCCACCACCCGCCGATGTTCCTCGGCGTGCTGCTGATTTTCCTGCTCTGGGCCCACGCCTATCCGGATCACCAGAACCGCCTGATTCTCAAAGAAGCGCTGCTGGTGGCCTGCTTCCTGTCCGGACTTGTCGTGATCGGCGGGCTGCAGCAGTGGTGGCTGAAGCCGGTGCTGCAGGCGCTCGACCCGCTGCAGGTCTTCGTTGCCGCGACCCTGCTGACCGCGATCACCGACAACGCCGCCGTCACCTACCTGGCCGCGCAGGTGCCGAATCTCAGCGACGAGTTCAAGTTCTTCGTGGTCGCCGGCGCGATCACCGGCGGCGGCCTGACCGTGATCGCCAACGCCCCGAACCCGGCCGGCATGGCCATCCTGAAGCCGCTGTTCCCGAACCAGACCGTCAGTGCCGGCGGCTTGTTCATCGCCGCCCTGCCGCCTACGCTGCTGATGTTCTTCGCCTTCCTGCTGTACTGACTGACTTTGCCCGCGCCGCCATGATCGACCCCCGTGCCCTTGAAGAACTCGCCTCGCGACTCAGCCGGGTACTGCCGCCCGGCCTGAAGGGCCTGCGCACGGAGCTGGAAGACAACTTCCGCGCCGTGCTGCGCGCCAACCTCGACCGCCTCGAACTGGTCAGCCGCGAACGCTTCGACACCCAGGCCGAACTGCTGGCGCGCACCCAGACCCGCCTCGCCGCGCTCGAGAAGCGGCTGAAAGCGCTGGAAAAAGCCGCCGACGGGCCGGCCGACTAGCCCGCCCGGCCCGGACAAGGATGTCCATGCCGCCCCGCATCCGCCCGACCTCACGCCGCCCGCGAGCACTGCTCGCGGCCCGATTCGACGGGCGCGCCCGCCAGGGCACGCCCCGGATGAGCCCGTCCCCGCCGCGCAGCCCAAGATCCGCCGGGCAAACGCAATGAGCCTCGCGATCGTCCATAGCCGGGCGCAGAACGGGTCGGAGCGGGAAGCTTCGCGAGCACTGCTCGCGGCCCGATTCGACGGGCGCGCCCGCCAGGGCACGCCCCGGACGAGCCCGTCCCGGCCGCGCAGCGCAAGGTCCGCCGGGCAGACGGAATGAGCCTCGCGATCGTCCATAGCCGGGCGCAGAACGGGCTCCACGCCGAAGCCGTCACCGTGGAAGTGCATCTGGCCCCGGGCATTCCCGGGCTGGCGATCGTCGGTCTGCCGGAAGCGGCGGTGCGCGAGTCGCGTGATCGGGTGCGGGCGGCGATCGTCAACTCCGGCTACCAGTTCCCGAACCGCCGGATCACGGTCAATCTGGCGCCGGCTGATCTGCCGAAGGAAGGCGGCCGCTTCGATCTGCCGATCGCGCTCGGCGTGCTGGCGGCGTCCGGACAGATTCCGCCGACCTTGCTGGCGCAGCTCGAAATCCTCGGCGAGCTGTCGCTGACCGGCGAGATCCGCGCGGTGCGTGGCGCACTGCCAGCGGCACTGCGTTGCACCGAAACAGGGCGTGCTCTGCTGGTTCCGGCACCGAACGTGGCCGAAGCGGCGCTGGCGGAGGCTGCCACCGTGTACGGCGCGTGCAGTCTCGGTGCGCTGTGCACCGAATTGCATGAGAACCGCCTGACGCGTGCGGCGGCCACGTCGGCTCCGGCACCCGTCGACAGCGGCCCGGATCTGGCCGATGTCCGCGGCCAGCTGCAGGCACGCCGGGCGCTGGAAATCGCGGCGGCCGGCGGCCATTCGCTGCTGATGGCCGGCCCGCCGGGCAGCGGCAAGAGCATGCTGGCGCAGCGGCTGCCAGGCCTGTTGCCGTCGTTGACCCAGGCGGAATCGCTGGACGTGGCGGCAATCGCCAGCATCGGGCTGGCCGGCTTCGATCCAGCCTGCTGGGGACGGCGGCCGTACCGCGCGCCGCATCACACGGCCTCGGCGGTGGCGCTGGTCGGCGGTGGCAGCCATCCGCGCCCCGGCGAGATCACGCTGGCGCACGGCGGCGTGCTGTTTCTGGACGAGTTGCCGGAGTTCGAGCGCCACGTGCTGGAAGTGCTGCGCGAGCCGCTGGAAAGCGGCCGGATCAGCATCTCGCGCGCCGCGCGACAGGTGGAATTTCCGGCGCGCTTCCAGCTGGTGGCGGCGATGAACCCCTGCCCCTGCGGCTACCTCGGCGATGCCGGCCCCGGCGCCGGGCGCTGCCGCTGCACGCCGGATCAGGTGACGCGCTATCGCGGTCGCCTGTCGGGGCCGCTGCTCGATCGCATCGATCTGCACGTGTTCGTGCCGCGTCTCGACCCGGCAGCACTGGCCAGCCAGGCGCCGCCGCAGATCGAATCGAGCGCCGACGTGCGGCAGCGGGTCTGCGCGGCACGCGAGCGGCAGCGCGAACGGGCCGGCACGATCAACGCGCTGCTCGGCCCGAAGGCGCTCGACCGCGATGCCGCGCTCGACGATGCCAGCCGGCAGCTGCTGCTGACGGCGATGAGCCGGCTCGGCCTGTCGGCGCGGGCCTACCACCGGGTGCTGAAGGTGGCCCGCACGATCGCCGACCTGGCCGGCGTCGAGTCACTGGCAGCCGCGCACATCGCCGAGGCGCTGCGCTACCGGCCGGTCGATCAGGGCAGCTGAACGCCCCAGCGCCACTGCAGGCCGAGCAGCAGGCGCGGCCGGCGGGAATCGTCCAGCTTGGTGCTGGCCCCGGTGAGCTGGCCGTACAGCGACAGGTCCGCCGGCAGGCTCCAGTTCAGGACAAAGCTGTAGTCGGCATAAGCCCGGCCGCTGCCGAGGCGCGCGGTCTGCCGGCGCAGGCCGGCGCCGTCATTCCAGCCGACGATGCCGGTGCCGGCCAGATTCCGGGTGATCGGCCATCGCAGTTGGCCGGCCACGCGCCAGCCGGCCGCGCCGGTGCCGAAGTAGTCCGGTGCGGCCGAAAGGCTCAGGCGCAAAGGCCCCGAATCGACCGCCAGCCGCGCTTCCGCCCAGTCGAGGTCGCGCGTTGCCGGACCTTGCCGGTCACCGCTGTAGGTGCGCAGATCAAGACCGCCGTCGACGCCGATCAACCAGAGGTCGAACAGCTGCCAGGAGCGCCCCCAGCCGGCATAGACATCGATTTCGGCATCGCCGGCGCTGCGGTTGTTGAGCACGCGGCTGCCGACGTACGCACGGTTGTCGAAGCGGTAATCGGCCCGCAGGCTGAGCGTTGCGCTGTTGTTCTGCACCTGGCCGCGAAAGACCTCCTCGCTGGCCACGGCGACGCGCAGGTCGAATGGGCCGGCGAGCGCTGCCGGGCACCACGCCAGCACGGCGCACGAGGCCAGCGCAACGAAGGGAAATTTCGCCATCGCGGCACTGTAGTGGAGTCGCCCTGCGGACCTGCGGCCTTGCGCGCCGGGCCGAACGCGCCTGCAGCACCTCGCATGCGCCTGGATGAACGCAAGCGGGCGAGCCGTGCACCGCACTGGTGCAGATCGAGTCGCTGCGGCCGGCGCGGCCGCCTTTCCGTGCCTGCCAGCCGATCGGACAGCGCGGCCCGGAAAGAGAAAAGGCCGCACGAGGCGGCCTTTTCGGTCCATCAGCTGCAGCGGATCAGAACTTGTAGATCGCCTTGACCGCGAAGTTGCCGCCGTTGTCCTTGAACGCCGGCACCGAGAAGCTGCCGCCTTCGCCCTGGCTCACGGTGGTGAAGCCATTCGGGAAGACATCGTCCTTCGAGGTGTCATAGCGGACTTCGGCGATGATGTCGAAGTGCGACGACGGCGAGTACACGCCGGCCACGGTATAGATCTTGAACGACGAGCTGTCGCCGCCGAGCTCGGCCTTCAGTGCCGCTTCGGCCAGTTCGATACGGGCGCGGGCCGCGAACTTCTCGGTCAGCTGGTACATGCCGTAGAAAGCCACGCCCTTGTTGATGTACAGGCCCTTGGCATCCTGGATGTCGCCGTTCAGCGCCAGCGTCAGCTTGTCGATGCCGGTGTACTGCACGACCACGTCCGAGATGTTGGTGCGCGTGGTGAACGCGCCCGACGCCGGGCCGTTGATCGGGAACAGCACTTCGCCGTCGAACTCGTCGACGCCGAGATAGTTGGTCAGCGAGACCAGCAGGGTCGAAGTCGGGGTGAACGTGACGTTGGTTTCCAGCGTCTTCTGCTTGTTGGCGTCGATCGTCGACGCCTGCGGCGCGCTGTTGACCGCACCGAGGGTCGCCGACAGCAGGTCGTTGAACTTGTAGGTCGCGCGCAGGCCGGTGTGGAAGAACGGCTGGGTGTTCTGGAACAGCCAGGAACGCGAGACGAACGGCGCAGCGTTGTCGGCCGTGACTTCGTAGCCGGCGAGCGAGCCGAAGCGGCCGGCGATCACCGTGAAGCCGCCACCGGCGTACGACACGAAGGCGGTCGGCAGGCTGAAGATCGAGTCGCCGTCGCCGTAGTTGCCGTTGATGACGTTGGAATCTTCACCGGCGAGGATGTTGACGGTGGCACCGAAACCCGACTCCGGCGCGTAGGCGATCGTCAGCGAGGCCTGGTCGATGGTGAAGGTGTCGGTCTGGGCGTCATAGGCGCGGAACGCCAGCGTCTTGCCGTCGTTGAAGTTCACCGAGTACGAGGCGCTGGTGTAGCCGGTGACGGCGATACCGGACGCTTCCAGGATCGAACCGATGGTCGGGGTGTCGGCGAAAGCGATGCCGGGCAGGCAGGCCAGACCCGCGACAGACAGCAGCTTCTTCAAATTGCTCATGACTCTCCTTCGAGTAGTAATTGCGCTGAAAATGGCCAGCGGTCGACGAAAAAGCATGGACCATGCCATACAGCTCAAATACATGAATTTCCTTTCATTTTTCCTCGAAGCCCGCACGCTGGACTAGTTGCGGCGGCGCCCCCGGCCAGCCCGCGATGCGAGCAGCGGCCATTGCCGATCGACACGCACCAATTTGGCGCAGCCCTCGCGAACAGGTCCACGAACCGGGAAGCCATCGGGCAACAAAAAAGCGGCACCGGCTTTCGCCGGTGCCGCCCTGATCCGCGCGCTGCGGGCGTCGATCAGACGCCGGCGCGTTGCAGCATCAGTTCGATCGCGGCCTTGATCTCGGCATCGCTGAGATCGGCCTTGCCGCCGCGGGCCGGCATCGCGTTCTTGCCCTTGATCGCCGAGGCCGCGAGGCCGTCGACGCCGCCAGCGGCGCCCTTGCGCGTCGCCCAGGCGGCCTTGTCGGTCGGCTTCGGCGCTTCCAGCACGCCGGCGTCGTGGCAGGCCGAGCAGACCTGGGTGTAGACCTGCTCGCCCGACCACGGCTCGCGAGCGACGGCCGCAGTCTTGACCAGCAGCGCCGGATCGGTGATCACCGTGCCGATCGGTGCGGTGCGGGCAGCGACCTTCTTGCTCTCGGCGACGTTGGCGGTGTCGTGCTTCGGGGCCATGAACAAGGCCAGCACGACGATGCCGAAGGTGATGCCGAACAGCAGCGCCAGCACGCCGGCGAACGAAATCATGAACTTCTTGTCCTGGTCTTTGCTCACAACGGTCTCCGGGGCCGGCAGATGAATAAGGCGATTAGTCGGGAATCGATGGTCATGTGCGACGACCGAAGGTCTGACGCGGCATGGCATCGCGGGCGCAGCCTCATTTCGGTGCACGAGACTGGGCTTGCTTCAAGCTGGCGCAGACGTCGCTGTCGATGACGGGGCATTCCGGGCATCGAACCGCGAACAGCGCAGGCGCCAGCCCGAGCGACGCGACATTATAGAGAAGCGCGTTCGCCGCGTGCCCGGTTTGCGGCCTGTCCGAACCGCAATCGGACGCTCGGTTACGATAGCCACCCCATGCCAGATTCCACGCTCCCCTCGCCGACCGACGACGTCGCGCTGCAGAACACCGCCCGCCGCGTGCTCGGGATCGAGCGTGATGCGCTGGACGCCCTGTTGCCACGCATCGATGCCGGCTTCGCCCGCGCCTGCCGCCTGCTGATTGGCTGCCGCGGCCGGGTGGTGGTCACCGGCATGGGCAAGAGCGGCCACATCGGCGGCAAGATCGCGGCGACGCTGGCGTCCACCGGCACCCCGGCGTTCTTCGTGCACCCCGGCGAAGCCAGCCACGGTGACCTGGGCATGATCACCCGCGACGACGCGGTTATCGCCATCAGCAACTCCGGCGAAACCGCCGAAGTGCTGACCATCCTGCCGCTGATCAAGCGCATGGGCGTGCCGCTGGTGTCGATGACCGGCCGGCCGGCGTCGACATTGGCCAAGGCCGCCGACGTGCATCTGGACGTCTCGGTGGCCCAGGAAGCCTGCCCGCTGAATCTGGCGCCGACCGCCAGCACCACCGCGACCTTGGCGATGGGGGACGCGCTGGCCGTGGCGCTGCTGGAAGCGCGCGGCTTCACGCCGGAGGACTTCGCGCTGAGCCATCCGGGCGGCACGCTCGGCCGGCGGCTGCTGCTGAAGGTCGGCGACCTGATGCATGCCGGCGAGCAGGTTCCGTGCGTCGGCGACGACGCCACGCTGTCCGCTGCGCTGCTCGAAATGACCCGCAAGGGGCTCGGCATGACCGCCGTCGTCGATCGCGATGGCCGGGCCGTCGGCATCTTCACCGACGGCGACCTGCGCCGCGTGCTCGATGCCGGGCTCGATGTCCGCAGCGCCGCCATCACCAGCGTGATGACGCGCGGCGGCAAGCACATTGGCGCCGGACAGCTGGCTGCCGAGGCGGTGCACTTGATGGAACGGCACCGGATCACGGTGCTGATGGTGCTCGACGACGAACAGCGCATCGCCGGCGTGCTGCACATGCACGACCTGCTGCGCGCCGGAGTCGTCTGATGCGCACCCTGAGCGAGCGTGCCCGCGAGATCCGTTGCGCTGTCTTCGATGTCGACGGCGTGATGACCGACTGCAAGCTGTACCTGGCCGCCGACGGCACCGAGCTGAAGGCCGTGCATGTCCGCGATGGCCTCGGCCTGAAGCTGCTGATGCAGGCCGGCATCGAGGTCGCGGTGATTTCCGGCCGGCCATCGGCGGCGATGCAGGCGCGCTTCGAATACCTCGGCATCCGCCGCGTCTGGCTGAACGTCGAACACAAGCTGCCGGCCTGGGAGGAACTGAAAGCCCAGCTCGGCCTGCACGACGAGCAGATGATGATGATGGGCGACGACACCCCGGACCTGCCGCTGCTGCAGCGTGCGGGGCTGGCGATGACGGTTGCCGACGCGCACCCGAAAGTGCTGGCCGTGGCGCACTGGGCCAGCCGCCTCACCGGCGGCAACGGGGCAGTGCGCGACGCCGCCGACCTGATTCTCGCCGCGCAGTCCGCCGACCTCCGTCCATGACCCGCATCGTGGTGGCGACTCTGGCCGTGGCCGCGCTGGCCGGCCTGCTGTTCACGCTGAACCGGATCGACGACATCGCGCTCGATGTCGCCGCCAGTCCCGACAAGCTGCCGCGCTACACGCTGACCCAGGCCGACCTGACCCGCTACGACGCTGCCGGCCAGCCGTCGATGAAGGCGACGGCGGCCACGCTCGAATACTTTGACGATGAATCGGCCACCGCGACGACGCTGGTCGTCGACGTGCTGTCGGGGCCGAAGACGCCGTGGCACATCGAGGCGCCGGCCGGCAACCTGCGGGCCGGCAGCCGCGAGATCGAACTGACGGGCGAAGTCGTGGCCCACGGCCAGTGGCCCGACAACGGCGAGGCGCTGGTGATGCGCTCGCCGAGCATGATCGTCAACCCGGATACCCATGTCCTGCATACCGCCGCGGTCGTCGATGTCGACAGCCGGACGCGCAAGGGCACGGCCATTGGCATGGACGCCAATTGGGAAAAACAGGACCTGCGCCTGCTGAACAACGTGAAGATGCGCTATGAAGTCACTCGCTGAACTGAGAGCCCCCGCGCTGCTGCTGATGCTGGCCGCCGCCTCGGCGCCGCTGGCGCTGCACGCCCAGGGGTCGACCAAACCGGTATCGGTGGACCGCAACGAACTGGTCAAGCTGCCGAAGCCGGCCGACCTGAAACCGACCGGGCCGGTGACGCTGACCTCCGACAAGGCCGAGCTGGTGCAGGGCAATTCGGCGATCTATACCGGCAACGTCGTGCTGTCGTCGGACACGTTGAAGCTCGAAGGCGACCGCGTGGAACTCAAGCAGTACGCCGGCGGCCAGTACGAAGCGAAGATCACCGGCGGCCCGGCCAAGATGAACCACGCCGGTAACGGCGCCGAGAACCCGCCGGTTTCGGCGCGCGCGAAGACGCTGAACTACGACTCGCGCAGCGGTGTGCTCGATCTGGTCAACGACGCCTACGTGATGCGCGGCAGCGACGAGATCACCGGCGACACCATCAAGTACGACGTCAACCAGCGACGCATCCAGGCCTCCGGCGGCACCGGCGGGCAGGTCAAGATCATCCTGCAGCCGTCGTCGAACGAACCGGCTGCGCCGGCCGTCTCGCCGGGAGGCACGCCGTGAGCGCGGTGCCTGGCGGCGATCGTCCGGCCTCGGTGCTGCTGGCCCGCGATCTGGTCAAACGCTACAAGAAGCGCACCGTGGTCAACGGCGTGTCGCTCGACGTCAAGGCTGGCGAGATCGTCGGCTTGCTCGGCCCCAACGGCGCCGGCAAGACCACCTCGTTCTACATGGTGGTCGGCCTGGTGCCGGCCGACGGTGGCCGCATCGAGCTTGATGGCCGCGACATTACCCGGCTGCCGATGCACGCGCGCGCCAAGGCCGGCATCGGCTACCTGCCGCAGGAAGCCTCGATCTTCCGCAAGCTGTCGGTCGCCGACAACGTGATGGCGATCCTCGAACTGCGCGACGACCTCGACAGCGACGGACGCCAGCGCGAACTGGAACGGCTGCTCGAGGAACTGCACATCAGCCACGTCCGCGATGGCCTCGGCATGGCGCTGTCCGGTGGCGAGCGGCGGCGCGCCGAAATCGCCCGCGCGCTGGCGGCCAACCCGCGCTTCATCCTGCTCGACGAACCGTTCGCCGGCGTCGACCCAATCGCCGTGCTCGACATCCAGGGCATCGTCCGCCACTTGTCGGAGCGCGGCATCGGCGTGTTGATCACCGATCACAACGTGCGGGAAACCCTGGGAATCTGCACCCGTGGCTACATCCTGGCGGGCGGCAAGGTGATTGCCGAGGGCACGCCGGCCGCGCTGATGGAGAACGAGACCGTGCGGCGCGTGTACCTGGGCGAGCAATTCCGGCTCTGATGCCGGCAGCCCCTTCCGCGTGGACCGCCCGGCGGCTTCACCGGCGGCACTTCGACCAAAGGCTTACTTGGCGATCATAATGGATCGCATCGAATTTCGAGCAAGTACAATGCCAACACTCGAAATGGTGAAAACGCGCGAATGAAGCAGTCGCTGTCACTCCGAACCGGTCTTGCTCTGACCATGACGCCCGCGTTGCAGCAGGCGATCCGCCTGCTGCAGCTGTCGAGCCTCGATCTCCAGCTCGAAATCCGTCAGGCGCTGGAATCCAACGTGATGCTGGAAGCCGATGGCGAGGACGCCGACGTCCAGACCATCGAGGAAGCGATGGCGGAATCGGACAGCAGCGCCGCCATTGCCGAAGCCAGTTCGGCCGCCGAAACCGCCATCGAGATCGGCGGCGAAAACGTGATTCCGGAAGAAATGCCGGTCGACGCCGACTGGGGCGACATCTACGACGGCGCCGGCGCGGCCGGCAGCGGCTCCGGCGAAGACGACGATGGCCTGCACGACTTCATGCAGGCCAATCTGCATGGCTCGCAATCGCTGCGCGACCACCTGACCTGGCAGGCCTCGATCGCGCCGTTCGACGAGGTCGACGCCGAGATCGCGCTGCACATCATCGATGCGATCAACGACGACGGTTATCTCGAGGACTGGGACGGCGTCCGCGAGCGTCTGGTCAGCGGCCAGAACATTCCGGCCGAGCGCGTCGAGAAGATCCTGCGCTCGGTGCAGGATTTCGATCCCTCCGGCGTCGCCGCCCGCGATCTGCCGGAATGCCTGCGCCTGCAGCTGCAGCAGTTCCCGCCGAAGACGCCGGGCCTGGCTGCCGCCTTCAAGGTGCTGGAAGCGCCGATGGCGATGCTGGCGCGCCACGACGAAACCGCGCTGATGAAGACCACCGGCCTGCCGCTGGAAGCGCTGCGCGAAGGCTTGGCGCTGGTGCAGTCGCTGCAGCCGCATCCCGGCCGTCCCTACCAGGCGCACGAGAGCGATTACATCGCCCCGGACGTCTTCGTCGGCAAGAAGAACGGCCGCTGGCGGGTCAGCCTCAATCCGGAGCACACGCCGAAGCTGCGCATCAACCAGCTCTACCAGGGCATGGTCAAGCGCGCCGACACCTCGCGCGACCAGCTGACCATGAAGCAGCATTTGCAGGAAGCACGCTACTTCATCAATTCTCTGGAAGCACGGAACGAAACGCTGCTCAAGGTTGCCCAATGCATAGTCGAGGAACAGCGGGCGTTCCTCGATTACGGCGAGGAAGCGATGCGTCCGCTGGTGCTGCGCGATGTCGCCGAACAGCTGGGGATTCATGAATCCACGGTGTCGCGCGCGACCGCAAACAAGTACATGCTGACGCCCCGAGGCCTCTACGAACTGAAGTATTTCTTCTCCAGCCACGTCCAGACCACCGAAGGAGGCACCTGCTCCGCCACCGCCATCCAGGCCATGATCAAGCGGCTCATCACTGCGGAAGATCCAGCCAAGCCCCTGTCCGATTCGACGCTCGCCGAACTGCTGCTGAAGGAAGGCATCCAGGTCGCGCGTCGCACGGTCGCGAAGTATCGCGAGGCGCTGCGCATCCCCCCGTCGCACGAGCGCAAGCCGATCGGTTGAGCCCCGACCGGCTGCGGAGTCCGAATCCGGATTCCGGCCGCTGTTCATGGTCCGAAACCTGCAATGCATGTGTTCGACCCGTTCGTCCTGCCGGAATCCTGGCAGGCACCCGGGCCGCCTTCCCTGAAAAGGAGTTGCGTGTATGAACCTGAACATTTCCGGTCATCATCTCGATCTCACGCCGGCGCTGCGCACCTACGTCACCGACAAGCTGAAGCGCGTCGAACGGCACTTCGATCACCTGATCGATGCCGCCGTGATCCTGTCGGTCGACAACAAGCTGCAGCACAAGGCCGAAGCCACGCTGCATGCCCGCGGCACCAACCTGCATGCCGAATCGGTGCAGGGCGACATGTACGCGGCGATCGACAACCTGATCGACAAGCTCGATCAGCAGACCCGGAAATTCAAGGACAAGCTGCGCGACCACCATGCCCGCGACGTGCAGAAGCACGCCCTGAACTAAAGCCCGCGCCGCTACACTAGCCGGGCTTCCGAAAAAGCCCCGCTTTTCGAAGCGGGGCTTTTTCTTTCCAGCGACCCGGATCCTCCATGAAGCTTGCCGACATCCTCAATCCCGGACGCGTCGCCGTCGCCGTTGCCGTGACGAGCAAGAAGCGCGCGCTGGAGGAGATCGCCCGCCTGCTGGCGCTCGGCGCGCCGAGCGTGGCGCCGGCCGACATCCTGGCCAGCCTTGCCGGTCGCGAGAAGCTCGGCTCCACCGGACTGGGCCACGGCGTGGCGATTCCGCACGGCCGGCTGGCCGGCGTGTCGACCAGCGTCGGCGCCTTCGTGCGGCTCAAGCATCCGGTCGACTACGACACCCACGACGGCCAGCCGGTCGACCTGGTGTTCGGCCTGCTGGTGCCGCAGAACGCCACCGGCGAGCATCTGCAGCACCTTGCGGCGATCGCCGAGAAGTTCTCCGACGACGACTTCTGCGCCCAGGTGCACGCCGCCAAGGACGATGCCGCCGTCTACGCCCTGCTCGCGGGCTGAGCGCCGCAGGATCGCCTCCGAGCACGGCCGACCATGCGCCTGGTGATCGTCAGCGGCCTGTCCGGTGCCGGCAAGTCCGTGGCGCTGAAACAGTACGAGGATCGCGGCTACTACTGCATCGACAACATCCCACTCGACCTCGTGCAGCCGCTGCTGAGCCACGCGGTCGACCATCCCGGCCCGCGCTACCACCGGCTGGCACTGGGAATCGACGCCCGCTGCGATCCTCGCGAGATCGAACGCTTTCCGGCCGTGCTCGAAGGCCTGCGCGGCCAGGCGATCGACGTGCGCGTGCTGTTCCTGACCGCCGACGACAACGTGATCCTGCGTCGCTACAACGAGACCCGGCGACGGCATCCGCTGGCCACCGCCGAAGTGTCGCTGCTCGACGCGATCCGCCTCGAACGCAAGCTGCTCAAGCCGGTGGCCGATCTCGCCGACGTGCCGCTCGACACCACCCACCTGAACCTCTACGACCTGCGGGCTGCGGTTGACGTGCACCTGCCGGAGCCGGGCATCCGCGGGCTGTCGGTGCTGTTCCTGTCGTTCGGCTTCAAGAACGGTGGTCCGGAAGGTGCGGACTTCGTGTTCGACGCGCGCCTGCTGCCGAACCCGCACTGGGTGCCGGACCTGCGCGCGCTGACCGGCCGCGATGCACCGGTGATCGACTGGTTCCGCAGCCAGCGGGTGGTCGAATCGTTCTTCGACGACACCCGCGCCTATCTCGACCGCTGGCTGACGGCAGTCGAGGCCCAGGACCGCGCCTACGTCACCGTGGCGATCGGCTGCACCGGCGGTCAGCACCGCTCGGTCTACCTGGTCGAACGCATGAAGCAGGCGTTCGAGGGCCGCTTCCCGCAGATCGTGGCCCGCCATCGGGAACTCGGCACATGAGCGCAAGACGATGACGGTCGGCGTCCTGTTGGTCATGCACGGCAAGCTCGGCCACCACCTGCTGGAAACGATGGCGGACATGATCGGTCCGCTGCCGCTGCAGGCCGACGTGCTGGAAGTGCGCCGCGTGCAGGCCACCGACGTGCTGCTGCTGCAGGGGCGGAGGATGATTGAGCGTCTCGACGCTGGCGCCGGCGTGCTGATCCTCACCGACGCCTACGGCTCCACGCCCAGCAACATCGCCAGCCGGCTGCTGGAAGCGCCGCGCACCGGACTGGTGGCCGGCATCAACCTGCCGATGCTGGTCGAGATCTTCAATTTCCCGAAGCGCAGCCTGCCGGACATGGTCGCCGCCGCCGTCGACAGCGGCCAGGCCGGCGTGGTTGCCTTCAAACTGCCAGCACCGCCATGACCGACCTCCCCCCTTCCGCCGCGCCCCAGTCCGCCGCCCGAACGGCGGAAAAGACCGTGGTCATCATCAACCGGCTGGGCCTGCATGCCCGCGCGGCGTCGAAGTTCGTGACACTGGCGTCCAGCTACGAGTCAGAGCTGACCGTGGAGAAGGACGGCAAGCAGGTGCCCGGCAAGAGCATCCTGAAGGTGATGATGCTGGCCGCCGCGCAGGGCTCGGTGCTCAAGCTCGTCGCCCACGGCCCGGATGCCGTCGAGGCGCTCGAAGCGCTGGCGGCACTGATCGCCAACCGCTTCGACGAACCCGCATGAGTCTCTGGCTCAACGGCATCGGCGTCTCGCGCGGCATCGCCATCGGCCGCGTCCAGAAGCTGTCGGGCGGCGACCTGGAAATCCCCGAGTACGCGATCGCCGACGGCGCGATCGACGCCGAGATCGGCCGCTTCGTCGAGGCCCAGGCGCGCGGCCGCGAACAGCTGCAGCAGGTGCGCAGCCAGGTTCCGGCCGGCATCGGCGGCGCCGGCCAGGACATCGCGGCGTTCATCGACGCCCATCTGCAGATGATCGACGACCGCTCGCTGACCGAGGCCGTGGCCGGCGCGATCCGCAGCAGCCGCATCAATGCCGAGGCCGCGCTGAAGCGGCAGCGCGATGCGCTGGTCGCGATCTTCGAACAGATGGACGACCCCTATCTGCGCGCCCGCCGCGACGACGTGCAGCAAGTGTCCGCTCGCCTGCTGCGCATCCTGCTGAACCGGGAGCGCAAGCTGCCGGCGGACAGTGCCGGCACGCCGGCGGAGCCGAACATCATCGTCGCCGACGACATCACGCCGGCCGACATCATCCTGCTCGCGCAGGCCGGCGTCGCCGCCTTCATCACCGAATACGGCGGTCCGCTGTCGCATACCGCGATCCTGGCCCGCTCCTACGGCATCCCGGCGATCGTCGGCCTGCACAACGCCCGCCGCCTGCTCAAGGACGGCGAGGCCGTGATCGTCGATGGCGATCTCGGCCATGCGCTGGCCGATCCCGAAGCGCAGGCGCTGCGCTTCTTCCGCGCCAAGCGCGATGAGCAGCACACGCGCCGCGCGGCGCTGTCGGGGCTCAAGGAGAAGCCGGCGGTGTCCCGCGACGGCACCAAGATCCGGCTGCTGGCCAACATCGAACTCTGCGAAGACGCCACCCACGCCGCCGATCTCGGCGCCGAAGGTGTCGGCCTGTATCGCACCGAGTTCCTGTACATGAACCGCAAGACGCAACCGACCGAGGACGAGCAGTACGAGGTCTATGCGCGCGTGGTGGCCTCGGTGAAGGGCCCGACGACGATCCGCACGCTCGATCTGGGGGCCGACAAGCAGGTCGATTCCGGAGCCCGCAGCGGGCCGACGCCGAACAATCCGGCCCTCGGCCTGCGCGCCATCCGCCTGTGCCTGAAGGAGCCGGAGATGTTCCGCGCCCAGGTGCGGGCGCTGCTGCGCGCCTCGGCGCATGGCGACGTCAACATCATGCTGCCGATGATTTCCAGCGTCGCCGAGTACCGGCAGGCCACCGCCTTCATCGACGCCACCCGCGAACAGCTGGCCCGCGAAGGCGCGCGGATGGCCGCCCATGTGCCGGTCGGCGCGATGATCGAAGTGCCGGCCGCCGCGCTCGCGGCGCCGCTGCTGGCGCGTTATTGCAGCTTTTTCTCGATCGGCACCAACGACCTGATCCAGTACACGCTGGCGATCGACCGCGTCGACGAAGAAGTCAACTACCTCTACGACCCGCTGCATCCGGCGGTGCTGAAGCTGATCCGCACCACCATCGAGGCCGGCGACCGGGCTCGGATTCCGGTGGCGATGTGCGGCGAGATGGCCGGCGATCCGCGCTACACGCGGCTGCTGCTGGGCCTGGGCCTGACCGAGTTCTCGATGCACCCGGCCTCGGTGCTGGAGGTCAAGCGGATCATCATCGAATCCGATGTCCGGGCGCTGCGGGCGCAGGCCGCGAACCTGCTGGAAACCGGCGACCCGCAGGCGCTGGCGGCGCTGATGTCGGCATAGGGCCGCCAGACTTTCAGCGCGGTGCGTCTTCCGGCAGCGTGATGTTCAGCTCCAGCACTTCGAGGCCGTCCTCGCGCTGGACATTGAACTGCACCGCATCGTCCGGCACGCGGATGTACTTGCGCACCACGGCAAGGATTTCCTCGCGCATCTGCGGCAGGTAATTGGGGCCGTTCATGCGGCCTTCGCGCTGGTAGGCGACCGCCACCATCAGCCGCTCCTTGGCGGTCTGCGCGCTGTTTTTCTTCTCGGTGCGGAAGATCTTGAGCCAGTCCATGATCAGCCTCCGAACAGCTTCGCCATGAAGCCTTTCTTCTGCTCGGTCAGAAAGCGCATCGGCCGCTCTTCGCCGAGGAAGCGGGCAATCAGATCGGTGTAGGCCTGCCCGGCTTCGCTGAGCGGATCCTTGATCACCGGCTCGCCCGAGTTGGAGCTGGTCAGCACCGTGGTCGATTCCGGAATCACGCCCAGCAGCGGGATCGCGAGAATGTCCTTGACGTCATCGACGCTGAGCATCTCGCCCTTGGCCACGCGCGCCGGGCTGTAGCGCGTCAGCACCAGATGTTCCTTGACCCGCTGCTCGCCGATCTCCGCGCGCCGTGACTTGGACGCGAGGATGCCGAGCACGCGGTCGGAATCGCGCACGCTGGAGACTTCCGGATTGGTGACCACCAGCGCTTCGTCGGCGAAGTACATCGCCAGGAATGCGCCGCGCTCGATGCCGGCCGGCGAGTCGCAGATCACGTAGTCGAAATCCTGCGCCAGTTCCTTCAGCACGCGTTCCACGCCTTCGGTCGACAGCGCGTCCTTGTCGCGGGTCTGGCTGGCCGCAAGGATGTGCAGGTTGTCGAGGTTCTTGTCGCGGATCAGCGCCTGCTTGAGAGTCGCCTCGCCATTGATGACGTTGACGAAGTCGTACACCACGCGCCGCTCGCAGCCCATGATCAGGTCGAGGTTGCGCAGGCCGACGTCGAAATCGATGACGGCGGTCTTCTTGCCACGCATGGCAAGCCCGGTGGCGAACGAGGCGCTGGTGGTGGTCTTGCCGACGCCGCCCTTGCCCGAGGTGACTACGATGATCTTGGCCAACGGTACTCCGTGCTGCTTGTCTGGTGATGCGTGAACGATGAGGCTCGCGGCCGGCGTCGTGCCGCTGCGCCGGAGTCTCGCGAGAAACTAGATCTTGTGCGCTTCGATCTTCAAGCGCCCGCCGTCGAGCCAGGCCTGGGCCGGTTCGTTGACCGGCCCGGCCTTGATCTGCTCGGCCACGGCATAGATGCCGGCGATGGCGATCAGTTCGGCGTCGAGCTTGCGGCAGAACACCCGCGCCGATTCGTCGCCCTTGACGCCGGCCAGCGCGCGCCCGGCCAGCTTGCCGTAGACATGAATGCAGCCGTCGGCGATCACTTCGGCGCCGGGGCTGACGGTATTCAGCACGATCAGGTCGCAATCCTCGGCGTAGACCTGCTGGCCGGAGCGGATCGGATCGGCCACCACCCGCGCCGGCCGGCGGACCGCAGCAACGGCAGCTGGCGGCGCTGCGGCCGGTCGTGCCGGCGCCGGCGCGGCCTTGCCGCTGTCCTTCGATACCACCGGCAAGCCGGCAGCCCGGGCGGCAGCGGCCAGCGGGCCGTCCGACACCGCCAGCGGCTGGATGCCGACTTCGCGCAGCAGCGCCAGCAGGCCGGGGAGATCGGCGTCGATATCGCTGTCGATGACCACCGCCATGCCCTTCACGGCCTGCGGCATCTGCCGCGCCATTTCGGCGATCTGCGTCCGGATGGCGGCCGGATCGGCTTCAAGCACCCGCACGCGCGTGATCGGAAGCATGCGGCCCTTCAGTTCGAGGGCGGGGCGGGAGCGGGTCATTTAGGGGGAAGAAAATCCTGTCGGCACGGGCACTGGAGCGCTGTGCCGTGGCCTATGTTTTGCGTATGTCTGATGCTAGGTTAGACACGAACCCTTTCAATATCAACGTTCCGGCCGGGATGGCGGAATCGCGCACCACAGGACTGGACACCCCCTGGACACAAGCATGGCATTCGACTGGCGCCAATATCGAGGCGACGCTGCCTACGACGAACTCTTCGACAACGCCGGCCTTGCAAGACCCGCAGCCCGCAGCCTCGTCGAGTACCTGCAAAGCCTGTCGCCCAAGGATCTGGCCGACCGTCGGCTGGCCGCCGACCTCGCAATCAAGGTCATGGGCATCACCTTCACGGTCTATTCGGAAGGCAAGAACGTCGACCGCGCCTGGCCGTTCGACATCATTCCGCGCGTCATTCCGAAGAAGGAATGGGAAAAGACCGAGCGCGGACTGAAGCAGCGGGTCACCGCACTCAACCATTTCATCCAGGATCTGTACGGCAAGCAGCAGATCATCAAGGACGGCATCTTCCCGGCCGAGATCCTGGCCGAATCGGTGAACTTCCGGCCGCAGTGCGTCGGTGTGCGGCCGAAGCACGGCATCTGGGCACACATCTGCGGTTCCGACCTGGTCCGCGACGGCGACGGCACCCTGTACGTGCTCGAAGACAACCTGCGCGTGCCGTCCGGCGTGTCGTACATGCTGGAGAACCGCGCGGTCATCAAGCGCATCTGGCCGGAACTGTTCCACACCACCAACATCCTGCCGGTGGACGACTACACCGCCCAGCTCTACGACACGCTGGTGGCGATCAGCCCGCGTCCGGGTGACGCGCCGAACATCGTGCTGCTGACGCCGGGCATCTACAACTCGGCGTACTTCGAGCACGCCTATCTCGCCCAGCAGATGGGTGTGGAACTGGTCGAAGGCACCGATCTGGTGGTCGGCGACGACGACTGCACCTACATGCGGACCATCGACGGGCTGAAGCGCGTCGACGTCATCTACCGCCGCATCGACGACCTGTTTCTCGATCCGGAAGCCTTCAATCCGGAATCGATCCTCGGCTGCAAGGGCCTGATGCGCTCGTGGATCAAGGGCAAGGTCGGACTGGCCAATGCGCCGGGCGCCGGCGTCGCCGACGACAAGGTCGTCTACGCCTACGTGCCGCAGATGATCAAGTACTACCTCGGCGAGGACGCGATCCTGCCGAACGTGCCGAGCTTCCTGTGCTTCGACGACAAGCAGCGCAAGCACGTGCTGGCCAATCTCGACAAGCTGGTGGTCAAGCCGGCCAACGAATCCGGCGGCTACGGCATGATGATCGGCCCCCGGGTGTCGAAGGACGAGCACGAGAAGTTCCGCGCGCTGATCGAGAAGAACCCGCGCAACTACATGGCCCAGCCGACGCTGAGCCTGTCGACCGCGCCGACCATCTGCGACGAGGGCATCGAGCCGCGCCATCTGGATCTGCGGCCGTTCATCCTGAGCCGAGGCGAAAGCACCTACGTCACCACCGGCGGCCTGACCCGCGTAGCGCTGGTCAAGGGTTCGCTGGTGGTCAACTCCTCGCAGGGCGGCGGTTCGAAGGACACCTGGATCGTCGACATCGACGACGACCTGCCGGCCGTCGTCAGCTCGCCCGCCGCCGCCCAATCCCAGACCCAGAAGGGAGCCGCCTGATGCTCTCCCGCGTCGCCGAAAACCTGTACTGGTTCGGACGCTACATGCAGCGCGCCGAGAACACCGCGCGCCTGATCAACGTCAACGCCAACCTGATGCTCGACCTGCCGCGGCGGATGCCGCTCGGCTGGGGACCGCTGATCGAGATCGTCGGTGCCGACCTGCGCTTCAAGGAGCTGTATCCGGAAGCCACCGAGGACAACGTGCTGCGCTTCCTGATGGTCGATCCGAAGAATCCCGGCTCGATCCTGTCGTCGCTGCACAGCGCCCGGGAAATCCTCCGCGTGTCGCGCGACACCATGCCGCGCGATACCTGGGAGCGGCTCAACGACCTGTTCTACTACGTCAACGAGCGCGGCGAATCGGCCATCCTGCGGGCCAGCCGGCAGGCCTTCGTGCAGCAGGTGATCAGCGGCGCGCTGCTGGTCTACAGCGTGCTGACCAGCAACATGAGCCGCGACGTCGGCTTCCAGTTCCTGCGCATCGGCACCAACATCGAACAGGCCGACATGACCACGCGCATCCTCGACGTGCGCACCACCAAGCTGCTGACGCCGGACGACAAGCTGGACCTGACGCCGTTCGAGAACATCGTCTGGATGAGCGTGCTGCGCAGCCTGACCGCCTACCAGATGTACCGCCGCCACCTGCGTACCCGCGTCAACGGCTCCGGCGTGCTGCGCTTCCTGCTGCAGAACCGCGACTTCCCGCGCTCGGTGATGTTCTGCCTCGGCAACATCGCCTCGACGCTGCCGCACCTGCCGAACGATCGCAAGATCGAGCGCACGATCGACCGCACCAAGGCGCTGATCCGCGACGCCAACATCGACACCCTGCTGAAGACGCCGGACGGCGTGCCGTCTCTGATGGACGAAATCCAGATCGGCCTCGCCGACATGCACACGGCGGTCAGCGAAGCCTACTTCGGCGGCTGATCCGGTCAGCGCCCGGCGTCGGTGCCGGTGCCGTCCAGGCGGCGCCGGCGCTCGCTGGGTTGGGCAGGCGACCACCGTGCATGCGGCGCGGCCGCGGCCGCCCGGGACAAGAAAGGGAAATGACCGCTGCCCGGGAATGCGCAGGCGGCCCGGCGGCAAGGCCGCCGTCGCCGGAACTATCGGAAGCCGTTGTCCGGATCGCTGTCCGGCGACCACGACCCGCCCTGCCAGCCCTGCTGCTGACTGCTGCCATCCTGCTGGCGCTGCTGCTGGCCCATCGTCGACACCGGCACCGGCTGCGCCGACAGCGGCAGCGACTGCTGCACTTCCCAGTCGAACTTCGGCAGGTTGCGGACGGCGTTCTCGAGCTGCCGGCCCCAGGCATCCTTGAGGCTGGCGTAGTACGGAGTGTCGAAGTCCAGGCGCAGCGAATGGCTGATCGCCAGCGCATCGCGCGGCAGGATCGCCACGTCCACCGGCGGGCCGACCGAGATGTTCGAGCGCATCGTCGAATCCAGCGACACCAGCGCGCAGCGGGCGGCATCTTCCAGCTTCACCTGCGAACGCACGAAGCGATCGAGGATCGGCTTGCCGTACTTGATCTCGCCGATCTGCAGGAACGGCGTTTCCGGGCTGGCCGAGATGCAGTTGCCGAGCGGATAGATCATGTAGATCGCCGGGTCTTCGCCGGTGATCTGGCCGCCGAGGATCAGCGTGGTCTCGACGTTGACGTTCATGTTCGATTCGGTGGCCTGCTTCTGCGCCCGGACCGACAGCTGGCCGAGGTAGTCGGCGGCATCGAACATGTGGCGCACGGTGCGCAGCGACACCGCGACATTCGGATCGTTCATCTCGCGCCGGGCATGGGCCAGCACGTACTGCGTGGTCGCGAGATTGCCGGCCGACAGGATCACGAACACCCGCTCGCCCGGCACTTCCAGCACGTGCAGCTTGTTGTAGGTGCGGACATCGTCGACGCCCGCAGCGGTGCGGGTATCACCAGCGAAGACGAGGCCGTCATTGACTTTGATCGCGACGCAATAGGTCATGGGATTCGTTGCGGGCCTGGATTTTCGGTATGGACGACTGGACACGCGGCCGCTCGCGGGCTCAAGCATAACTTGTGCCGCAGACAGGCGAAGGGCAAGCTCGCCGCTCCTTGATGTCGTCAATTTCAGCCAAGCCGCCGTCATCTGCCATGAACCCACTCGTGATCGAATTCTTCTGGGACCCCGCCAGCCCGTACACCTGGCTGGCCGCCACGCAGGTCGAGGCGCTGGCCGCCCGCACCGGCGCGACGGTTTCCTGGCGACCGTTCGTGCTCGGCAAGGTCTTCGAGGCCACCGGCAACCGGGCGCCGGCCACCGTCGCCGCCAAGGCCAAGCACCTGTTCAAGGACCTCGGTCGCTGGGCCGCGCTGTATGGCCAGCCGCTGAATTTCCCGAAAGTGTTCCCGGTCAATTCGATCGCCGCGCTGCGGATGGCCTGCGCTGCCGGCGCGACCGGCGACGGCGGCCGCTTTGCGCTTGCCGTGATGCGTGCCTACTGGGTCGACGGCGTCGACATCGGTCAGCCGGAAGCACTGGTCGCCGCAGTCAGCGCTGCCGGCTTCGACGGCGCAGCGCTGCTGGCAGCGAGCCAGCAGCAGCCGGTCAAGGACGAACTGCGCGCCAACACCGACGAGGCGATCAAGCGTGGCGCCTTCGGCGCGCCGACCTTCTTTGTCGGCAGCGAGATGTTCTGGGGCAACGATCGGCTGGTGCTGCTGGAAAACGCGCTGGCCGCCGCCGCGAAAGCCTGACCGGGCCCGCGCGGCAGCGCCGCCGCCCGGCTGGCCGGGCGGCGATAATCCCGCCATGACCTCGTACCACTCCACCAGCCGCTCCGACTTCCTGCGCGCCCGCGGCATCCGCCACCACATCCGCCGCTGGGGCGCGGCGGATCGGCCGATGATCTTTCTCGGCCACGGCTTTCTCGACGTATCGGCAACTTTCGAACCGCTGGTCGCGGCGCTGCTGGAGGCCACCGCTGGCCGCTATCAGGTGCTGGCACCCGACTGGCGCGGCTTCGGCCATACCGAATGGCCGCAGGACGGCTACTGGTTCCCGGATTACGTCGCCGATCTCGACGCCTTCGTCCGCCACTACTCGCCCGAAGTGCCGCTGAATCTGGTCGGCCACAGCATGGGCGCGCAGATCGTCAGCCTGTACGCCGGCCTGCGGCCCGAGCGGGTCCAGAAGCTGGTGCTGCTCGATGGCGTCACGCTGCCGGACATGCCGTCGGCAATGGCGCCGAAGCGCTTCCGCCACTGGCTCGACCAGCTGCAGGAAGCGCCGAAGCTGCGCCGCTATCCGTCGTTCGAAGACCTGGCCGGCCGCGTGCAGCGCCAGCATCCGCAGCTGTCGTCCGAGCAGGCGCTGTTCGTGGCCCGCTGCTGGGGTCGCGAAGACGGCCGGGGCCAGATCACGCTGTGTGCCGATCCGCGCCATCACCGGCACGGGCCGGGGCTCTATCACGCCGAAGATTCCAACGCGATCTGGCGCGACGTCACGGCGGACACGCTGTTCATCGACGCCGAGAAATCGCAGATTCCGATGCCGCCGGAACAGCGCGCCGCGCGGCTCGCCTGCTACCGCCGCCACGCGGTCGAAGTGGTCGCCGGCGCCGGCCACATGCTGCACTTCGACGCACCCGTCGACACCGCGCAGCGGATCGCCGCCTTCCTCGATCGCTGAGCCCTGACCATGCGACTGACGCTTTCGCAACTGCCGGCCGCGCTCGCCAAGGGCCTGGCGCCGCTATACGTCGTCGGCGGCGAAGAACCGCTGCTGGCCCAGGAAGCGCTTGACGCGATCCGCGCCACCGCCCGCGCCAAGGGCTATTCCGAGCGCGAGGTGCTGGACGCCGAGAAGGGTTTCGAATGGGGCCGGCTGCTCGACGCCTGCAATGCGATGTCGCTGTTCGCGTCCCTGCGCATCGTCGAGCTGCGCCTGCATCAGGCGCCGGATGTCGCCGGCGGCAAGATCCTGCAGCAGGTCGCCGCCGATCCGCCGCGCGACGTGCTGCTGCTCGTCCACGTCAACAAGCTGGAATGGCGCAGCCGCAGCGGCGGCTGGTTTGCCGCGCTTGAAGCCGCCGGTGCCAGCCTGTACTTCGAGCCGCTGAAGGCCGCCGAACTGCCGGCCTGGATCGCCGGCCGGCTGCGCGCCGCCGGACTCGACGCCGATCCGGACGCGCTGCGCCTGCTGGCCGAGCGCACCGAAGGCAACCTGCTCGCCGCCCAGCAGGAAGTGCAGAAGCTGGTGCTGCTGCAGCCGAAGGGCACGCGGCTCGACATTGCGGCGGTCGACGGCGCGGTCGCCGATTCGGCGCATATCGACGTGTTCGGCTGGATCAACAAGATCATGGCCGGCGATGCCGCAGGCGCGGTGCGCGGGCTCGACGTGCTCAGGGGCGAAGGCATGGATGTGGTGCCGATCAACCTGCTGCTGGCGATGGGCTTCCGGCAGCTGTCGGCGGCCGCGGCCATGAAGGCGCGCACCGGCAATGCCGCAGCCGCTGTGGAAGCCGCGCGCATCCACAAGGCCAATCAGGGGCCGTACACCAAGGCGGTGGAGCGGGCTTCAGTCAACCAGGTGCTCGGCTGGCTGCGCCGCTGCGCGCAGATCGACGTGCTGGCCAAGTCCAGCGGCAGCCAGCCGCAGGCCTGGGAAGAGTTGTTAACATTGACTGTGGCTGCCAGCGGCGCAGCGAAGCGAAAGGCGGCACCAGCACGGCGATGACTGCGGCAACCCACAAGGAATTCCGGAAGGACGCGGCGAGCAACGACGCCGTCAATCGCTACATGAAAGAGGTCGGCCGACGCGCCCGCGCGGCGGCCCGCGAAATCGCCCGCGCCACCACCGGCGAGAAGAACGCCGCGCTGTTCGCGCTCGCCGATGTCATCGAGGCGGACGCCGCCACGATCCTCGAAGCCAATGCCCTCGACCTGCGCGCCGCCCGCGACGCCAAGCTCGACGAGGCGATGGTCGAGCGGCTGGAGCTGAACGCCTCCCGCATCGCCGCGATGGCCGATGGCGTGCGCCAGGTCGCCGCCCTGCCCGATCCGGTCGGCGAAATGTTCGACCTGAAGATGCGGCCCTCGGGCATTCAGGTCGGCAAGATGCGGGTGCCGCTGGGCGTCGTCGGCATCATCTACGAGTCGCGGCCGAACGTGACCGCCGATGCCGCCGCACTGAGCCTGAAATCCGGCAATGCCTGCGTGTTGCGCGGCGGCTCGGAAGCGATGCACAGCAACCAGGCGATCGCCCGCTGCATCGGCCGCGCGCTGAAGTCCGCCGGCCTGCCGGCCGATGCCGTGCAGGTGGTCGACACCACCGACCGCGCCGCCGTCGCCGCGATGCTGGCGATGCCGGAAGCGATCGACGTGGTGATCCCGCGCGGCGGCAAGGGCCTGGTCGCCTTCGTTTCCGAACATGCGCGGGTGCCAGTGATCAAGCATCTCGACGGCAACTGCCATGTCTACGTCGACGCCGAGGCCGATCTGGAAAAGGCGGTGGCGATCGCCGTCAACGCCAAGACCCAGCGCTACGGCACCTGCAACACGATGGAAACGCTGCTGGTCGATGCGCCGATCGCCAGCACCCTGCTGGCCCAGCTGGCGCCGATCTACAGCGGCCATGACGTCGAGCTGCGCGGCTGCGAACGTACCCGCCAGCTGCTGCCGCAGGCCCGCCCCGCGACGGCCGCCGACTGGGACACCGAATACCTCGCGCCGGTGCTGGCCGTGAAGATCGTCGACGGCATCGACGCGGCGATGGACCACATCGCCCGCCACGGCTCGGCGCACACCGATGCCATCGTCACCGAGAACTACACGAAGGCGCGTCGCTTCCTGCGCGAAGTGGATTCCAGCTCGGTGATGGTCAATGCCTCGACCCGCTTCGCCGATGGCTACGAGTACGGTCTGGGCGCGGAGATCGGCATCTCCACCGACAAGTTCCACGCGCGTGGCCCGGTCGGCCTCGAAGGCCTGACGTCGGTGAAATGGGTCGTGCTCGGCGACGGCAATGTCCGTTGAGGGCGCGCGTTCGTGACGGCCTCCGCGTGAGGCCGCCGCGCGCCGGATGAAAGCGATCGGCTTCTTCGGCGGCACCTTCGCACCGATCCACAACGGTCACCTGCGGCTGGCGATCGAGCTGCAGGAGACGCTCGGCCTCGACGTCGTGCAGGTCACGCCCAGCGCCCGACCGCCGCACCGCGCGACACCCGGGATCAGCGCCGAACGACGGCTGGACTGGGTGCGGCTGGCGATCGCCGACGAGCCCGGCCTGCGCGCCGACGACCGCGAGGTGCGCCGCATGGTCACGCTCGGCAAGGCCTCGTACACCTACGACTCGCTGGCCGAACTCAAGGCCGAACAGCCCGACGCCCGGCTGTTCCTGCTGCTCGGCGACGATGCCGCCCACCAGCTGCCCGGCTGGCATCGCTGGCGCGAGCTGTTCGACCTTGCCCACATCGTGGTCGTCCAGCGGCCCGGCCACGCGCCGCCACCGGACGCCGAGCTGGCCGCCTTTCTGCGCGGCCGGATCGCCGACACGGCCCGCGCCTTGCACGCCGCACCACAGGGCCTGTGGCTGCCGGTGCAGCTGCCGGGCCTGGCGATCTCGTCGACCCGCATCCGATCCCTGCTGAAAGCCGGCCGCAGCGTTCGCGGCCTGGTGCCGGACCCTGTGATTCGTTCACTCACCCCAGAGGACGTTCGCGCCCTGACTATCGAGGAAGCTGCCATCCATGACTGAAACCGCCGCCATTGCATCGTCTGTCCCGTCCGCCGCGCTGGGGGCGATCGCCGTCGCCGCGCTCGAAGATCTCAAGGCGGTCGACATCCGCGTGCTCGACGTCTCGAAGCTGACCACCATCACCGACATCATGGTGATCGCCACCGGCACCTCGAACCGCCATGCGGCTTCGCTGGCGCACAACGTCATCGACAAGGCCAAGGAGAGCGGCCACCGGCCGGTCGGCATCGAAGGCCTGAACGAGGGCGAGTGGGTGCTGGTCAACCTCGGCGGCGTCATCGTGCACGTCATGCAGGCGCAGTCGCGGGCGTTCTACCAGCTCGAAAAGCTCTGGGACTTCACCACCCGCGAGCAGTCCGCGCGCGGCAACTGAGCGCCACGCGGCGAGCAATCCGATGCGCATCCGCCTGATCGCCGTCGGCACCCGGATGCCGGACTGGATCACGGCCGGTTACAGCGACTACGCCGCCCGGCTGCCGCGCGAGCTGAAGCTCGAACTGGTGGAGCTGGCGGTCGAGCATCGCGGCAAGAATGCCGACATCGCCCGGCTTCGCGACGCCGAAGGTGCGGCCCTGCTGAAAGCGGCGGGCGATGCGCGGATCATCGTCTTCGACGAGCACGGCAAGCAGCCGGACACGGTCGGCTGGGCGAAAGCGCTGGACGGCTGGATGCAGGGTGGCCGCGATGTCGCGCTGCTGATCGGCGGACCGGACGGCCACGCACCGGCCGTGCTGGCGAAAGCGGAGAGCATCTGGTCGCTGTCGAAGCTGACCTTCCCGCACGCGATGGTGCGGGTGATCGTCGCCGAGCAGCTGTACCGCGCCTGGAGCCTGCTGAACCATCACCCGTACCACCGGGCCTGAAGCGCGGGGCTCGGGATGGCATGCCGTCAATCGACGGCAAAGACACCACATGTCGCCCTACAGCGTGGCCTTGAGCTTGGCGACTTCGTCCGGGAAGAACGGGCCGTTGGCTTTCAGCGCATCGGCCACCACCTGCTTCGCATCGTCGTCGCGGCCCAGCTTGCGCAGCGCCTCGGCCCGGTAGCGGGCGACATTCAGGCGATTGACGCCGTAGGCCTTCGGCGCGGCCTGTTCCAGCCACGGCAGCGCCCGCGCGAACTCGCCGCGCTCGACCAGGTTGCGGCCGTGGCGAAAGGCGTAGACGTAGTCGTCCGGATAGGCGGCGATCAGCTGCGGATACAGCGCATCGAGCGCCTCGATGCGGCCGGCGCGCTCCAGGTACAGGCGCAGGTTGTCGGCCAGGTTCCGGTCCCGCTTCAGGTCGAGCTTGCTGGCGCCGCCGAGCCGGCGCTCGATGTCGGCAATCGCGCGATCGAGCAGCGCCGCCTCGGCCTTGTCGTCGCCGAGCGCCTTCGACAGGTCGGCCGCCGTGGTGACGAGGCTGCGCGCGTCGGCACAGCCGGGCTTCGGCACGAAAACCTGCCGGTCGAGCAGCTGCCGCATCACCGGCACCTGGCCGGCGAACAGCGACCGCCGCTGCGCCACCGGCAGGCCGGCGGTGCATTCCAGCGCCCGGCCCAGTTCGTAGGCGCGGTCGCAGCCCAGCGCACCGTTCAGCACCGCCGGCGCGACCGCCGTGCAGGCAGCGGCATCGCTGGCGCCGGCAGCGGCCTGCAGCGCCAGCCGCGATTGCCACAGGCTGCCGGCCGGGTCGGCATCAAGGGCCTGCCGGGTCGCGGGCGCCAGCCCGTCCAGCCAGGCCTCGGCGCCGGCGGCATCGCGGCGCGCCGCGAACGTGGCCAGCACCTCGCGGCCTGCAGCCCGTGACGCCGGACTGCCATCGTGGACCCGGGCCTTGAGCGCCTCGAAATCGCCGCCGCGAGCGCTGATCGCGGCGATTTCCGGATAGAACTGCGCACGCGTGCGTTCCAGCGAAATCCGACCCAATTCGCGGCCACCGGCGTCGAGCACCACATAGCTCGGCAGGCCACGGGCGGCGAACTGCTTCATCCAGTGGGCGCCGGCCGGCGAGTCGGCATCGAGCGACACGATCACCGCCTGCTTCTGCAGCCGCTGCCACTCCGGCCCGTTCTTGACGTTCTTCGCCATGAAGTAGCAGGAGTAGCACCAGGGCGCATAGAAATCGACGATCACCGGCACGCTGCGCTGCTTTGCTGCCGCCAGCGCCTCGTCGATCGGCGCGCTCAGCTCGTCACCCTGCGCCGCTGCCGCCACGGCCAGCAGCAGCGCGGCAGCCAGCGCCCTACTGCAGCGGCGGAAGATCGGCGGGAGCGCCCTTCGGCGGCTGGTCGGTGTAGACGATGCGGACATTGAAGGCTTTCCCGGTTTTGTCGTCGTGCATGTTGGACACGCCTCGGTACTCGAGCAAATACCGGGTTTTCACTTCGTAAGTCAGATCGAGGCGATCGACGAACAGCCGCAGCAACGAATCCGGCTCGACCAGCAGCTGGATCGCCGGCTTGCCGTCGAAGGTCGTGTCGCCCACCTTCCGGCAGCGGAAGCTGTAGCTGTCGAGCTGGCCGGCGACGCCGAAATCGAAGCGCAGCGTCTCGCCTTTCTGCAGGCGGTCGAAGTTGGCGACGATGGCGCTGTGGAAGCCGGAATCGGCGCCCATGCCCGGCGTCTTCATGATCACCTTGGTTTGGGTCTTGCCGTCGGCGGTCTTCAGCATCGTGTAGCGGTCGGCCTGCACGTCGGTGATCGCCTCGACATAGCCTTCCTTGAAGATTTCCAGCTTCATCAGCGGAATCTGCGGGTCCTTGCGCAGATCGAGCGTCTTGGCGGCGATCTTGTGGCCGCTCGGGTCGTAGTAGTCGATCGAGCCGTCCAGCCAGCGGAAGCCGTCGACGTTCTGGCGATGCACTTCGGTGTAGCGGTAGGCGCCAGTCTTCAGGTCGAAGGCATAGCCGCGAAAGCGGTGATCGGCGGCATCGGCGGTGCCGGTCACGGCGGCGGCGATCAGCAGGGCAGCGACGGCGGAACGTGCGGACGTCATGGCGGACAGGGGCTCGAAGGGGATGCGGGTGGGACCGCAGCGGCGATGCCGAATTCCGCTGCACGGAACGATTCGGGCGGCAGGCCGCGCGCGGCCAGCGCGGCGGCGAGATCGGCCACCGGCTGGGTCTGGCCATCGTCGGCCAGCTGGAAAGTGCCGTAGTGGATGCCGTAGCTGCGCGCCGCCGCGAGATCGACGTGCGCCTGCACCGCTTCGGCCGGGTCGACGTGCTGGTAGGCGGTCAGCCAGCGCGGCAGGTAGGCGCCGATCGGCAGCAGAGCCGCGCGCATTGCGCCGTAGTGCGCGCGGGCGGCGGCGAAGTGCGGGCCGTAGCCGGTGTCGCCAGCGAAATACACCGGCCCGCCGCGGGTGCCGATCACATAGGCCAGCCAGAAGCTGCGGTTGCGATCGCCCGGCACGCTGCGGGTCGACCAGTGCTGCGCCGGCGCGGCGTGGATCGCGCAGCCGTTCGGCAACGCGTACGACTGCCACCAGTCCAGTTCGACCACCTTCGCGTAGCCGCGCTGGCGCAGCCGGTCACCATCGCCCGGCGGCACCAGAAACAGCGGCTGGTGGGCGGCATTCAGGCGGTCGAGCGTCGGCAGGTCGAAATGGTCGTAGTGGTTGTGGCTGACCAGCACCACGTCGATCGGCGGCAGATCGTCGAAAGCGATCGCTGGTGGCCGGTAGCGGCGCGGGCCGGCGAATGACACCGGGCTGGCGCGCTCGGAGAAGATCGGGTCGGTCAGGATGTTCTGGCCATCGGCCTGCACCAGCACGGTCGCGTGGTTGATGAAGGTGATGACGAGCGCACCGTCCGCCACCCGCGCCGCCGGTTTCGGGCCGGGTGCGATGGTCAGGTCGCGGATCCAGACACCGGGGTCCGACTCGCGCCAGTAGCGCAGCAGGTCCAGCGGCCCGATCTCGAACGGCGCCGGCGTCAGGAAATGCTCGCCGTCGAAGTGATCGGTCTTCGGTCCCTGCCAGCGGGTGCCGCCGCAGCCGGCCAGCACGGCGGCCAGCGCTGCCGCTGCGACCGCGGCTGAGGTGCCGGCGCGACGGCGGATCACGCGCGCTTCGAGAACAGGTAGTGGCCCACGCCCCATTCGTTGCCGTTGGCGTAGCCGAACAGCTCGGCCACCGCCATGTAGAACATCCGCCAGCGCTGCACCCAGACGGCGGCATCGCGCTCGCCATAGCCGTCCTTGAAGATGGCGAGGATCGCGTCGCGATTGGCGTCCATGCCGGCCAGCCAGTGGTTCGAGGTCTTTTCGTAGTGCCGGCCGTCCACCCACCATTGGCGCTCGATCTTCACGTGATCCTGGAAGTACAGCAGCAGGTTTTCGCTGGGCATGGTGCCGCCGGTGAAGAAGTACTTCGACATCCAGTCGTCCTCGCCCTTCACTTCGAAGTGATAGGCCAGCAGCTTGTGCACGAAGATGTGGATGAAGAGCTTCGCATCCGGCTTCATCCAGCGGCTGACCTTTTCCAGCAGCAGGCCGTAGTTCTTCATGTGCTCGAACATCTCGATCGACATCACCCGATCGAAACCGGCCTCGATGCCCTGCGCCGGAAACTCGAAGCTGACGATGTTGCCGGTCAGGATCGTCAGGTTCCGGTAGCCGCGATCACGGGCGCGCTGCTCGATGAACGCGCGCTGGCCGTTGGAATTGGACAGGCCGACGATCTGCGCATTCGGATAGTGCTCGGCCAGCCACAGGCTCAGCGATCCCCAGCCGCAGCCGAGATCGAGGATGCGCATGCCGTCCGCAAGGCCGGCGCGCTCGGCGTACAGCGCGAACATCTTGTCCTCGGCTTCGGCCAGCGTTTCGTTGCCGTTCGGGTAGTAGGCGCAGGAATACTTCAGGCGCGGCCCGAGATGGGCATGGAAGAAGGCCGCCGGCACTTCGTAGTGCTGCTCGTTGGCGGCGGCGGTTTCAACGGCGATCGGGCTGGCGCGCAGTTCGTCGACGAAGGCGTTGAAACGCTGGCTGCGCGTTTCGCCGTCCTGGTTGGCTTCGTCGACCAGCCGCCGCTTCATCAGCTGGCGCATGCCCCAGCGCGACAGGGAATTGGGGATCAGGCCTTTTTCGCAGAGATCGATGACGGTCATGCCGGGAGGTTCAGGAGGGGAAAGGGACAGACAGGCCGTCGCTCAGGATTTCGGCGGCCACGGAATGAAGACGCTGGTGCGGCGCATGTAGTCGGCATAGCCAGGCCGCGACTGGACGAGGTGCGCTTCGAGGATCGGCACGCCGCTCATCTTCAGCAGCAACCAGGCCATCAGCACGGCCGGCAGCAGCGTCACCCAGCCGTACGGGCTGCCGAAGGCCAGCGGCAGGTAGGCGACCCAGTGCAGGCTCTCGAAGAAGTAGTTCGGGTGCCGCGAATAGCGCCACAGGCCGCGATCCATCACCTGGCCCTTGGTCGAAGGGTCGGTGCGGAAGCGCTCCATCTGCGCGTCGGCCACGGATTCGCCGATCACCGCGACCAGCCAGATGGCGACGCCGAGTCCCAGCGCCGTGACGTGGCTGTCACCCGGGCGATACGCCACCACCAGGAAGCCGACCGACAGCGCCCAGGCCACCAGCGCCTGGAACTGGAAGAACCAGAACATGTTGAAGTTCGCCTTCGCGCCCCATTCGGCGCGGAACTTCGCGTAACGGGCGTCTTCCGGCTTGCCGGCATTGCGGATGAACAGGTGACTGCCGAGCCGCAGCCCCCAGATACCGCCGAGCAGGCCCAGCACCAGCCGTGTCTCCGCTGCGGCCGACCCGAAAATTGCATACCAGACGGCGAGAAAGCCCATCGACCAGGACCAGACCGGATCAACCATGCCGGCATTGCGGGTCTTCAGCTGCACGGCCCAGACCACGGCCAGCGCGAGTGCCACGAGGGCGAAGCCGGACAGGGCAGCGAGGACGGGCGTCATGGTGTCGGAGTCGGGGGCGGACGGGAGCCGGAACTTGAATCCGGAAACAGAACTCGAAAAGTCGAATCCACGGGTCGATTGTGCAGTGCACGCAAGCCAGTTTACGGTTCACCGCCCAAATCGGATGAAACGCTCGCCGCGACGTCGGCGCGCGTCCTTCAATCAGGAAACAACACTTTGATGATCAACAGATTTCCGGCCGCGTCGCGGCCGTCGTCGAGACCGCTGGCGGCGGCTGGCCTGAGCGCGCTGCTGGCGCTCGCCGGCTGCGCCGGCAAGAACGCCAAGCCGGGCACCACACTGGCCGAGGCGGAAACCGCCGTGGCGCGCGCCGAGCGGGCGCGGATCGGCGACTACGATCCGGCGTCGTGGAAAGCCGCCCGCGAGAACCTGGCCCAGGCCCGGGCCTCGTCCGGCAGCAAGGAAGCGGATATCGCCTCGCGCTGGTTCGCCGCCCGTGCCAAGGCCGATGCCGAACTGGGCATGGTGCGCGCCGAACGCGCCCGGCTGTCGGCATTGACGATGTCGCTGAAACGCGAGATCGCCGCGCTGTCGCCTTCGGCCGCGCCAGTGGTGGTACCCGAAACCTCCGAGACCGCGCCGCCGGAGGCCACGCCATGAGGCCGACTGCGATCCGGCCGCTGGCCGCCGCCGCCCTGCTGCTCGGCCTGTCGGCCTGCAGCAGCCTGAACCTGCCATCGCTCAAGCTGCCGTCGTTCTCGGCGCCGGCCGAAGCGGCGCCGCCCGGCGTCGAGCCGTCCACCGCCGCCGTCGCCCGCATCCGCGCCGCGCTGCTGACGCTGCGCAGCGATCCTGCTCTCGCGGCCCGGGTTCAGAACGAGATCGTCGAGGCCGAAGCGCTGCTGCAGTCCGCCGACGCCAGCCAGCACGATCCGCAGAACGGCGCGGCCCGGATCTATCTGGCCGAGCGCAAGGTCGAGGAAGTGCGGGCGCTGGCCGAACTGCGGGCGCTGGAAGTGGAGTACGAATCGCTGCGCAAGCAGCGCGATGCGCTGAAGCCGGCCAACGGCAGCTTCTGAGCTTCGCGATCCGGCCACCGGCCCGGCTCGGCCGGCCGGCGGTGCTGATGCGGCGGGGTCCGCCGCTCAGTG
The DNA here is from genome assembly GCF_051860985.1 of Nevskia sp. Lineage (NCBI taxonomy): Bacteria > Pseudomonadati > Pseudomonadota > Gammaproteobacteria > Nevskiales > Nevskiaceae > Nevskia > Nevskia sp. The sequence continues at coordinate 126,736 of NZ_JBIMKV010000005.1, read as the reverse complement.
CAGCGCCGCCAGCGTCGCCACCGCCTGCTGAGTGTGGGCGTGCCCCGGACCCAGCGCCGCGGTCAGCGTGCCGATGCTTTCCTGCAGCAGCGCGCGCGCCTGCTCGCGCTGTCCAGCGGACGCGTGCAATTCGCCGGCTCGGGCCAGATACCAGCCCAGATCCCATTCGCCGCCGCGATAGACACGCCGCGCCCGCGCCAGCGTGTCGTCGGCCAGGGCCAGCGCCGCCGGCAGGTCGCCGGCATCGGCCAGGAAGCGCGCGCCGTTGATCGCGTGGGTCAGCGTGTCCGGGTGATCGGGCCCGGCGACGCGGCGGTCGATAGCCAGCGTCTCCTGCTGCAGCTGCGCCGCCTCGCGATGCCGGCCGAGCGCCGCCAGTGTGGTGGCGACGTGGTTCAGGCTGCGCGCCAGCTTCGGCGTTTCGCTGCCCTTGGCGCGCTGGTAGGCGACGCCGGCCTCGAACAGCGGCAGCGCCTCCGCCGGACGGCCGAGCTTCAGCCAGGCATAAGCGAGGTCGTTGGCGGCGGTGATGCTGTACTCGTTCTCCCGGCCGGTGGCAGCCAGCGTGCGCTCGCGCGCCTCGCGCAGCACCGGCACCGCTTCGTCGTAGCGGCCCGCCTTGTTCAGCACCGTGCCCAGCCGGCGCTGCCGCGACGCCGTCAGCAGGTGGCGATCGCCGAACGTCGCCCGGGTCAGCGCCAGCACCTCGCGGGCCAGCGGGATCGCTTCGTCGAAACGCTGCGCATCGGCGAGGTCGAAGGCGACGTCGTTGGCCACCGAGATCGCCAGTTCGTGGCCGGGCCCGAGCCGCTGGCGCACTTCGGCCAGCAGCGCCTGTTCCGGCGCCAGGCAGGCTTCCGGCAGCCGCCGGCGCATGCAGTCGACGGCGATCAGCGACTGCCGGGCATTGAGTTCCAGTTCCGGGCTCAGCGTGCCGGCGGCGCGGGCGGCGTCCAGCACCGCCAGGGTGCCGGCCTGCACGGCCGGCAGGTCGTCCTCGACATCGAGCAGTTCGATCAGGCTCATCTGCACCGCCAGCGTGTCCGGATGGCCCGGCCCGAGCAGGCGCTTGCGGGTGGCGAACGCCGCTTCCAGCAGCGGCCGCGCCCGCGCGGTGTCGGACAGCCCGACCCAGGCCTGGCCGATCGCCTCCTCGATCGCCGCACGCGGCAGGCTGCCGGCCGCGAAGCGGCGGTCGAGATCGGCGGCGGCGGTGCCCAGCAGATCGCGGACCCGCAGCGCCGGATCGGCGGCCAGCAGCGGGTTGCCGGCCGACAGCACGTCGCGGGTCAGGAAGTCGGTGACGGCGCGGGCGTTGGCGGCTTCCTGCACGGCGCGGCGGCTGGCGGCATCGGCCCGCCAGTACAGCCAGCTGGTCACCGCCAGCGCCGCCACCGCCGTGATCGCCAGCGCCCGCAGCAGACCGCGCCGGGCGCTGGCGCGGCTCAGGGCCTGCTGCAGCCGCAGGCTTTCGGCCTCGGCAGCCCGCGCCCGTTGCCGCTGCTCGCGCCGGGCATCGAGGCTGCGCAGCCGCTCCGCCAGCGTCGCGGCATCGGCCAGCCGGCGGCCGGGATCGCCGGCGGCGGCGAGCAGGATGTCCTCGCGCAGCAGTTCGTCGCCGATGTCCGCCTCCCAGCCCGGCGCCAGCGGCCGGCGCAGATCACCGACGATGAACTGGTAAAGCATCTCGCCGAGCGCGTAGAGATCGGCGCGCACGGTCGGCGGCTGGCCGGTCAGCAGTTCCGGGGCGAGATACAGCGGCGTGCCGCCGCTGGACGCATCGTCGCCGGCATCGCCCCGGGTTAGCCCGAGCCGGGTGATGCCGAGTGCGTCGAGCCGGGCGCTGTCGAACAGCCGGCCGCTGCCGAAATCGGTCAGGCGGATCTGCGGCCGGCCGTCGGGTCCGCGCCGGATCAGCACGTTGGCCGGCTTCAGATCCTTGTGCAGCACGCCGACCGAATGAGCCGCCGCCAGCGCATCGGCGATCTCGGCGATCAGCCGCAGGCGCTCGGCCATCGGCAAGTTGCCGATGCCGCCCTCGCGGGCCGCCCAGGCCGCGAGGTTGCCGTCCGGGCTGTATTCCAGCTCGATGAAATAGGGCGCCTCGTCGAGATTCCAGTCGCTGATCCGCACCAGATCGTCGCGCGGGCCGAGGCTGTCGTTGAGTACCCGGAACAGCGTGATCTCGCGCTTCAGCGCCGTCAGCTGGACGCCGCTGCGGGCGAACTTGAAGACGCGGCGCTCGTGACTGCGGGACTGCTCGGCCAGCCAGACCTCGCCGATGCCGCCGCCGAGCAGCCGTTCGACACAGCGCCAGTTCGGCCGCTGCGGCACGGGTGCGCCGACGGCCAGGCCGAAGCCGGGATCGTCGGTCGCCGCCGGCGCCCCCGACCGCTGCACGTCGACCTCGGCCACCAGCCGGTAGCCGTAGCCGTGCACGGTGCGGATCAGCGTCTGGCCGCTGTCGTTGAGCACCTGGCGCAGGCGCGCCACGCACTTGGTCAGGCTGGCCTCGGTGACCACGCGGCCGGGCCAGACGGCGTCCATGATCTCGTCCTTGGTGATCAGCTCGCCGGCGTGTTCGAGCAGCAGCCGCAGCAGTTCCAGCGGCCGTGATTCGAGCGCCACCGGCGCGTCGTTGATCAGCAGCGTCCGGCTGGCCTCGTCGAAACGGATGCCGGCGAACTGCCAGAGGCGTCCGGAGCGCAGCCCGGACGATGGCCGTGACGGGGCCGGGTCAGCGGGCGGCACGTACGCCACGGGCCAGCTTCTTCGATTCGCTCATGCCTTTCAGATCAGGCACTTGCCGACGCCGCGCAGCCGGGTTCGGACCGCATTCGGAAACTTTCGGAATTCCGTCAGGACTTCCCGCCGACCCGCTTCGATGATCGGCCGGACCTGAACTGCCCGGATGCGCTGCTGCCATGACCTCCCCGCTCGCCCGTGATCCGGCGCCACTCGCGGCCGGCTGCCGCGCCGTCGATTCTGCCCGCTGCGCCGCCGATGCGGAGCCGCCGGCCGGCGATCGCGATGCCCTGCGCCGCTGGCATGACGACCTGCGCGCACGCCAGTACCGCGCCGACGCCGAGAACCGGCGGCTGCCGCGCATCGCCCTGCTGCGCCAGGCGCTGTCCGGCTACGGCGACGACCAGGCACTGGCCGGTTACACGCGCCTGCTGGCCTCCGAAATCGAGCACTGGCAGGTCCAGGACGACGCCGAGCGGGCGCTGCCCGCCCCGGTCCGCGAGGCCTGCCGCAGCGCGCTGGCGGCGATCATCGCGGCGCTGGCGATCGAGCAGCACGACCTGCCGGCCTGCACGACGGCGGTTCGCGCACTGGCGCTGTACGGGCAGACACGGATGCCAGCCGGCGGGCCGCGCCGGCGCCCGACCCGTCTGCTGAGGCCGGGTTCGGCGAGCCGTCCGGAAGGGCTGCGCGTGCGCCGGCCGGAGGCCGACGGCGGCGACTGGCCGCGCGGATCAGCCAGCGGCCGGCGCTGAGGCGGCCCGCGCCGCCCGCAGTCGCGCCAGTCGCCAGCTGCCGGCGCCGCCGATCCGCATCAGCATCGCGTCGGCAGCGTCGAACTGGCGTTTGGCCTCGGCGGTCGCGCCGGTTGCCCGCGCCAGCACCGCCGCCACCCGCAGCTGCTCGGCGCGGTAGAGGTTGTCCGGGCCGAAGGCGGCGATGGCGCGCGCGTCGAGCGCTGCCAGCAGCTCGGCCGCCTGCGCGGTCTGGCGGCTGGCGAGCAGCGCATCGGCCAGCCGCAGCGACACCATGAACTGCGCCGGCGTCGGGCCGGAGTCCTGATTGCGGGCGCTGCCGAGGCGGACGTCGTCGGCGCTCTCGCGCGCCGCCGCCAGCGCCGCCGCCGGTTGCCCGGCCAGCAGCGCGGCGTCGACCACCAGGCTGCCGCTTTCGGCCAGCTTCGGGGCCAGCACCGTCCAGCTGTCGCGTACCCGCCGATGGCTCTGGGCCTGCGCGGCGCCGAGCAGCGCCAGCGCTTCGGCCGCGCGGCCTTCGGCCAGCCGCAGCTGGCCGATCAGCAGCCGCGCCTTCATGGCTGGCAGGCTGTCTTCCAGCTTCAGCGACGCCGTCGTCTCGGCATAGGCGGCCAGCACGTCGGCGGCGGCCTTGAGCTCGCCGGTCTCGATCAGCTGCGCGCCCAGCTCGGCCTTGACGTAGGCCAGCGACAGCCAGCCGGGCCATTCGCCTTCCTGGCCAGCGGCCGGCAGCATCGCCCGGTACAGCGCCACGGCGGCCTGCGGCTGGCCGGTCAGCGACAGCAGCTTGGCGCGCACGATGCGTTCGTCGAGCGCCCGCGGCGAAGCCGCATCGAGCGTCGGCCGCAGGCGCTCAAGCAGCGCCAGCCCGGCCTGCGGATCGTTGCGATAGGCGCCCAGCTCGAAGGCCAGCTTGATGCGGAAGTCCGCCAGCGCATCGCGGTTGAAGTCGGAACGGCCGCCGAGCTGCCGTTCGATGTCGTCGAGCAGGCCGATGAACTGGTGCACGCCGTCGTTCGACAGCGCCCGGGTGAAGTCGCTGTAGACCACGTCGGCCATCGTCCGCCAGGCCAGCGGTAGGTCGTGGCGGGCGATGTCGAGCAGGCGTGCGAAGGCCTTGCGGATCTGCGTTTCCGACTGGCCATCGGCATTGCTGAGGTAGACCAGCGTGAAGGCCAGCGCGGTGCGGACCCGGGCCTCGGCGGCCGGTTCGGCGCCCAGCCGCTCGTCGGCCGCTTCGGCCAGCTTCACGAACAGCTGGTCGACGGTCAGCGTCTTGGCGTCGTGGGTGGCGGCGATGTCGATCAGGTCGTCGGTGAAATAGCGGGTCACCGCCTCGGCCGTCGTCGCGGCCGCCTCGGCCCGCCGCCGCGCCTGCTCGGCGTCGCGATACAGCGACAGGCTGACGCCGAGCCCGACCATCAGCACGGCGACGGTGGCGCGCAGCCAGAAGCGCCGGGCGCGCAGCCGTTCGTTTTCCTGGCGCCGGCGTTCGGATGCAGCCAGGGCTTGCCGATCGGCTTCGCGGCGGGCTTCGGCCGCCTGCCAGGCGGCGCGTCGGGCTTCAAGATCGCGCAGCCGGTGGGCAAATTCGGCCGCATCGGCAAGCCGCAGCAGCGGGTTGCCGGCCGCTGCACTGGCGATGTCGGCGCGCAGTACCGGGTCGTCGATGTCGGCTTCCCAGCCCACGGCCATCTGTCGGCTGAAGTCGCCGACGACGCACTGGTAGAGCATCACGCCGAGCGCGTAGATGTCGGCGCGGGCGGTCGGCATCTGTCCGGCCAGCAGTTCCGGCGCCCGGTAGATCGGGGTGCCACTGTCGCCGCTGGAGTCCGCCGCCAGCCGCTCGGTCAGGCCCATCCGGGTGATCGCGTAGCGGTCGAGCGCGGTCGGTTCGCTGAGGCCGCCGCTGCCGAGGTCGGCCAGCCGGACTTCCGGGGCGGCCGGGTCGCGGTCGTCGATCAGCAGGTTCTGCGGCTTGAGGTCCCGGTGCAGCACGCCGACGCCGTGGGCGGCGGCCAGTGCGTCGGCCGCCTGGGCCAGCAGTTCCAGACGGATGGCGATGGGGATTTGCGCCAGGCCGCCTCGGGCGGCAGCCCAGTGCACGAAGTTGCCGCCGGGGATGTATTCGGATTCGGTGAAGAACGGTTCGGTTTCAAGGTTCCAGTCGATCAGCCGTACCGCTCGCGCGGCCGGGCCGATGGCTTCCCGCAGCAGCCGGTAGAGGGTGATTTCCCGCTTCAGCGCCAGCAGGCCACCGGCATCGGCAACGAACTTCAGGACCCGGCGTTCGCCGCTCTTTGGTTGTTCGGCCAGCCAGACCTCGCCCTGCCCGCCGCTGGCAAGGTGCTGCTTGAGTTGCCATTGCGGCCGCTCCGGCACGGCCATGCCGGGCTGGAAGGCAAAACCGCGCGGTGCGGCCGGGGCGTCCCGTTCGCCGTCCGGGCGTTCGACCCGGACTTCGGCGACCAGCCGGTAGCCGTAGCCGTGCACCGTGCGGATCAGGGTCTGTTCGCTGTCACCCAGTTCCTGGCGTACCCGGCTGACCGCCTTGGCCAGCGACGCTTCGGTGGCGATCCGGCCCGGCCACACCGCCTCCAGAAGCTCGTCACGGGTGACCACTTCGTTGGCGTTGCGCAGCAGCTGGCGCAACAGCTCCACCGGCTTGCGCTCCAGCTGCACCAGCGCTCCCCCCACCCGCAGCTCAAGCGTCCGCTCGTTCAGTACCGCGTTCGCAAAATGCCAGATCAACGGCGGATCGCCGGCGGCAGCAGGGGTCGGGCGGGTGGTCACGGCGGCATCGGCAAGGTGGCAGGAATCGGTTCCGGGCGGGCGAATTGCGACCGGGTTCTCGGCCGGCGCGGCCCAAAACCGCGATTTCAGGATTTTTTCAGATTTTCTTCAGGCTCGAACAACAGCCCGTCGGCATCGTCCGACCCGTGCTTCCCGGCTGCGAACGTCGCCAGCGGGCGCGGCGGCCAATGTGCGCCAGACCACAGACGACCGGCAGACGCGCGCCAACTGTGAACCGCAGCGCGGCAGGTAAGCGCAGGGCGCAATGACAATTCATTGACTTAGTCCGGGCAACCGGGAGCGCATCTGATAAACGCCGGCGACTGCCGGCCGGGCTGCAACCATGACAGGGAGAACAGACATGAGAGAGACATACACGCGGCGGCTGAGACAACTGACCCTGGCGCTGCTGGCCAGCGGCGCCAGCGCAGCCGCCCTCGCCGCCGGCGGCGTGCCGGCCAAGCCGATCCCGGCGGGCTATCAGGTCGAGCCGGGCGAGACCCGGGCGGTCGAACTGCCGGCGGTGCTGCGCGACCTGCGCGGCACCAAGGCCGACGACAAGACCAATGCCCCCTACATCGGCCCGTACGCCGCAGCGACCGGCCGTCCCGGCTTCCCGGTGTCCGCCGCCGAGCTGGCGCGCGACCCGAAGCTCAAGGTGTCCGACTTCCGGCTGCGCAGCACCGATCGCGCGGCCCTTGCCCGGCTGATCGAGAAGGCCGCGCGCGGGCCGATTGACGCGATCGTGACGCTGAAGATGACGATGACGCCGGAAGGCCTGCTGTCCGACGCCGCCACCAATGCCCAGCGCAGCCAGATCGCCCGCCTGCAGCAGAACGTCATCAGCGCGCTGGCCGGCCGCGAACACCGCGTGCTGCACCGTTACCAGTACGTGCCCCAGCTGTCGCTGAAGCTGGACGCCAAGGCGCTGGAACTACTGTCGCTGCTGCCGGACGTCGCCGATATCCAGGAAGTCGAACTGTCGGCGCCGGACCTGGCCGACAGCGCGCCGCTGGTCGGCTCCGCCGACCTGCTCGATCGCGGCGTTGGCGGCGCCGGCTGGGTGGTGGCGGTGCTCGACACCGGCATCGACCTCAACCATCCGTTCCTGCGCGCCTACGTGGCCGAATCCTGCTTCTCGGGCAATGGCAACTGCCCGAACGGCACCGCGCGCCAGTCCGGCGCCGGCTCTGCCGCCGCCTGCACCTACGCACCGGGCTGCGACCACGGCACCCACGTGGCAGGCATCGCCACCGGCGCCTCCCAGGCCGGCTTCACCTCGCTGGAGGGCATTGCTCGCAGCGCCCGGGTGATGCCGGTGCAGGTCTTCACGCGGTTCACCGGCAGCGACTGCAGCGCCCTCGGCAAGTCCAGCCCCTGCACGCTTTCACGCACTGACGACCAGGTGGCAGCGCTGGAGTACGTCTACAGCCAGCGCTTCAATTACTCGATCGCCGCCGTCAACATGAGCCTCGGCGGTGGCCGCAACACCGGCTTCTGCGATTCCGATTCGCGCAAGCCGGCCATCGACAACCTGCGCGCGGCCGGCATCGCCACCGTGATTGCCTCCGGCAACAACGGCTACACCGATTCGGTCAGCACGCCGGGCTGCATTTCCTCGGCCGTGGTGATCGGCGCCACCAACAAGGACGATACCGTCGCCAGCTACTCGAACAGCGTCGACTATCTCGACATGCTGGCACCGGGTAGCGACATCACCTCGTCGGTGCCGACCAACGCCTTCGGCATCAAGAGCGGTACCTCGATGGCGACGCCGCATGTGGCCGGTGCCTTCGCGCTGCTGCAGTCGCAGCAGAACCGGTCGGTATCCGAGACCCGGGCGCTGCTGCTGAACACCGGCAAGCCGATCACCGATACCCGTGCCGGTGCCGGCAACCGGGTCAAGCGGCGGATCGACGTGCTGGCCGCCGCCAACCTGAACAACGTGACGCTGACCGATTTCGCGCCGCGCGAATACCGCCAGCCGCGGCCGATTCCGCACGGTTTCAACTACAACGCCAACCGCAGCTACTGGTCGGCCGTCGCCGTGCGGCCGGACAACGCCGCGCTCGACGTCGACCTGCAGCTGTTCGATTCCGGTGTAGGCACCGGGCTGCTGGCCACCAGCGCCGCCGGCGCCGGCGCCATCGACGTCATCGCGCAGGACAACAACATCAGCCGCCGTCCGCAGGGCGTCGACTACCCGCAGGCCAGCATCTTCGGCAACGGCACCGGGCGCTACCGGATCGAAACCTCGATTCCGGGCCGGGTGCTCAACGGCCAGCTCGATGACGTGATGGACGGCACCCACGTGCTGCGCATCTACGACGCACCGGTCACCGCCGGCGTCCCGCAGTACATCCGCGTGGTGCCGACCGGGTTCAACGATCTCGAACTGCTGGCCTTCACCTCGACGCCGGATTCCTCGACCTGGGTGCGTGGCCGTGCGGCTGCCGCCGCCATTTCCAGCGCCGGCGGTTCCGGTGCCGCCGAATCGATCAGCTTCACGCCGCCCGCCACTGGCTTCGCCGGCATCGTGGTCACCAACAAGATCGGCGGCTTCGGCGGCTACACCGTGTACTCCGACAGGACCGCGCCGACCGGCTCGGTGAGCATCAACAACGGCGCCACCTCGACCGCGACCACCAGCGTGACGCTGACGCTGTCGGCCGCCGACGGGGAAACCGGCATCCTCGACATGCGCGTCGCCACCGACGGCGTCGTCGACAGCGAAGGCTGGGAGCCGTACGCGACCAGCAAGAACGTCACCTTGTCCGATGCGCCGGGGACCAAGACCGTCGCCGTGCAGTTCCGCAACCGCGCCGGCCAGGCGGCCGATCCGGTCACCGATACCATCGAGCTGACGGCACCGCTGCGCGCGTTCTCGATCAACGACGCCCGCCTGACCGAAGGCAATGCCGGAACCTCGCTGATGACCTTCACGGTGCGGCTGTCGGAAGCCGCCGCCAGCGAGGTCTCGGTCGGCTACGCCACCGCCAACGGCACGGCCACCGCCGGCTCGGACTACGTCGCCACCAGCGGCCGCCTGAGCTTCGCCGCCGGCCAGCTGACGCGGACGGTCTCGGTGACCATCAACGGCGACACCACGGTCGAGCCGGACGAAACGCTGTTCGTCAACCTCAGCAGCCCCACTGGCGCGACGATCGCCGACGCGCAGGGCATCGGCACCATCGCCAATGACGATGCCGCCGCCGGCGTGCCGGGCATCACCGTGCAGACCCGCAGCTATAACTTCGGCAATGTCCGGGTCGGCACCTCGAGCCCCGAGCGTTCGCTGGTCATCACCAGCTCCGGCACTGCACCGCTGGCGATCACCGGCATCCGCCTGACCGGCGACTACGCCGGCACCAGCAACTGCCCGCGCTCGCTGGCCCCTGGCGCCACCTGCGCGCTGACCGGCACCTTCCGGCCGACCGCCACCGGCGCGCGGCCGGGCTCGGTGACCATCACCAGCAACGCCCCGGACAGCCCGACCGTCATCAACCTGTCGGGCAACGGCACCTGAGCCGGGCCACCGTGGCGGCTGCGCCGCCACCTTGAGCGCAAGCCAGGGGGCTGCCGGAGATTCATCCGGCAGCCCCTTTTCCTTTGGACGCCGCCGCGGCGGGTCACGACGGGCAACGACAGTCTGAGCAGCCCGCGCGCGCCAGCGGGATTTTCCAGATACAAGTCCCTGGCCGATCGACGGCGACGGATTCTGCGAGCGAACCGTGACAAACGGCACACCTCGCGATGACGTACGGATCACATCGCGACAGCACCGTGCTACACCGGCGCAGCCTGCGAGCCGGATACCGCAGCGCCGTTCGAACACCATTTCGGGAGGCAGCACAGCATGGACAACAACAGCCGACGTCAGCGGGGACTGAACCGTCGCGGATGGATGACCACCTCCGCCGCAGCGGGCGCGCTGCTGCTGGCCGGCGCCGCGCACGCGCAGGCGGCGCCGACGCTGCAGGCCAGCGCCGCCACGCAGATCGCCACGCTGCAGCAGATCAAGCAGGCGCGCACGGCGATCGAGGACAAGCTCGACACCGCGCTGTACATGGCGCTGCTCCGGCAGCGCGGCGACGCAAGGCTGGCGCAACTGCCCGCCTACCAGTATCTGGCGGCCGGCAAGGACGGCCGCTACACGGTCGACATCGGCATCGCCGGCCGCGACGACACCGATGCCGTGCTTCGCAAGCTCGTCGAGCTGAAGGCGGTGCTGGTGTCGCCGAAGGACGCCGCCTACCGCCACCAGACGGTCCGCGCGCGCATTCCGCTGGCCGACCTGATGGCGCTTGCCGCGCTCAAGCAGGTGACGCTGATTGCCGATGCGGTGCCGGCCACGACCCATGCGCTGGACCGCTCGGAAGGCATCGAGGCGCATGCCGCCAATCTGGCGCGGGCCAGCTATGGCGCCAATGGCGCCGGCCAGAAGGTGTGCGTGCTGTCCGATGGCGTGACCTCGCTGGCCGCCGCCCAGGCCAGCGGCGACCTGCCGGCCGTCGACGTGCTGCCGGGCCAGTCCGGCACCGGCGATGAAGGTACCGCGATGCTGGAGATCATCCACGACCTGGCGCCCGGCGCCGCACTCGGCTTCGCCACCGCCTTCATCAGCGAAGCCAGCTTCGCCGACAACATCCGTGCGCTGGCCGCCAGCGGCTGCACGGTGATCGTCGACGACATCCTCTATTTCGATGAATCGCCGTTCCAGGACGGACCGGTGGCCGTGGCGGTCAACGACGTGACGGCCGCCGGCGTGCTGTATTTCTCCTCGGCCGGCAACGAGGGCAACAAGACCGACGGCACTTCCGGCACCTGGGAAGGTGATTTCAAGGCCAGCACCGTCGCCAACCCGACGCCGCTGGCCGGCATCGGGCCGCTGCACGACTTCGGCGACGGCGGCAATTCCCTGCGGGTGACCGAAGCCGCGTCGGCCGGCGCGATCCTGACCTGGGCCGAGCACTACACGCTGAGCGGCGGCACCGCTGCCACCGATTACGACCTGTACGTGCTCGACGGCGCGCTGAGTTCGGTCACCGGTTCGTCGATGAGCCGCCAGAACGGCAGCGGCGGCAACGACCGCGCCTACGAGCGCGTGACCAACGTGCCGAACGGCAGCCGGCTGGTCGTCAACCGCTTCGCAGCCGGCCCGACCGCGCCGCCGATGTTCAACCTGATCGCCTTCCGGGGGAAGGTCGATCCGGCGCTCAGCACGGCCGGCACCACGCGCGGCCACAGCGCGGCCGCCGCCGCTTTCAGCCTGGCGGCGACGCCGGCGCTGACCCCGTTTGACGGCAGCACGCCACCGGGGCCGTTCCCGAACGCCTTCACCGCCGTCAACGCCACCGAAAGCTTCAGCTCCGACGGCCCGCGCCGGATCATCCTGCGGCCGAACGGCGCGGAGATCACGCCCGGCAATCGCAGCACCACCGGCGGCACGCTGCGCCAGAAGCCGGACCTGACCGCCGCCGATGGCGTCAGCACCTCGGCGCCCGGCTTCAGCACCTTCTACGGCACCTCGGCCGCCGCGCCGCATGCCGCCGCGATCGCCGCGCTGCTGAAATCCAGCGCGCCGGCGCTGACGCCGGCCCAGGTCCGCACCGCGCTGACCTCGACGGCGATCGACATCGAAGCGCCGGGTGTCGATCGCTCGACCGGCTTCGGCATCGTCATGCCGGGGCCGGCGCTGGCCTCCGTCGGCGCCACGCCGCAGGCGGTGCTGGCGGTCGGCAACGCGGTCTACACGCAGGTATCGGGCGATGGCGACAACGCCATCGAGCCGAACGAGACCTGGTCGGTATCGATTCCGCTGCGCAACGTCGGCGCGGCCACCGCCGCATCGATCAGCGGCACGCTGAGTGCGCCGTCGACCACCGGGCTGACCATCCTCGACAGCGTGTCGAGCTACCCGAACCTGGCGCCGAACGCCAGCGCCGCCAACAGCACGGCCTTCCGGTTCAGGGTCGAATCGAACTACCTCTGCGGCCGGCCGCTGGCGCTGCTGCTCACGGCGACCTACAGCGGCGCCAACAGCCCGCAGCCGTTCCCGCTGAGCACCTCGACCGGCAACCTCGGCAGCCGCCAGACCTTCCGCTACAGCGGCCCGGTGGTCGCCATTGCCGACGGCAGCAACGCCGGTCCGGGCGCCAATGCCAGCCTGCCGGTCACGGTGCCGGCGCTGTCGGGCGCGATCGGCGACATCGATCTGAGCATTGATGGCAGCGCCTGCAGCGCGGCGGCCGGCGCCACGACGGTGGGCATCGATCACACCTATCTCGGCGATCTGCAGGTACGGCTGCTGGGACCGGACGGCACCCTGGTGCCGGTGATCAGCAATGTCGGCGCCGGCGGCAACAATTTCTGCCAGACGCTGCTCGACGACGACAGCACCGGCGGCAGCATCCAGACCACCGGCAGCGCGCCGTACACCGGCAGCTTCAAGCCGAACGCCGCCTTGAGCGCCTTCGACGGCAAGAGCGCCGCCGGCACCTGGACCTTGCAGGTGCAGGATTTCGCGGCCGCCGACACCGGCAGCGTGCGGGCGTTCTCGCTCGGGATCACGCCGTCGGTCTGCGATGCGCCGGCAGCGCCGCCGGCCCTGAGCATCAACGATGTCTCGATTGCCGAAGGCAACAGCGGCACCCGCAACCTGACGTTCACGGTCAGCCTGTCGCGGGCCGCAACCGGCACGGTGACCGTGGCCGCCGCCAGCGCCAACGGCACGGCGACCGCCGGCTCCGACTACACCGGCGGCAGCACCACGCTCAGCTTCGCCGCCGGCCAGACCTCGCGCACGGTGAGCCTGCCGGTCCGCGGCGACACCACGGCCGAGCCGGACGAAACCTTCTTCGTCAATCTCAGCAATGCCACCGGCGGCGCAACGATTGCCGACAGCCAGGGCATCGGCACCATCCTCAACGACGACGCGGCGCCGCCGCCGAGCCTGACGATCAACGATGTCTCGGTCACCGAGGGCAACAGCGGCACACGGGCGGCGACGTTCACGCTGAGCCTGTCGGCAGCGGCCAGCAGCCCGGTGTCGGTGTCATACGCCACCGCCAATGGCACGGCGACCGCCGGCAGCGACTACCTGGCCGGCACCGGCACGGTCACCCTCGCGGCCGGCGTCACCAGCCAGACGTTCAGCATCACCGTCAACGGCGACACCACGGTGGAAGCGGACGAGACCTTCCTGGTCAACCTGAGCAGCCCGACCGGCGCGACGATTGCCGACAGCCAGGGCGTCGGCACCATCGTCAACGACGACACCGCCCCGGCGGCGCCGAGCCTGCGGATCAACGACGTCTCGGTCACCGAAGGCAATAGCGGCACCCGCAACATCACCTTCACGGTGACCTTGTCGGCGGCGGCGAGCAGCACCGTGGGGGTCACCGCGACCACCGCCAACGGCACGGCCACCGCCGGCTCCGACTACACCGGCGGCACGGTGACGCTGAGCTTTGCGCCGGGCCAGACCTCGCGCACGGCCAGCCTGCCGGTGCGCGGCGACACCACGGTGGAGCCGACCGAGACCTTCTTCGTCAACCTGAGCAATGCCACCGGCGGCGCGACGATTGCCGATGGCCAAGGCATCGGCACCATCGTCAACGACGACTGATCGGGTCCTGACGGCACTGCACGTAAGGGCGCCACGGCGCCCTTGCGTGCTTGCGGCAGAGGCGTTTCAGCCGATCAGCTGCAGCAGCGCGGCGGCCGACAGCCGCAGGTTGTCCTGCCACGGCAGGCCGACGATCTCGCGGCCGCTGGCCGAATCGCGGAACGGCATCACTTCGCCGCTGCCGATCACCAGCCGGTAGTCGACCGTGATCTCGGTGCCGGCCGGCAGGTCGGCAGCGGCGAAGATGAAGCCGAGGTGCCACAGCGCGGTCGGCGTGAAGCTGTGGTTGACGTAGCACTCGTCCGACCATTCCGGCGTCAGCGAGTACCAGTCCTCGAACCAGCGGACGCTCGATTCCGCCTCGATCGAATCGGCCGGGAACTGGCGCAGCTTCGTTTCCGGCCAGACCGTGTGGATGTTGTCCGGGGCGATGATGACTCGCCCCCGGGCGCAGTCCTCGGCAAGGAACAGGCCCTTGCCGGCCATCGGGATGCGGGACGCGGCGACCTCGTACTTCGGGAGGATCATCAGTGTTTGAGCACGGACTGCTCGCTGCCCTCGGCGACGAACAGCGTGGCCGCATCGCTGCGCGAATAGACGTAGGCCTTGCCGCAGAATTCGCAGGTGACTTCGACCTTGCCCTGCTCGGCGACGATCTTGTCGACCTCCTCGCGGCCCAGCGACAGCAGCAGCAGCGAGATGCCTTCGCGCGAGCAGCGGCAGGCGACATGGATTGCCTGCGGCGGATGGAAGCCCCAGTCCTCGTTGGCGAACAGCCGGCGCATCAGCGTTTCCGGCGGCGCGCTGAGCAGTTCGTCAGCGTTCAGCGTGTTGGCCAGGATCGCCAGATGCTCCCAGCTTTCCTGCGTCGCCTTGGTGTGCTCCAGCGGCAGGCGCTGCAGCATGAAGCCGACCACGCGGTCGCGGGTGGCACCGAGACGGATCAGCGTCGGCAGCTGCTCGCTCTGGTCGAAATAGCCTTCCAGCGATTCGGCGAGGCTGGCGCCATCGATCGGCACCATCGCCTGCCGTGAGGGCTGGTCGCTGTCCGACGGCTCCAGCATCAGCGCCAGGATGCCGTGGCTGAGCATGTCGCGATAACCGAGATTCGACTCGTCCTTGGCCACCACGCTCGACACCTTGGCCATTGCCCGCACCGTCAGCGGCGCGGCCTCGGCCTGCAGCACCTGGGCGACCAGCAGCTTGATCGCCTGCTCGCTCTGGAACTGCAGGTTGATGCGGCCTTCGAAGCGCGTGTGCGTGGCCAGCAGCGGCATCGCCGCCAGCGCCTGGCCGATCAGCTCGCGCACCGACGGCGGATAGGCGCGGTGATCCATCATCGCCGCTACGCCTTCGTCGATGACGACAAACGCGCCGTGCGCGATGTGGTTCGCGAACTGGAACGGAATCAGCTGGTTCATGGTGCGGGTCAGCCGGCGAGGCGTTCCTTGAGCAGGCGGTTCAGCGCATCCGGATTGGCCTTGCCCTGGGTCGCCTTCATCGCCTGGCCAACGAAGAAGCCGAACAGCTTGTCCTTGCCCGAGCGGTAGTCGGCGACCTGCTGCGGGTTCTTGGCGATCACGTCGTCGATCGCGGCGATGATCGCCGACTCGTCGGTGATCTGGACCAGCCCCTTGGCCTTGATGATGTCGTCGGCTGAGCCTTCGCCGTTGAGCATCGCTTCGAAGACATCCTTGGCGAGCTTGCCGCTGATGGTCTTGTCGGCGATGCGCTTGAGCATGCCGGCCAGCGCGTCAGCGCTGATCGGCGATTCGGTGATCTCCTTCGACAGCTTGTTCAGCGCGCCGAGCAGGTCGGTCGCCACCCAGTTGGCGCACAGCTTGGCTTCCGCGCCGCTGGCGGCAACCACGGCCTCGTAATAGGCGGCCAGCTCACGCGAGCTGGTCAGCGTCTTGGCGTCGTAGTCGGACAGGCCGAAGTCCTTGACGAAGCGGGCGCGCTTGGCGTCCGGCAGTTCGGGCAGGCTGGCCTTGATCGCCGCGATGTATTCCTCGGTGCAGACCACCGGCAGCAGGTCCGGGTCCGGGAAGTAGCGGTAGTCGTTGGCGTCCTCCTTGGAGCGCATCGCCCGCGTCTCGCCGGTGTCCGGGTTGAACAGCCGGGTTTCCTGGCGAATCGTGCCGCCAGCCTCGAGCACCTCGATCTGGCGCTCGATCTCGTACTCGATCGCCTTCTCGACATAGCGGAACGAGTTGACGTTCTTGGTCTCGGTGCGGGTGCCGAACTTCGGCGCGCCGACCTTGCGGACCGACACGTTGGCGTCGCAGCGGAACGAGCCTTCCTGCATGTTGCCGTCGCAGATGCCCAGGTAAACGACGATCTGGTGCAGCTTCTTGAGATACGCCACCGCTTCGGCCGCGGTGCGGATGTCCGGCTCAGACACGATCTCGATCAGCGGCGTGCCGGCGCGGTTGAGATCAATGCCCGACGACTTCTGGAAGCCTTCATGCACCGACTTGCCGGCATCCTCTTCCAGATGCGCACGGGTGATACCGATGCGCTTGGTGGCACCGCCGTCCAGCTCGATGTCGAGATGGCCTTCGAACACGATCGGCAGCTCGTACTGCGAGATCTGGTAGCCCTTCGGCAGATCCGGATAGAAGTAGTGCTTGCGCGCGAACACGCTGCGCGGCGCGATCTTGGCACCGACCGACAGGCCGAAAGTCACCGCCTTCTTCACCGCATCGACGTTCAGTACCGGCAGCATGCCGGGCATGCCGAGGTCGATCGGGCTGGCCTGGGTGTTCGGCTCGGCACCGTAGGCGATCGCTGAACCGGAAAAAATCTTCGACTGCGTCGACAGCTGGCAGTGCACTTCGAGACCGATGACGGCTTCCCAACCTTCCGGGATCTGACTCATGACGCGTACTCCGTCGGCCACTGGGTGTGGAAGTCGGTGGCCTGCTGATACTGGTGCGCGACATTCAGCATCCGCGCTTCGCTGAAGAAGTTGCCCATCAGCTGGAAGCCGGTCGGCAGGCCGTCGACGAAGCCGCAGGGCAGGCTCATCGCCGGGATGCCGGCCAGGTTGGCAGCGATGGTGTAAATGTCGTTCAGGTACATGGCGACCGGATCGTCGCTGTTCTGGCCGAACTTGAAGGCGACATCGGTGGCGGTCGGACCGAGGATCAGGTCGATGCCGTCGGCATAGGCGCGCTTGAAATCGTCGTAGATCAGCCGGCGGACCTTCTGCGCCTGCAAGTAGTAGGCGTCGTAGTAGCCGTGGCTGAGCACGTAGGTGCCGATCATGATCCGGCGCTGCACTTCAGTGCCGAAGCCTTCGCCGCGACTCATCTTGTACAGCTCTTCCAACGACTTCGCACCCTCGGCGCGGTGGCCGTAGCGCACGCCGTCGAAGCGGGCCAGATTGGAACTGGCTTCGGCCGGAGCGACGACGTAATAGGTCGGCACGCTGAGCGGCGAGTTCGGCAGGCTGATCTCGCGGAAGTTGACGCCGATCTTCGTGAGCGTAGCGATCGCCTCCTCCACCCGGGCGCGGACGCCGGGGGCCATGCCGTCGGCGAAGTATTCCTTGGGCAGGCCGATGGTCAGGCCCTTGATCGACTGGCCGAGGCCTGAAACCAGGTCATCGACCGGACGCTCGACGCTGGTCGAGTCCTTGGCATCGAAGCCGGACATCGCCTGCAGCACATGAGCGGCATCCTCGGCGGAACGGGCGACGACGCCGGCCTGATCAAGGCTGGAAGCGAAGGCGATCATGCCGTAGCGCGATATCCGGCCGTAGGTCGGCTTGATGCCGGTGAGATTGGTCAATGCAGCCGGCTGGCGAATCGAGCCGCCGGTGTCGGTGGCGGTGGCGACCGGGCACAGGCCGGCGGCAACGGCGGCGACCGAGCCGCCCGAGGAACCGCCCGGCACCCGGGTCTTGTCCCAGGGGTTGGACACAGGGCCGTAGAACGAGGTCTCGTTCGACGAGCCCATCGCGAATTCGTCCATGTTCAGTTTGCCGAGCATGACCATGCCGGCGGCATCGAGCTTTTCGACGATGGTGGCGTCGTACGGGGCGATGAACTTGTCGAGCATCCGCGAGCCGCAGGCGGTGCGGACGCCGGTGCTGCAGAAGATGTCCTTCTGGCCGAGCGGGATGCCGGTCAGCAGGCCGGCATCGCCAGCGGCGATCCGGGCATCGGCGGCATCCGCCTGCTTCAGCGCCCGTTCGGCAGTGACGGTGACGTAGGCGTTGATCGCACCATCGAAGCGGTCGATGCGCTTCAGATAGGCCTGGGTCAGCTCGCGCGACGAAAACCGCTTTTCGCGCAGGCCGGCAGCGAGTTCGGCAATGGAATGCTTGTGCATGATTTCTCGATGGAATCGGTCTTGCGGGCGGCTGAGCGACGCGTCACGCGTTGGCTCGAACCGCACGAGTGATTGCGACCCGGCTTCACCCGGTCGCAATCACGGCTATTCGATGACTTTCGGCACCAGGTACAGCCCGTCCTGGGTGTCCGGCGCGATCGCCTGGTAGTCGTCACGGCGGTCGGCTTCGCTGATCACGTCCGGCCGCAGACGCTGCACCATGTCCAGCGGGTGGGCCATCGGGCTGACGCCAGCGGTGTCGGCCGCCGACAGGCGATCGACCATGCCGAGGATGTCGGTCAGCTGCCGGGCGTAGGGCTCGACCTGTTCGGGGTTCAGCTGCAGGCGGGCGAGGTGGGCAACCTGGCGCACTTGTTCGGGGGTCAGGGACATGGCGTTCGGGAAAGATGCGGAACACGGAGCATTTCCACGACATCGGCCATGGAAATGCGGGTTTTTCGGCGTGCCGCGATGATAAACGATCGCGGGCAGCCACCCGCAGCGCAACATGCACGGCAAACGCTTGAGGTATATTTCCGCGCAAATCAGCGTCCGCCGTCGTGCTCGCGGCCGTTTTTCCCGCCGTCTCACGTTTGCGCGATCCGCGCTTCCCCGCCCCGTCCTTTCGAAAAATCGCGATGTTCGACGCCGTCCGCCGCCTGTTTGTCAACGACCTTTCCATCGACCTCGGCACCGCGAACACGCTGGTCTATGTCCGCGACGAAGGCATCGTGCTGAACGAACCCTCGGTGGTGGCAATCCGCCTCGACGGCCGCGGCGCGAAGAAGATCGAGGCGGTCGGCATCGATGCCAAGCGGATGCTCGGCCGCACGCCGACCAACATCTCCACCATCCGCCCGCTGCGCGATGGCGTGATCGCGGACTACACGGTGACGGAGAAGATGCTGCAGCACTTCATCCGCAAGGTGCAGAAAGGCCGCGTGATGCGGCCGATGACCCGCGTGGTGGTCTGCGTGCCGTACGGCTCGACCCAGGTCGAACGCCGCGCGATCAAGGAATCGGTGGAAAACGCCGGCGCCCGCAAGGTCTACGTGATCGAGGAACCGATCGCTGCTGCGCTCGGCGCCGGCATCCCGATTTCCGAGGCCCGCGGCTCGATGGTGGTCGACATCGGCGGCGGCACCTCGGAAGTGGCGGTGATCTCGCTGAACGGCATCGTCTACGCCGAATCGGTGCGCATCGGCGGTGACCGCTTCGACGAGGCGATTGTCAGCTACGTGCGCCGCCAGTACAACATGCTGATCGGCGAAGCCACGGCCGAGCGCATCAAGCAGGAAATCGGCACCGCCTTCCCGGGGCCGGAAGTGCAGGAAATCGACATCGTCGGTCGCCATCTGGCCGCTGGCGTGCCGCGCAACTTCACGATGAACTCGAACGAGATCCTCGACGCGCTGCAGGAACCGCTGGCCGGCATCGTCAAGGCGGTCAAGCAGGCGCTGGAACGCACGCCGCCGGAGCTGGGTTCCGACGTCGCCGAGCGCGGCATCGTGCTGACCGGCGGCGGGGCGCTGCTGCGCGATCTCGACAAGCTGCTGTCGGAGGAAACCGGTCTGCCGGTGATCATCGCCGACGACCCGCTGACCTGCGTCGCCCGCGGCGGCGGCATGCTGCTGGACATGCTCGACCAGAAGGGCGACATCTACCTGATCGACTGATCGTCGGCACAGTCGCGCCGGCCAGCCAGCGCCGGCTGCGCCGGGCCGCTGCGGCGGATCGCCTGCAAAAGCGGCTGTGCGGCGCGTCACGGACCGGCGGACCACCCGCAAACGGTCCGTGAACGGCTCGTAAACGGTTGTAGCGATGGCGATCGCACCCTATTCTCTGGCGATTCCTGCACTCCGCTGCAGACGCCTTCTGCGCCCGGCCCTTGAACACCTCGCTTAGCGATTCCTCGCGCCATTCGCTGTTTCCCCGTGGCCCCGGTCTCGGTCTGAAGCTGACCCTCTTCGTGTCGCTGTCGATCTTGCTGATGGTGGCCGAGAACCAGGGCAGCCAGCGGTTGGAACCGGTCCGTCAGTGGATGTCGTGGGCGCTGATGCCGGTGCTCTGGATGGCCGCGTCGCCGGCGGAAGTCGGCAACGGCGTCGATCACTTCCGGTCGCGGGAATCCCTGCTGACCGACAACCGCGAACTGCGCGAACGGCTGCTCAAGCAGGATGCCCGGCTGCTGCGGCTGGAATCGCTGGAAGCCGAGAACATCCGCATCCGCGAGCTGCTGGCCTCGGCAACCTCGCTGGAAGACCGGGTACTGATCGCCGAGATCCTGGCCACCAGCCAGGACCCGTACCGACACCAGATCGTGCTCAACAAGGGCGGCCGCGACGGCGTCTACCGGGGGCAGGCGCTGGTCGATGCCGAAGGCGTGATGGGCCAGGTGGTGCAGGTCAATCCGGGGTCGTCGGTAGCGCTGCTGATCACCGACCCCGACCACGGCATTCCGGTGGAAATCAACCGTACCGGCCTGCAGACGATCGCGCTCGGCCGCGGCGACGGCCACAGCCTGTCGCTGCCGTATCTGCCGGGCAATGCCGACGTCAAGGTCGGCGACCTGCTGGTGACGTCCGGCCTCGGCGGCCGTTTCCCGGCCGGCTATCCGGTCGGCACCGTGCACGAACTCAAGCACGCCGGTGGCGAAAGCTTCATGGAAGCGATCGCCTGGCCGAAGGCCAAGCTCAGCCAGGGCCGGCAGGCGCTGCTGGTCTGGAGCGAGCGGGCGCTGCCGTCATCCGGCACCGAGGAAGAACCGGTCACTGTGCCGATCGAGCTGCCGGTCAAGTCGGCCGCGCCGCCGGCTGCCGCGAAGCCCGTACCGGCGCCCACACCGGCACCAGCACCGGCTGCTGGCGCACCGGCCACTGCGCCCGCGTCGGCTGCAGCCCAGAAGCCGAAGCCGGCCGCCCCGTGATCGGCGCGCTCGGCTTTCTTGCCAGCCTGGTGCTGGCCCTGATGCTGCAGGTCGTCGAGCTGCCCGAGTGGGCAGCGCTGGCGCGGCCGGCCTGGCCGCTGATGATCATCGGCTACTGGGCGCTGTACGTGCCGGAAGCGCCGGCCGTCGCCGCCGCATGGCTGCTCGGCCTGTGCTGCGATGTGCTGTTCAGCGCTCCGCTCGGCCAGCACGCGCTGGGGCTGGTGGTGGCGGCGGTGCTGATCCGCCGGCTGGCCGGCATCTACACCCTGTTCCCGACCTGGCAGGCCGGGCTGGCGCTGATTCCGGTCTGGGGGCTGTACGCGTTCCTGATGTTCTGGATCGACGGCCTGACCCGCCACGCCGCCGACGCCACGCTGCGCTGGCTGCCGATCGTGTCGACCTCCATCGCCTGGCCGATCTGCGCCGCACTGCTCGACACCGTTCGTGCCCGCCGCGCCCGCCGCCGCAGCCGGATGCGCCTGCCGTGAGGCCGTGCCGGTGAGTGCTCTTGGCTCGTCGCGCAGCGGCTACGACGCGATCAAGGATCTGTACGAGGAAAAGCGCACCTTCACCAGCCGCGTGGTCTTCGCGGCGATGCTGTGTCTGGTGATGATCGGCCTGCTGGCGGCGCGGCTGGTCGAGCTGCAGCTGGTCCAGCACGACTACTACACGACGCGCGCCGACGACAACCGCATGCGGCTGACCGCGATCGCCCCGGTGCGCGGCCTGATCTACGACCGCAACGGCGCGCTGCTCGCCCAGAACGTGCCGAGCTTCGTGCTCGACATCACGCCCGAGCGGGTCAAGAACCTGAACGACACGCTGGCGCGGCTCAAGGCCTACGTGAACATCAGCGATCAGGACATCGCCCGTTTCCGGGAACGGATGCGCAAGGGGCCGCGCTACCGCAGCGTCACCCTGCGTTCGAACCTGACGCCCGAGGAAGTCGCCCGCTACCAGCTCAACCGCTACGAGTTCGACGGCGTCGAAGTCAATGCCGGGCTGGTGCGCAACTACCCGCTCGGCGAAAGCGCGGCACACGTCATCGGCTATGTCGGCGGCATCAGCGAGGCCGACTACGCCAAGCTCGACGAAGCTTCGTACCAGGGGCTGTCGCAGATCGGCAAGTCGGGTGTCGAGCGCAGCCACGAGGACCAGCTGCGCGGCGTGCCGGGAGCGAAGATCGTCGAGGCCAATGCCTCCGGCCGGCCACTGCGCGAACTGGACTCGCAGCCCGGCAGCTCCGGCCAGAACCTGTTCCTGAGCCTCGACGCCAAGCTGCAGCTGGTCGCCGAAAAGGCGCTGGGCGATCTCGAAGGCGCGGTGGTGGCGATCGACCCGCGCAACGGCGAAGTGCTGGCCCTGGTGTCGAAGCCCGGCTACGACCCGAAGCTGTTCGTCGAAGGCATCGACGCCAAGAGCTATCGCGGTCTGCTCGAGGACAAGACCCGGCCGCTGTACAACCGCGCACTGCTCGGCACCTATCCGCCAGGCTCCACGATCAAGCCGTTCATGGCCACGGCGGCGCTGAATTTCCGCACCGTGACGCCGGACACGGCGGTCTACTGCGGCGGCTCGATGACCCTGCCGGGCAGTTCGCGCAAGTACCGCTGCCACAAGCGCCAGGGCCACGGCACCGTCAATCTGGACGGCGCGATCGCCAAGTCCTGCGATATCTACTTCTACCAGGCGGCACAGAACCTCGGCATCGACCGGATCGACGAGATCCTGGGCCAGTTCGGCTTCGGCACACAGACCGGCATCGACATCCCGAACGAGAAGGGCGGCCTGCTGCCGTCGAAGGAATGGAAGCGCCGGGTCTACAAGCAGGCCTGGTTCCCGGGCGAAACGCTGTCGATCGGCATCGGCCAGGGCTATCTCACCACCACGCCGCTGCAGCTGGCGCAGGCCACCGCCCGCGTGGCGATGCGCGGCCAGGGCTTCAAGCCGCACGTGGTTCACGCGATCTCCGATCCCTCGACCGGCGCGATCACCGGCGTGGCGCCGGAACCCTTGCCGCCGCTGACCGGTCAGAACGCCGATCTTCTGGAGCGCGTGATCCATTCGATGGAGCAGGTCAACATGTTCCCCGGCGGCACCGCCTACCGGGCCTTCAAGGACGCGCCGTACAGCTCGGCCGGCAAGACCGGCACCGCGCAGGTCGCCGCGCTCAAGCAGGACGAGAAGATCGCGCCGACCCTGGAAGGCACGCCGAAGCACCTGCGCGACCACGCGCTGTTCATCGCCTTCGCGCCGGTCGACGAGCCGCGCATCGCGGTCGCGGTGATCGCCGAGCATGCCGGCCACGGCGGCTCGGTAGCCGCCCCCGTCGCCCGCCAGGTGATGGACCAGTACCTGCTTGGCGAAGTCCGCTACGGCGTCGACGCCAGCACCGCCGCTGCCGCCGAATCGGCTGCCGCCGCCGCTGCGGCAGCGGCCGGCGAAACGCCGGACCCCGAACAGGACGAGGACGGCCCGAGCACCCACGACCACGGCGACGAACCGCCGGCGGCCTCGCCGGTGACGCCATGAACACGCATGTCCTGTCCCGTGCGCCGCAGCAGTCGGTCAGCCTGGCCGACCAGCTGGCCAAGCTGCATATCGATCTCTGGCTCGGGCTGCTGCTGCTGGCGCTCGGCGTGGTCGGGCTGCTGGTGCAGTACTCGGCCAGCGGCCATTCGATGGCGGTGGTGATCAACCAGGCCGAGCGGCTGGGGCTGGGTTTCGGCGTGATGATCATCGCCGCGCAGGCGCCGCCGGAGTTCTACCGCCGGTCGGCGCCGTGGCTTTACGGCTTCGGCGTGCTGATGCTGCTGGCGGTGCTGGTGCTCGGCGATCACGCCAAGGGCGCGCAGCGCTGGCTGGATCTCGGCGTACTGCGCTTCCAGCCGTCGGAAATCCTCAAGCTGGCGATGCCGATGGCGGTCGCCGCCTACCTGCACACCCGGCCGCTGCCGCCGAAGCCGATGACCATCCTGATCACGCTGGCGATCATCGGCGTGCCGACCGTGCTGATCGCCATGCAGCCGGACCTCGGCACCGCGATGCTGGTGCTGGCGGCCGGCGTGCTGGCGCTGTATTTCGGCGGACTGGGCGTGCGCTGGATCCTGCTGGTGCTGGCTGCTGCTGCCGCCGCCGCGCCACTGCTCTGGTACAAGCTGCACGACTACCAGCGCAACCGCGTGCTGACCTTTCTCGACCCGGAGCGCGACCCGCTCGGCACCGGCTACCACATCACCCAGAGCAAGATCGCGATCGGCTCCGGCGGCCTGTTCGGCAAGGGCTGGCTGGCCGGTACCCAGGCCAAGCTCGACTTCCTGCCGGAATCGCACACCGATTTCATCTTCGCGGTGTTTTCCGAAGAACTCGGCCTGCTCGGCGTCGCCGTGCTGATGGCGCTCTATGCGGCGATCGTCGGCCGCGGCCTGTACATCGCGCTCAGAGGCCAGGACAGCTTCCAGCGGCTGCTGGCCGGCAGCCTGGCGATGACCTTCTTCGTCTACGTGTTCATCAACATGGGCATGGTCATCGGCCTGCTGCCGGTGGTCGGCGTACCGCTGCCGCTGGTGAGCTTCGGCGGTACCTCGGCCGTGACCTTGCTGGCCGGTTTCGGGATGCTGATGTCGGTCTACACCCACCGAAAGCTGCTGGCGAACTAGAACATCGACATGCCCAAGACCTTCGCCGCCGTGACGCTGGCGCTGCTCGCCGCGACCGCGCAGGCCGACTACCAGCATCATCCCAAGGTGCCGCTGCTGCTCGACACGCTGCGCGACGACTACGGCTTTTCGCCGGCCGATCTCGATGTCGTGAAAGCGGCGCTGAAGGACGCCAAGAAGCTGCCGAACCTGATCGACAAGGAACTCAACAACAAGGAATCGCCGCAGCCGAAGCCGGACGAGCAGGCCGAGACGCTACCCGACTGGGACGCCTACCGGCCGATCCACGTCAACCCGAAGAACATCGCCAACGGCGTCGCCTACCTGAAGGCCCATGCCGCCTGGTTCGCCCGGGCCGAAGCCGAGTTCGGCGTGCCGCCGACGGTGGTCGCCGCCGTGATGGGCGTGGAAACCAAGTACGGCGCCTACACCGGCAAGTACCGGGTGCTCGATGCCCTGACCACCCAGGGCTTCGATCATCCCCGGCGCAGTCCGTTCTTCTTCTCCGAACTGACCGAATTCTTCGCGCTGGCCCGCGATGCCGCGCGCAATCCGGCCGATCTGCTCGGCTCCTACGCCGGCGCGATGGGCTTTGCCCAGTTCATGCCGAGCAATTACCGCTGGCTGGCGCTGGACTACGACGGCGACGGCCGTCGCGACCTGTGGAGCGCGCCGGACGCGATCGGCTCGATCGCCCATTACCTGACCCGCTACGACCCGAAGCGCAGCTGGCAGCGCGGCGAGCCGCTGATCGTCCCGGCGACGGTGTCCGGCCCGTTGCCGGCGACGCTGCCGCGCAACGGCAAGCGGGCCGACCAGACCGTCGCCAGTCTGGTCAAGGCCGGCGTCGTGCCGGCCGTGGCGCTGCCGGCCAACACGCCGGTCGGCCTGGTCGAACTGCGCCGGGGCAGCAGCCGCGAATACTGGCTGGCGCTGCCGAACTTCTATGCCGTGTTCACCTACAACCCGCGCACCTTCTATGCGATGGCGGTGACCCAGCTGGCCAATGAACTGGCGGCCGCGCAAGCAACCGACAGCACGACGAGCGCCGCCCGATGAGCCTCTGGATGCGCGTGGCGGCGGCCGCCGCCGCCCTGCTGCTGGCCGCCTGCGCGGTCGATCCGGTGCCGTCCCGGCAGCCGTCGCGGGTACCGCTGCCGCGTCCGGGCACGTCCGGCACGCTGCCGCCCGCACCGGCCTCCGAGAAGGACCGGCCGCCGCTGCCCGGCGAGATTCCGCCCAACGTCACCTCGATCCCGGACGCGGTGCCGGAAGCGGTCGAGCGGAGCAAGTACGGCAATCCGGATTCCTACGAGGTGTTCGGCAAGCGCTACGAAGTGCTGGCCGATGCCCGCGGCTTCAAGGAGCGCGGCCACGCGTCCTGGTACGGCAAGAAGTTCCACGGTCGGCGCACGTCCAGCGGCGAGAAGTACGACATGTTCGCGATGAGCGCCGCCCACAAGACGCTGCCGATCCCGACCTTTGCGCGGATCACCAACCTGTCCAACGGCAAGAGCGTGGTGGTGCGGGTCAACGATCGCGGACCGTTCCACGATGGCCGGATCGTCGACCTGTCGTATACCGCCGCCGCCAAGCTGGACCTGATCGCCCATGGCTCGGCCGAGGTGGAACTGGAAGTGGTGGACGCCGATGGCCGCACGCTGCCGCCGCCGGACACCGCCGTCGTCACCGCGCCGGCCCAAGCGCCGATAGCAGCCCCTGCGGCCAGCGCACCGGCGCCGAAGGTGTCGATCCCGGCTACGGCGGCGGTATCGGCGCCCCCTGCGCCGGCGCCGGCAGCCGCAGGGGCCGGCAAGCCGCCGCGCTTCCTGCAGGCCGGCGTGTTCAACGACACCAACAATGCGCTGACCTTCCGCGACTACCTGCGGCTCAACGGCGTCAAGCCGCTGATGGTCAAGAGCGCGCTGCGCAACAGCCGGTGGGTGTACCGGGTGCTGATCGGCCCGTTCGACGACCCCGCCGCCCTGAAATCGATGCGCGAGAAGCTGCACGCCGACGACACGCCGACCATTCTCGTCTACGAGTAATCGCCGCTTGTTGCGCTGCGGCAATCGACCCGCTGCGCTACCATTTCCGCTGTTTCCGCACCTTAGAAAGCCGATCTCCCGGATGAACCGACCGCTCCTGCTTGCCCGTTCGCTGCTGCTCGCCACGGCCACCGTCATCGCTGCCGCCAGCCCGGCGCGCGCGATCACCATTCCCGACGCGCCGAGCATCGATGCCAAGAGCTATGCGCTGATCGACTTCGACAGCGGCGAGCTGCTGGTCGGCAGCAATCCGGATGCCCGCATCGAGCCGGCATCGATCACCAAGGTGCTGACCACCTACATCGCCTTCGACGAGATCAAGAAGGGCCGTCTGAAGCTCGACGACACCGCCCTGGTCAGCGAGAAGGCCTGGCGGCAGGGCAAGGATTCCAGCGAATCGCGGATGTTCCTGACGCTCGGCAGCCGGGTAAAGATCGAGGATCTGCTCAGAGGCATCATCATCGTGTCCGGCAACGACGCTTCGATCGCGCTGGCCGAGCACCTGGCCGGCAGCGAGGACGCCTTCGCCGACCTGATGAACGAATACGCCAAGCGGCTCGGCATGGCGAACAGCCATTTCGTCGACGCCAGCGGCCTGCCGCATCCGGAGCACTACACCACCGCCCGCGATCTGGCGATCCTCGGCCGGGCGCTGATCCGCGACTTCCCGGACGGCTACGCGATCTACTCGGAAAAGTCGTTCAAGTACGGCATCGACCGGCCGCAGGAAAACCGCAATGGCCTGCTGATCAAGGACCCGACCGTCGACGGCATCAAGACCGGCCACACGAGTGCTGCCGGCTACTGCCTGCTGTCGTCGGCCAAGCGCGACGGCCGCCGGCTGATCTCGGCGGTGATGGGCGCGCCGACCTGGGCCTACCGCGAGCAGGCCAGCCTGGAGCTGCTGAACTACGGCTTCCGCTTCTGGGAAAGCGCCAGCCTGTTCGGCCCGGCGGCGGCGGTCGGCAGCGTTCGCGTCTACAAGGGCGAGACCGACAGCGTGCAGGTCGGCACCCTGGAACCGCTGCGCCTGACCCTGCAGCGCGGCGCCAAGGAAACGCTGCAGGTGGTGCCGGAACTCGATGCCCGCGCGGTCGCCCCGATCGCCGCCGGCACCGTGCTCGGCAAAGCCACGATCACCGCCGACGGCAAGCCGCTGCGCACCGTCGAGCTGGTGGCGCTGACCGAGGTCAAGGCGGGCGGCTTCTGGCGGCGGCTGATCGACCAGATCAAGCTCTGGTTCGGCCTGTAACACGGGATTTCCCGACATGAGCGACGCGGAACCGAAGGCACCCGCCGGACTGACCTATCCCTGCGAGTTTCCGCTGAAGGTGTTCATCCGCCCGGACGAGGCAACCGCCGCGCGCATCGCCGACGCCGTTCGCGCCGAACTGGCGGCCGGCGCCCCGGTGACCACCGCACGCCGGCTGTCGTCGACCGGCAAGTACCTGTCGCTGACAGTGAACTTCACTGCCGACGACGCCGAGCAACTCGACCGCGTGATCAAGGCGGTGACCGCCGATCCGGGTGTGATCCTGGCGCTGTGAGCACGCTGCCGGTCGTGGTTCGCCACCTCGGCCTGCGCGACTACGGCAGCGTCTACGCCGAGATGCGGGACTTCACCGCCGCCCGCACGGCGACGTCGGCGGACGAGCTGTGGTGCGTCGAGCATCCGCCGGTGTTCACCCAGGGACAGGCCGGCAAGCCGGAGCACCTGCTGGCGCCGGGCGACATCCCGGTGGTGCAGAGCAACCGCGGCGGCCAGGTCACCTACCACGGCCCCGGCCAGGCGGTGATCTACGTGCTGGTCGATCTGGCCCGGCGCGGCGAAGGCATCCGCGCGCTGGTCACGCTGCTGGAGACCGCGATGATCGCGGTGCTGGCCGGCTACGGCATTACAGCGCAGGCCCGGGCCGATGCGCCCGGCGTCTACGTCGACGGCCCGTTCGATGGCCGGCCGGGGCTGCGCAAGATCGGCTCGCTGGGCCTGCGCGTCAGCCGAGGCTGCAGCTACCACGGGCTGGCGCTGAACGTGGCGATGGATCTGGAACCGTTCGCACGGATCAATCCTTGCGGCCTGATCGACATGCAGATGACCCAGATCGCCGACCTGTGCGCCGCCCCGCCGTCGCTGCCGGCGGTCCAGCAGGCGCTGGTCGACGTGCTGATCGCCCGGCTCGCGACACCGGGCTGACCCGCGCGGCCCGCAGGGGCACTGAACGATCCGGCGATCGAGAACTCCAATCGTCGATCCATCGCGTATAGTTTTGGCCCTTGCAGCCCACCCCTTTCCCGATTCCGCCGACGATGACGACCGCCGCCGACAGCCTGGTTCGTGTCCGCTCGCTGAAGTTCGGCTTCGGCCCGAAAGTGATCTATGACGGCATCGATCTCGACATCGTGCGCGGCAAGATCACCGCCATCCTCGGCCCCAGCGGCACCGGCAAGACCACGCTGCTGCGGCTGATCGGCGGCCAGTGGAAGCCGGATGCCGGCAGCATCGAATTCGATGGCATCGACGTGCACCGGCAGTCGCGCAGCCAGCTGTTCGAACTGCGCAAGCGCATGGGCCTGCTGTTCCAGAGCGGTGCGCTGCTGACCGATCTCAGCGTATTCGAGAACGTCGCGTTTCCGCTGCGCGAGCACACCGCGTTCCCGGAATCGATGATCCGCGACCTGGTGCTGATGAAGCTGGAAGCCGTCGGCCTGCGCGGCGCGGCGAAGCTCTATCCCAGCGAGATTTCCGGCGGCATGGCGCGCCGCGTGGCCATGGCCCGGGCGATTGCGCTGGAACCCGACATGATCATGTACGACGAGCCGTTCACCGGTCAGGACCCGATCTCGATGGGCGTGCTGATCCGCCTGATCCAGGGCCTGAACAAGTCGCTGGACCTGACGTCGGTGATCGTCACCCACGATGTCGAGGACGTCATGCGGATCGCCGATTACGTCTATGTGCTGTCGGGCGGCAAGGTGCTGGATCACGGCTCGCCGGCCGAGGTGCAGCATTCGAAATCCGACCTGGTGCGGCAGTTCCTCAACGGCGAGGCCGACGGCCCGGTGTCGTTCCACTACAAGGCCGCGCGTGGCTACGCAGACGATCTGATGGCGGGGCGCGAATGAACTTCCTTGCCCCGCTGACCGAAGGGCTGCGCGGCCTCGGCCGCGCGATGCTGTTCCTGTTCACGATCCTGGCCGGCATTCCGGCGGCGCTGCTGCGGCCGCGGCTGATCCTGCAGCAGATCTACTCGGTCGGCGTGCTGAGCCTGATCATCATCGTCATCTCCGGCAGCTTCATCGGCATGGTGCTGGCGCTGCAGGGCTATCGCACGCTGGTCAACTTCGGCGCGGCGTCCAGCCTCGGCGTGCTGGTGGCGCTGTCGATCGTCCGCGAACTGGGGCCGGTGGTCACCGCGCTGCTGTTCGCCGGTCGCGCCGGCTCGGCGCTGGCAGCGGAAATCGGCCTGATGAAGGCCACCGACCAGCTGTCGGGCATGGAAATGATGGCGGTCGACCCGATCAAGCGGGTGATCGCGCCGCGTTTCATCGCCGGCCTGGTCGCGATGCCGCTGCTGGTGTCGATCTTTTCGCTGATGGCGATCGGCGTCGCCGGCGGCCATGCGATCGGCGTCGAGCTGCTCGGCGTCGACGATGGCTCGTACTGGTCGCAGATCAACCAGGCGATGCACGGCACCGACATCCGCGACATGCTGATCAAGGGCACCGTGTTCGGCCTGGCGATCAGCTGGATCGCCGTCTACCAGGGCTACCACGCAGCCCCCACGTCCGAAGGTGTCTCGCGGGCCACGACCTCGACGGTCGTGGTGTCGTCGCTCGCGGTGCTCGCGCTCGACTTCGTGCTGACCGCCTTCATGTTCCATTAAGCCATCCCGATCAGACTGGATTTCGTCATGCCATCTAGAAGCCTTGAATTGCTGGTCGGATTCTTCGTGAGCCTCGGCATCGCCGCCGTGTTCGTGCTGACCTTCCGCGTCGCCAGCCTCGATTCGGTCGGCGACAGCGGCTCGAGCTACCGCATCACCGCGAAGTTCGAGAACACCGGCAGCCTGGCGCGCGGCGCGTCGGTGAAGATGTCCGGCGTGCGCATCGGCCGGGTCCGCGACATCGGCATCG
The DNA here is from genome assembly GCF_051860985.1 of Nevskia sp. Taxonomy (NCBI): domain Bacteria; kingdom Pseudomonadati; phylum Pseudomonadota; class Gammaproteobacteria; order Nevskiales; family Nevskiaceae; genus Nevskia; species Nevskia sp. The sequence continues at coordinate 95,708 of NZ_JBIMKV010000005.1, read as the reverse complement.
ACCCGGAAACCTTCCAGGCCGTGGTGACGATGGAAATCGACGGCGCGCGCAACAACATTCCGGCCGACTCGAACCTGAAGATCCTGACCGCCGGCCTGCTCGGCGAGCAGTACGTCGGCGTCGAGGCCGGCGGCGATCCGGAGCCGCTGAAGGATGGCAGCGTGGTGACGTTCACCCAGTCCGCGCTGGTGCTGGAAAACCTGATCGGCCAGATGCTGACCTCGTTCACGCAGAAAGAGCCGAAGGCCGAGCAGCCCGCTGAACCGGCGGCCGCCGCCCCGGCCCCCTGATCGAACAACGACCCGAGGAGAGACCCGTCCATGTTCAAACCCCTGATGTCCCTGCTGCTGACGCTCGGCATCGCCGCCGGCGCGCACGCCGACGCCACGACGCCGGATCAGGCGCTGCGCGGCACGACGGAAAAGATCCAGAACCTGATCAAGGACAACTACAAGACCTACCGCAAGGATCTGCCGACCTTCTACAAGGCGGTGGATGACGTGGTGGTGCCGCGCTTCGATGTGCCCTACATCGCCCAGCTGGTGCTGGCCACGCACTACAAGACCGCCTCCGCCGACCAGCGCAGCCGCTTCGCGGACGCCTTCAAGAACATGCTGGTGCGGGCCTACGGCAACGCGATGCTCGACAACTACAACTCGATCCAGATCGAGTGGCTGCCGGTGCGCATCGACGGCGACAAAGCGCTGGTCAACACCAGCATGAGCAACAGCGGCGGCAAGAAGTACGCCATCGGCTTCCGCGTCCGCAAGGTCAACGACGACTGGAAGGTGTTCGACATCGCGGTCGAGAACATCTCGCTGATCACCAACTTCCGCACCCAGCTGAGCGCGGAGATCAAGCGCACCAGCCTCGATGACGTGATCAAGCGGATGGAAAGCGGCGAGTTCGCCCAGACGGCGCCCGGCGCCCAGTGACCGGTCGATGAGCGCCGCGCTGGAAGGGGAGCTGAGCTTTGCCCGGGTGCCGCACTGGCTGGCCCAGGCGGACACGCTGGCAGCGGCCGCCGTACTGGACCTGAGCCGCATCACCCGCACCGATTCCGCCGGGCTGGCGCTGCTGCTGGAACTGACCCGGCGCGCCCGCCAGAAGGGACAGGCGCTGTCGCTGAAGGCGCCGCCGGCGCAGCTGCGGCAGCTGGCCGGTTTCTTCGGCCTTGACGGCGTGCTGCAATTCGCCGACTGATTCCACCGAAACACCGCTTCGCAACGGGGAGCATCACATGCGGCTTGCAGGGACCTTGCTGGCGATCGCCGCGCTGACCGCGCTTGGCGGCTGCGCACACCGGCCGGCGGACGATCCGGCGGACCCGCTGGAGCCGGTCAACCGGGCCGTCTTCCGGTTCAACGAAACGGCCGACCGGTACGCGCTGCGGCCGGTGGCGAAGGTCTATGCCAAGGTCACGCCGGCGCCGGCGCGCACCGGCATCGGCAATTTCTTCGACAACCTTCAGGAACCGCGCAACATCGTCAACGCGATCCTGCAGGCGAAGTTCGTGCAGGCCAGCAAGAACTTCGGCCGCCTGCTGCTGAACACCACGGCCGGGCTCGGCGGCTTCATCGACGTGGCCAGCGACGTCGGCCTGGAAAAGCACGAGGAAGGCCTCGGCCAGACGCTGGGCTACTGGGGTGTCGGCGAAGGCTGGTACCTGATGCTGCCGCTGCTCGGACCAAGCACCAACCGCGATCTGGTCGGCTTCGTCGGCGACAGCTTCGTCAATCCCTCGTTCTATCTGCCGGGCCGCTACGACGTCTACGCGATCAGTGCCAACGCGGTGAATCTGGTCAACGTGCGCGCCAACCTGCTTTCGGCCGATGGCCTGCTGCAGCAGCAGTTCGACCGCTACCTGTTCGTCCGCACCGCCTACCTGCAGCAGCGCTGGAGCCTGATCCACGACGGCAACCCGCCGCTCGAGGACTTCGATCTGCCGGATGACGACGGCGACAGCGACGACGGCGCCACTGCCGGCAAGTAGTCAGGCCCGCCGGATGGCGGCGAGCCGTTTGCCACGCCGCGCCGCCGGCCTCTTACCTGCCGGCGGCAGCGACACTCAGGCTGCGGCCGACAGCTTCCGCCGCGTTCGCCCGCCGCGGCTGCCGGTCTCCGATGCCGGCGAGGAAAACTGCAGGTAGGCGTCCTCGATCGGCGCTTCGAGCAGCATCGGCTTGTCCAGCTCGTAGGCGTGCAGCACCCGCCACGGCAGCTGCCGGCCCTGGCGCGGCAGGCTGCTCTGGGCGCGGCGGATGTAGCCGGAGCCCAGCGAACCCAGGATGGTGTCGTCCTGCATCTCGCCGTCCGGCGCGCTGGCCACGAACAACGTCTGGCCGCGCTCGTCCATGTGGTTGATCAGGCGGCACAGGTAGCGGGCGATCATATCCGCCTTCAGCGTCCACGAGGCGTTGGTGTAGCCCATGATCCAGCCGAGGTTCGGCACGTCCTGCAGCAGCGCGCCCTTGTAGGTCATCAGGCTGCCGGAGTCGCGCGTCTCGCCGTCCACCGTGACCTGCACGCCGCCGAAAATCTGGATGTTCAGGCCGGTGGCGGTGACGATGATGTCGGCCTCCAGCTGCTGGCCGGACTTGAGCAGGATGCCGGTTTCGGTGAAGCGCTCGATGTGGTCGGTGACGATCGAGGCCTTGCCGGACTTCAGCGTCTTGAACAGGTCGCCGTTCGGCACCGCGCACAGGCGCTCGTCCCAGGGCTTGTAGCTCGGCGTGAAGTGCTTCATGTCCACCGCATCGCCCAGCTGCTGCTTGACTGCGCCGAGCAGCAGCTTGCGGATGCGGTTCGGGTAGCGCTTGGCGGCCTTGTACATCACCCGCTGCAGCTTGATGTTGCGGGTGCGGGCCAGCTGGTGCACCCACTTGCTGGGCAGGAAGCGGCTCAGCAGGCCGGAGATCTTGTCGTCGCCCGGCACCGAAAAGATGTAGCTCGGCGAGCGCTGCAGCATGGTCACGTGGGCCGCCGTGCCAGCCATCGCCGGCACCAGGGTCACGGCGGTCGCGCCGCTGCCGATCACCACCACCTTCTTGCCCTGGTAGTCGAGCTTCTCCGGCCAGTGCTGCGGGTGGATGCGGGTGCCCTTGAAGCTGTCGGCGCCGGGGAAATCGGGCAGGAAGCCCTGATCGTAGTTGTAGTAGCCGGTGCAGCTGATCAGCACGCGGCTGGTGAAGCGGCGGGTCTCGCCGCTGGCCTCATCGATCGCCTGCACCGTCCACAGCGCGTCGGCGGTCGAGAAATCGGCGCTGACGATCTTCAGGCCGTAGCGGATCTTCTTGTCGACGCCGTACTCCTTCGCCGTGTCGATCACGTACTGGCGGATCGCCGGGCCATCGGCCAGCACCTTGGTGTCGTTCCACGGCCGGAACGCGTAGCCGAAGCTGAACATGTCGGAATCCGAGCGGATGCCGGGATAGCGGAACAGATCCCAGGTGCCGCCGATCGACTGCCGCCGTTCCAGCACCGCGAACTTCTTGCCGGGGCAGTCGCGGGTCAGGTGGCAGGCCATGCCGATGCCGGACAGGCCGGCACCGATGATCAGCACGTCGTAGGTCTCGCTCATCTGGAATTCCTCGCAGCAAAGGTTGCGGCGCAGGCCCTCTGACGATCAGGCGCGGCGTCCGGTGACCGCAGCGACCGGCCCAGCCCGCCGCGCGTGCGGCAGATGATCAGGCAAAGCATCGCGTGACGCTACAAGTGTTCTCTATCAGTGCGCGCCAGCCGGCGCCGCCCCGTGGCCGGCGGTGGCCGGTGGCGGCGCAGCGGCGGCTGGCGGTTCGGCGACCGTCGCACCCTCCGGCAGCGCGGCGCCGAGCGTACCGTCGTCATGACCGCCGTCGGTCAGGCTGGCTTCCTCGGCCTGGTTCATCACCACGATGCTGATGCGCCGGTTGATCGGCGCCTGCGGATTGGCCTTGTCGAACAGCACCGACGACGCCAGGCCGACCACCACCGCCACCTTGTCCTCGCTCAGGGAGCCGGCGATCAGCGCCCGACGCGCGGCATTGGCGCGGTCGGCCGACAGTTCCCAGTTGGTGTAGCCGGCGCGATCGCCGTACGGCGCGTTGTCGGTGTGGCCGGAAATGCTGATCCGGTTCGGCACCGTCTGGATGAACGCGCCCAGCTCGTGAAGGATTTCCACCGTGTACGGCTTGAGCGCGCTGCTGCCGATGTCGAACATCGGCCGGTTCTGCTTGTCGACGATCTGGATGCGCAGCCCGGCTGGCGTGATGTCGATCAGCAGCTGGTCCTTGAACGGCTCCAGCGCCTGGCTGGCGTCGATCGCCTGACGCAGCTCCTTCATCAGCGTTTCCAGCCGCTTGCGCTCCAGCTCCTTGGACAGCCGCTTGATCTCCTTGGGATCGGCCGGCTTGGTGGTGACCTTCTTCAGTTCCATGCCGCTGCCCAGCTTGACCAGGCTGGTGCTGGCGCCACCCGGCCCGTTCATGCCGGGGCTCGGCGCCGTGGCGCGGCCGTCCATCATGCTGGGATTGTTGAAGTATTCGGAGATCGCGCCGCGCTGTTCCTTGGTGGTCGCCGCGATCAGCCACATCAGCAGGAAGAAGGCCATCATCGCGGTTGCGAAATCGGCGAACGCCACCTTCCAGGAGCCGCCGTGATGACCGCCACCGACGACCTTCTTGACTCGCCGGATGACGATCGGAGTCGGGGCGTCGGCCATCTCACTTGGCTCCCTTCAGATGCTCTTCGAGCTGCGCGAAGGTCGGCCGCATGTCGGCGTTCAGCGTCTTGCGCGCGAACTCCACGGCGATGTTCGGGTTGTAGCCGTGCAGGCTGGCGATCAGCCCCATCTTGACCGCCTCGAAGGCCTTGGCATCAGCCTTCGCCGCGCCTTCCATCGCCACCGCCAGCGGGCCGACGAAACCGTAGGCGAGCAGGATGCCGAGGAAGGTGCCGACCAGCGCCGCCGCCACATGGGCACCGACCGCCGCGATGTCGCCGCCGATCGAACCCATCGTGATGACGATGCCGAGCACCGCCGCGACGATGCCGAAGCCGGGCAGCGAATCGGACACGCGGGTCAGCGCGTGGGACGCCGCCTCGGCCTCGTGGTGGTGGGTCTCGAGTTCCAGATCCAGCAGCGGTTCCAGCTCGTTCGGCCCCATGTTGCCGGACACGATCATCCGCAGGCAGTCGGTGATGAACTCGACCAGGTGATGATCCTTCTGCACCAGCGGGTACTTGGAAAAGATCGCAGAGGCTTTCGGGTCCTCGACATGCGATTCCAGCGACATCATGCCGCTCTTGCGCGCCGTGTTCAGCAGCTCGAACAGCAGCGCCAGGATTTCCAGGTAATGCTTCTTGCCGTAGTGCGGCCCCTTCAGCACGCCGATGATCGCGCTGAACACCGCCTTCACCACGCGCATCGGGTTGGCGATCAGGAAGCCGCCCATCGCCGCGCCGCCGATCACCAGCAGCTCGTAGGGCTGCCACAGCGCCATGACATGGCCGTGGGACAGCACGAAGCCGCCGAGCACGCTGGCGATGACAACGATGGAACCGACGATGGGCAGCATGGCAAGAGATCCGGATCGGGGATTTGCGCGGGCTATCGACCGCTGCCACGCATCCTTGAGCGGCGCCCGGCACCGGTCGCACCAGCGGCAGCGACCGGCCCGCGAGCGGCTCACAATGCGGCACCCCTGCACCGCGTCCACGGCCATGTCCCGCTTCCACAGCTACCGGCCCGAAGAAGGCCACCGCCTCGCCCACGATCCGTTCAACGCCATCGTCGGCCCGCGGCCGATCGGCTGGATCTCGACGCGCGCGGCCAGCGGCATCGCCAACCTCGCGCCGTACAGCTTTTTCAACGCCTTCAACTACCGGCCGCCGATCATCGGTTTCTCCTCGATCGGCTGGAAGGACACCGTGCGCAACATCGAGGCGACCCGCGAATTCGTCTGGAACCTGGCCACCCGGCCGCTGGCCGAGGCGATGAACGCCTCCTGCGCCGCGGTGGCGCCGGAGATCGACGAATTCACGCTGGCTGGTGTCACACCGCTGGCCTCGACCCGGGTGGCCGCGCCCCGCGTCGCCGAATCCCCGGTCAGCTTCGAATGCCGGCTCAGCCAGATGCTGCGGCTGACCAGTGCCGACGGTACCGCCGTCGACAGCTGGATGGTGTTCGGCGAAGTGATCGCCGTGCACATCGACCAGGCCCTGCTGGTCGATGGCGTCTACGACACCGCCGCCGCCGAGCCGGTCCTGCGCGGCGGCGGCCCGGCCGACTACTTCACGATCGACGCCGCCCACCGGTTCCGGATGTGGCGGCCCTGAGCGCCGATAATCCCGCTTCGTCCCCACTGCGCCCGAGCCCCCGATGACCGTCACCGAAGCCCTGCACGCCCGCATCTCGACCCGCGCCTTCCTCGATACGCCGCTGACCGAGGCGACGCTGCGCGAGATCCTCGACGCCGCGCGCTGGTCGCCGAGCGGCGGCAACCTGCAACCCTGGCAGGTGATCGCGGTATCCGGCGCCGCGCAGGAAGCGGTCAAGCAGCTGGTGCGCGACTACAAGGGGCCGGGCCTATTCCCGGACGAGGAAGGCGCCTATCCGGTCTACCCGGCCAACCTCTGGGACCCGTACCGCAGCCGCCGCTACAAGGTCGGCGAGGATCTCTACGCGCTGCTCGGCATCGGCCGCGACAACAAACCCGGCCGTCTCAAGCAGCTGGCGAAGAACTTCGATTTCTTCGGCGCGCCGGTCGGCCTGTTCTTCGTCATCGACAGCCGCATGGGCCACGGCCAGTGGGCGCATCTGGGCATGTTCATGCAGTCGGTGGCGCTGGCCGCGACCGAGCGCGGCGTCGCCTCCTGCTTCCAGGAACTGTGGGGCACGCTGCGCACCACGCTGAAGGCGCATTTCCAGCTCGACGAACACCAGCTGGTCTACTGCGGCATGGCGCTCGGCTACGCCGATCCGGATGCCGCCGTGAACCGGCTGCGCACCGAGCGCGAGCCGGTGGACAGTTTCGCGCGCTTCCATTTCGACTGAGCACGCAAGGATTCGGTCCGACTGCGGCCGGCGGCGCGCTGCTACCCTGCGCGCCGTTCTGGCAGGCCTTGTGCCTGTCGAATGCCGTCCCCTTTTCGACCGACTGCGCACCCTGCACGACGTCCCCGACCGCAGGAGCGCCGCACCATGTCCACCATCCATTTCATCGGCGGCGAGAAAGGCGGCGTCGGCAAGTCGCTGGTCTCGCGCGTGCTCGCCCAGTACCTGATCGACCACCAGCTGCCGTTCCTCGGCTTCGATTCCGACCGCTCGCACGGCGCGCTGCTGCGCTTCTACGCCGGCTATGCCTCGCCGGTGGTGGTCGATGACTACGACAGCCTCGACAAGGTCGTCGAAGCCGCAGCCGCCGAGCCGGAGCGGCGGGTGCTGGTCGATCTCGCCGCGCAGACGCAGGCGCCCCTGGTGCGCTGGATCGAGGAATCCGGCGCGCTGGAACTGGCGAAGGAGATCGGCGTCCGTATCCGCTACTGGCACGTGATGGATTCAGGCAAGGATTCGGTCGACCTGCTGAGCAAGCTGTTCGACCGCTTCGACGATCACCTCGACTACGTGCTGGTGCTGAACGCGCTGCGCGGCGACGACTTCGGCATCTTCGAGCAGTCCGGCGAACCGGCCCGGGCGAAGGATCTGGGCGCACGGATCATCCGCTTCCCGCGCCTGCACGACACCGTGATGAACAAGATCGACGCCCGCAGCGCCAGCTTCTGGGCGGCGGCGCACGGCGGCGACAAGTCGCTGGCCGGCCTCGGCATGCTCGAACGCAGCCGGGTCAAGGTCTGGCTCGGCAAGGCCTACGCCGAACTGGACAACCTGTCGGTCTGAACCGGGACTTCAGTCCTCGGCTTCAGCCGCCGCTTCGCGGCCACGCTGGCGGGCCTCGGCTTCCCGGCGCGCTTCCTCGATCTGGGCCAGCACGCCGTCGACATCGGCGGCACCTTCGGGGAACGTGAACTGGCCGGTCAGCGGGCTGTCCGGCCGCAGTTCGGCCGCCTCGAACAGCGCCCAGATCTCGTGCGCGTACCAGCTGTCGCGCAGCTCCGGCGCCTGCCGCGCGCAGTACGCGGTGATGTTCTCGACATCGCGCGCCAGCATCCGGAAGGCGTTGTTGTTGCCGGCGGCGTCGACCGCCTGCGGCAGGTCGATGATCACCGGGCCATCGGGCCCGAGCAGCACGTTGAACTCCGACAGATCGCCGTGAATCAACCCTGCTGCCAGCATGCGCACGATCTGGTTCATCAGGAAGGCGTGCCAGGCGCGTGCCTGCTCCGGCGTCGGAGTGACGTCATTGAGGCGCATTGCCGGGCCGCCATCGGCGTCGCGGACCAGTTCCATCACCAGCACGCCGTCAAAGTGGCCGTACGGCTTCGGCACCCGCACGCCGGCCGCTTCGAGCCGGTACAGCGCATCGACCTCGGCGTTCTTCCAGGCTTCCTCCTGCTGGCGGCGGCCGTATCTGGAGCGCTTGCCCATCGCCCGCTGGTCGCGGCTGCCGCGCGCACGGCGGCCTTCCTGGTATTCGGCAAGCTTGTGGAAGCCGCGCTTCTCGGCTTCCTTGTAGACCTTGGCGCAGCGGATCACGCCGCCACCGCAGTCGACGACATAGACGGAGGCTTCCTTGCCGCTCTTAAGCGGGCGGATCACCGATTCGATGATGCCGTCTTCAATCAGCGGTTCGAGACCGCGCGGGGTTTTCATCGCGCATTGTCGCCGGGTTCGGGGACGGTGCACCGATGACCTCCCGAGGGCGCGCCCTGACCGTCGGTCCGCCGGCCGCGCGCCGTATGCTTCGGGTCCCGGCCGCCCGGCCCGCCTCCACAGGACTCCATGATGATCACCACCGCATCCGGCCTGCAGTACGAAGACACGGTCGAAGGCAGCGGCGCCACGGCCACCGCCGGCCAGCGCGTCAGCGTTCACTACACCGGCTGGCTCTACAAGGACGGCGTGGCCGGCAAGAAATTCGATTCCAGCAAGGATCGCGGCCAGCCGTTCGCGTTCCCGCTCGGCGGCGGCCGGGTGATCCGGGGCTGGGACGAGGGCGTGCAGGGCATGAAGGTCGGCGGCACTCGGCGGCTGGTGATTCCGGCCGATCTCGGCTACGGCGCGTCCGGCGCCGGCGGCGTCATTCCGCCCAACGCCACCCTGCTGTTCGAAGTCGAACTGCTCGGCGTCTGAGCCGATCCGTCCCACCACGAGGCCCACCACGAGGAGACCCACGATGCGCAAGAACATCGAATTCAAGACCGACGACGGCGTGACCCTGCGCGGCTGGCACTACGTGCCGGACAACGCGACGGGCCCGTTCCCGACCATCGTCATGGCCCACGGCTTTTCGGCGACCAAGGAGCTGTTTCTCGACAAGTACGCCGATCTGTACTGCGCCGCCGGCATGGCGGTGCTGGTCTACGACCACCGCAACCTCGGCGCCAGCGACGGCCAGCCGCGCCAGGAGATCGATCCCTGGGCGCAGATCAACGGCTACCGCGACGCGATCACCTTTGCCGAAACCCTGCCCGAGACCGATGCCAGCCGGATCGGCATCTTCGGCTCCAGCTACAGCGGCGGCCATGTGCTGGTGGTGGCGGCACTCGACCGCCGCGTGAAATGCGTGGTCTCGCAGGTGCCGCTGGTCGATGGTCCGCGCAACGCCCAGCGCATCGTGCCGGCCCATGCGATGGCCGGCATGCGGGCGATGTTCGAAGCCGACCGCCGCGCCCGCTACGCCGGCCAGCCACCGATCCGCCTGCCGGTGGTGTCGAACGACGGCACGCCCTGCGCGCTGCCAACCACCGACAGCTACGACTTCATGGTCGACGTCGGCAGCCAGAAGACCGACACCTGGATCAACGAGGTGACCCTGCGCTCGGTCGAGATGTTCATGGAGTACAAGCCGGGCGCCTACATCGGCCAGATCAGCCCGACGCCGCTGCTGATGCTGGTGCAGCTCGGCGATCACCTGACGGTGGCCGATCTGGCGCTGGAGGCCTACGAAAAGGCGCTGCAGCCGAAGAAGCTGATCACCATGCCGGGCGGCCACTTCGCCGCCTACATCGACAACTTCGAGACCGCCGGCCCGGGTTCGCGCGACTGGTTTGCCGAGCACCTGCGGTAGGCACGCCGTTCGGCTGCCACGCCCGCCGCGTTCGTCGCCATTCGCGTGGCGGCGGCGCGGCACGGCGCGACGATCGCTCCATCGGCCATCCGGCCCTCGTTCAAGGAGACCTCGTCATGCAGACCGCCATCGCCCTTTCCCGCCTGCTTCGCCAGATGGCCGAGCGGCAGCGCCAGCAGCAGTCGCAGGTCGCCGATCCGCGTCTGGCCGGCAATCTGGCGCGACTGTCCGACCAGCCGGCACCGACGGCCAATCCGGGCACGCCGCGCTGATCGCCCGCGCCGGGGGCGGGCTTCACCATTGCCGGCGCGGACGGTTTAAAGTCCGCGCATGAACAAGACCCTGCTCGCTCTCGCCCTCATCGCCCCGCTGCCAGCGCTCGCGCTGCCGGGCCTGTCCCTGGAAGCAAACGCCTTCGGCGGCGGCACCTCGATCGATGCCGCCGGCAACGGATCCGGTGACGGCAAGGGCGTCGAGTACGGCGTCCGTGCCGCTGCCAAGCTCGGCAGCGGCCTGTTCGCCGAAGGCCAGTACACGCGCCTGAATCCGGAAGACAACGCCTTCGGCGACGGCCTGAATTCGCGGATCGACGAGTTCCGCGTCGGCGGCGGCTACGCGCTGTCGCTGCCGATCCTGCCGATCTTCACCGCCGGCGTGTACGCGCACTACGTGACCCAGGACGTGAACCTCGGCAGCGCCGGTTCCGGCAACAGCAATGGCTACGATCTCGGCGTGCTCGGCCGCTTCGATCCGCTGCCGTTCATCGGGGCCTATGCCCGCGTCGGCAAGGTCGAAAGCACCGGCTTCGCCGGCTACGGCTCCGACGGCGTCGATTCGCTGATCGGCGTCGACCTGTCGCTGATGCCGTTCGTGCGCCTGTTCGCCGAATACCGCTACACCGAGGCGCTGGCCTCCGGCGCGAAGTTCGATTCCCACGGCTTTCGCGGCGGCGTGAAGATCGGTCTCTGAAGCTGCCGGATCACCCCGAAAGGCCCGCCTTGATGGCGGGCTTTTTCGTTGCGCCGGCGGCAGAGAAATATTTCACTGGCACCGGGAATAAGCCGGCATCCGGCCCGTTGTCGGAGGGCAGCCCGCCGGAGCGAAACCCGGCGCGCATCCGGGCCACGGACACCGCGCGGCCCGTCAATGCGGCGACCTGCTGCTCCCTCCACTGCCGCGTCTTCTCCGACGACTTCCGCCATGACCTTCCGATCGCTGTCCGCTGCCGGGCTGCTCGCCTGCAGCCTGCTTGCCGCCGTTGCCCACGCCGGGCCGACCGACCTCAGCTTCCCGCCGAACAGCTCGGCGGGCCACGACTTCAACCACGCGCCGATCGGCCAGTCGTTCCGGGCTGAAACCGCCGCCGTCCGCGCCGGCCTGCACCTGGCCGACCAGCATTCGTTCGGCCAGTGGCTGGCCAGCCGCTCGCCAGGCCAGACCGTGGCGCCGTATCCGTATGCGGTGGCGCCGTCGATCCGCGTACGCGCCCAGCTGCTGGCCGGCGAAGGCAGCACGGGCGCGGTGCTGCACAGCCGCGACCTGACGCTGACGGCGCCGTACTTCGGCTTCGTCGAGTTCGATTACGGCGCGGCCGGCATCCGGCTGACGCCCGGCCTGATGTACACGCTGCTGCTGACCGACATCTCCGGCCAGTCGTATCCGAACGGCGTGACCGGCTGGGTGTCGTCGGCCGTGCATGACTTCTCCACCGCCGCCACGCTGCCGCCGGGGGCCTACGCCAACGGCCTGCCGATCCTGCAGGGGCAGATCCAGTTCAACGATGCCGGCATCGGCGACAACGCCTTCCAGGCCATCGACACCAGCGCCACCAGCCCGCTGCCGCCGCCGCCGCCGCCGGCCTGCTCCGGCAACTACGCGGTGGTAAGCACCGTGGCGCTCAAATTCATCGAGGTGAACGGCGGAACCCGCAGCGCCGATCGCGTGTACTACGCGCCGCAGGCCGCCACCACGTTCACCGGCGGCACCACCACGTTCAAGCTGCAGGAGCGCGTCAGCTACGTCGGCACGCTCGATGTCGCCGGCTGCCACGCCACCCAGATGACGGTCTACCCGGTGCCGACGCCGGTGCTGGTCAGCGGCACCCTGCCGGCAGCCACGGTCGGCGTCGCCTACTCGGCCACCCTGACCGCTTCCGGCGGCATCGCGCCGTACAGCTGGTCGGCGATCGGCCTGCCGGCCGGTCTCGGCTTCAGCAGCGGCGCGATCAGCGGCACGCCGACCGTGGCCGGCACCAGCACGGTGACCGTCGACACCGCCGACGCGATCGGCCAGACGACGCGCACCGGCTACACGCTGTCCGTCAATCCGGCGGCCGCACCGACCTGCTCGGCGTCAACCGGCCGCGACAGCCGGGGCACCGGCAAGATCACCGCGCTCGGCAGCGGCTACGTGATGATCGGCACCTTGAAGCTGACGCTGAACAGCTGCACGGTGATCAAGCCGCAGAAGGGCAGCACGGCGCTGAAGGTCGGCCAGACCGTCGACTGGAACGGCATCGGCACCGGCAGCGTGATCCCGGCCAAGTCGATCGACGCCCGCTGAACCCTGCGCCTCACGGGCCAGCCGCTTCCAGCAGAAAGGGCCGGCATCGCTGCCGGCCCTTTTCGTTGCTGCGGTCAATCGGGCGTGAGGCTCAGCCGTTCAGCCAGTCCAGATAGCGCTTCACCCCTTCCTCGACGGTCAGGAACGGCCGGTCGTAGCCGATCGCCCGCAGCTGCTCGTGGCTGGCTTCGGTGAAACTCTGGTAGCGACCGACCAGGTTGTCCGGGAACGGCACGTAGTCGATGCGGCCACGGCCATGCCAAGCAATCACCGCATTGGCGATGTCGTTGAACGGCTGCGCGCGGCCGGTGCCGCAGTTGTAGATGCCGGACTTCTGCGGGTGATCCCAGAACCACAGGTTCATCGCCACCACGTCGTCGACATGGATGAAGTCGCGGCGCTGGCCGCCATCCGGATAGCCGTCGCTGCCGGCGAACAGGCGGCACGCGCCGTCCTTGGCGATCTGGTTGTTGAAGTGGAATGCGGTCGAGGCCATGCCGCCCTTGTGCTGCTCGCGCGGGCCGTAGACGTTGAAGTAGCGCAGGCCGACCACCTGGTTGCGCGGCTTCACGCGGCGCACGTACTGGTCGAACAGGAACTTGGAATACGCGTACATGTTCAGCGGCTTCTCGCAATCACGTTCCTCGCGGAAGCCGTTGCTGCCCATGCCGTAGACCGACGCCGAGCTGGCGTAGAAATACGGGATGTCGTGCTGCTGGCTGTAGTGCAGCAGTACCTTCGAGTAGCGGTAGTTCACGTCCATCACGAACTTGCCGTTCCACTCGGTGGTCGCCGAGCAGGCGCCCTGATGGAAAATCGCGTGGATGCGCGGCAGCTCGCCGCGCTCGACCCGGGCGAGGAACTCGTCCTTGTCGAGATAGTCGGCGATCTCGGCGTCGGCGAGGTTGCGGAACTTGGTGCCGTCGGTCAGCTCGTCGACCGCGATGATGTCGCTCCTGCCACGGGCATTGAGGCCGAGTATCAGGTTGGAGCCGATGAAGCCGGCTGCTCCGGTCACGACGATCACATTGCTTCTCCGAGTACGAGTTGACGCCAGCGGGCCGCCACCGCCGCCCGTTCCTCGGCGAAGTCTGCCTGATCGGCCAGCCCGTCGGCCTGCTGCAGCGCACGCCGGTGCAGCCAGCCCCGGTAGGCGCGGGTCGCACGCAGCAGGTCGTCCTTCTGCGCGGCCGTGATTCGTCCCGCTTCGGCCAGCGCTTCCAGCTGCCGCCAGTTGTCGGTGTACTCGACCAGGCTGGCAGCGCCGTGGGCATCGCGCAGCACCAGGAACTGGGTCAGGAATTCGGCGTCAATCAGTCCGCCCTCCGCCTGCTTCACGTCCCACTTGCCGGCCGCCCGCTTTTCCAGGTTGCTGCGCATCTTGGTCCGCATGTCGACCACTTCGCGGCGCAACGTGTCGGCGTCGCGGACGCGCATCAGGACATCGCGGCGCACGTCGGTGATCGCCGCGCACAGCGCCGGATCGCCGACCACCACGCGGGCGCGCAGGAAGGCCTGGTGTTCCCAGGTCCAGGCCGAATCGCGCTGGTAGCGAGCGAAGCTGGCCAGCCCGCTGACCACCATGCCGGAGTTGCCGCTCGGCCGCAGCTGCAGGTCGACCTCGTAGGCGCGGCCGGCCGGCGTGTGGGTGGCCAGGTAATGGACGATGCGCTGGCCGAGGCGGGCGAAGAACTGGGCGTTGCTGATCGGCTTCGGACCGCCGGTCGGGGCGTCCGGCTGGTCGCAGTCGTAGACGAACACCAGGTCGAGATCGGAGCCGTAGCCCAGTTCGATCGAGCCGAACTTGCCGTAGCCGAGGATCGCGAACGCTGCCGCGCTGCCGTCGGCGTTGACCGGTGCGCCGTGCGCCTCGGCCAGCTGCGCGCGGGCGGCGGCGACGGTGCGGGCCAGGATCGCTTCGGCCAGCCAGGTCAGGCGGTCGCTGACCTGCACCAGCGGCAGGCTTCCGGACAGGTCGCAGGCGGCAATCCGCAAGGTCATTTCCTGCCGGTAGCGGCGCAGCAGTTCCATCTGCGCTTCCATGTCGTCGGCGGCGATCCGCTCGAAGCGGGTGTCCAGCTCGTCGTGCAGCTGCTGGCGGCTCGGCGTTTCGGCGGCCAGCCTGGGATCGAGCAGCGCATCGAGCAGCGCCGGCGTGCGCGCCAGCAGCGCGGTCAGCCAGGGGCTCGCCGCGCACAGCCGGACCAGCTGGGCGCGGGCCACGCCGGAATCGCGCAGCAGGATGAGGTAGGGGCTGCGGCCGAGGATCGCGGCGATCACGTCCAGCGCGCGCACCGCCGCCGTCGCCGGATCCGGCTGGCGCGCCGCCTCGTCGAGCAGCAGCGGCAGCAGGCTGCGCAGCCGCGCCTGCGAGGGATCGGACAGGCTGCGCATCAGCCGCGACTGACGCAGGTCGGCCAGCGCCTTGGCGACGGCCGCCGTCCCGCCACCGAAGCCGCGCGCGCCGAGCGCCGCCTCGGATTCGACCGCGACGTCCCAGGCCTCGTTGGCGCCGGCGTCGAAGGCCGGCGTCGCTGCCGGCGTCTCGGCTTCGGCGAACAGCCGCTCGAACTCGCGGCGCACGAAGGCCCGCGCCGCTTCGATCGGCGCCAGCGCCGTCGCGTAGTCCGGCTCACCGAGCGCGGCGGCAAACGCGGCGCGGGCGGCGTCATCGGTCGGCAGCCGGTGGGTCTGCAGGTCGCCATGCAGCTGCACGGCGTTCTCGGCACGGCGCAGCAGCACGTAGGCCTCGTCGAGCGCCCGGGACGTGTCGGCCGGCAGCAGACCACTGCTGCCGAGCGTGCGCAGCACCGGCCGCAGCCGGGCGTCGCGCAGCCGCGCGTCCTGCCCGCCCCGGGTCAGCTGGAACAGCTGGACGATGAACTCGACCTCGCGGATGCCGCCAGGGCCGAGCTTCAGGTTGTCGGCCGCGCCCTTGGCCTGGGCGTCGCGGTCGATCAGGCCCTTCAGCTCGCGCAGGCTGTTGATCGCGCCGTAGTCGAGATAGCGGCGGTAGACGAACGGCCGCAGGTGGTCGAGCAGCATCTGTCCGGCGGCACGATCGCCCGCGCAGCAGCGCGCCTTGACCATCGCGTAGCGCTCCCATTCGCGGCCGTGGGTCTGGTAGTAGTCCTCCATGCCGCTCATCGACGCGGCATGCGGGCCGACGCTGCCGAACGGCCGCAGCAGGGTATCCACGCGGAACACGAAGCCGTCCTCGGTCGGCGTCGCCAGCAGCCGCGCCGTGTCGCGGGCCAGCTTGGCGAAGTACTCCTCGTTGCTGATGCCGCGCGCGCCGTCGGTATCGCCGTTGGCGGTGTAGCCGAAGATCAGGTCGATGTCGGAAGAGAAGTTCAGCTCGGAGCCGCCCAGCTTGCCCATGCCGAGCACGAACGGCGTGGCGGGTTGGCCGTCCGCCTCGCGCGGCTGGCCGTGGCGAGCCTGCAGGCCGCGCGCCACGAAGGCCATCGCGGCGTCGATCGCGGCGTCGGCCAGCGCCGAGAGATCAGCCAGCGTCTCGTCGAGCCCGGCCAGCGCGCCGATGTCGCGCACCGCGATCCGCGCCAGCTCGCGGTTGCGGAAGCGGCGCAGCTCGCGCATCAGCGCCGCTTCGTCGCCGAGGCCGTCGAGCGCCGCGCCGAGCCGCTCGGCCACCGCCGGCAGCTGGCGCCGGAAGCTGCCGTCCGACCACGCGGCGTCCGCCCAGTCGGCCTGGCGGCGAAACACGCCGGCGATGAACGGGCTGGCCGCGAGCACGCGGGTTTTCAGGTCGGCGTCGGACATGGGCGGGCGGAGCAGGCGATGCATCAATTTGGGGCAGCGAGTGTAGCGCCGGGCATCGCCGCCGCCGCCGGCACCCGCTTCGTGCGAAATTGCGCGCCTTCGCAGCAAGCTCCATCGACGTATGAGCAACACCCGCAACAGCGACATCCTGATCCTCGGCGGCGGCATCATCGGCCTCAGCGTGGCGCTGGCCTGCCTGCGCGCCGGCCGCGGTGTCACCATCCTTGAGCAGAAGACCGCCGGCAGCGCGGCCAGTCATGGCAACTGCGGCACCATCACGCCCAGCCACATGCCGCTGCACGCGCCCGGCACGCTGATCAAGGGCCTGAAGTGGATGCTCAGGGCCGACGCGCCGCTGCGCATCAAGCCGAGCCTGGACCCGGCCCTGATCGGCTGGCTGCTGCGCTTCGCGAAGCGCTGCAACCCGCGGGATTTCCGCGCCACGGCGGAAGTGAAGGCGAAGCTGCTGCTGGCGTCGCGCGCGCGGCTTGAACAGCTGATCGCCGACGAGGGTCTGCAGTGCGAGTTCGAGCGCAGCGGCACCCTCTATGTCTACCGCGATCCGGCCAGCTTCGCGGCGGCGGCCGGCGACGCCGCGCTGCTGCCGGAACTGGGGATGGTCTGCGACACGCTGGACGGCGATCAGGTGCGGGCATTGGAGCCGGCGCTGAATGCCTCGGTGATCGGCGCCCACTTCCATCCGGGCGATGCGCGGCTACGTCCGAGCACCTACGCCGCCGAACTGGCCCGGGTGGTGCGCGCCGCCGGCGGCGTGATCGAGGAGCAGACCGCCATCGACGGCATCGCCACCCATGCCGGACGCGTGGTCCATGTCGACACCGCGCGCGGCCGGCATGCCGGTCGGGATGTAGTGCTGGCGCTCGGCGCCTGGTCGCCGCTGCTGGCGCGCCAGCTCGGCCTGAAGATCCCGATCCAGCCCGGCAAAGGCTACTCGATCACCTACAGCCGGCCGCAGCGGGCGCCGGTGATTCCGATGGTGCTGAAGGAGCGCAGTGTCTGCGTGACCGCCTGGGGCTCCGGCTACCGGCTCGGCAGCACGATGGAATTCGCAGGTTACGACACGCGCCTGAACCGCGTGCGGCTCGACGCGCTGGCGCGCGGCGCGGCCGAATATCTGCACGAGCCGGTCGGGCCGAAGGTTGAGGAAGAATGGTTCGGCTGGCGACCGATGACGCCGGACGATCTGCCGATCATCGGCCGGGCGCCGGGTCTGGCCAATCTGACACTCGCCACAGGTCATGGCATGCTGGGTGTCAGCTTGTCGGCGATCACTGGCCAGCTGGTCAGCGAACTGCTGACCGGCCGACCGCCGTCGCTGGACCTGGCGCCGTACGCGGCAAGCCGGTTTTGAACGCCACGGCGCGCCACTCGACGGCGGGTTGATCGGGGGCTGACCCGCTGGTCGGAATACATCACACCGGCAGTCGGGAAAGCGCGCTGATCGCCAATATTTTGACCTTGGCGGGTTTGATCGCTGAAACTTCACATTCGGGCATGAAAACGGCGTGTGCAGCAGCTGATTCCCGACCCTAGAACTCCAACGGACTTTCGCAAATGCTCAAGACTCTCGTGGCGCTGGCAGTGGTCGGTACCGCCGGTGCAGCGCTGGCCCAGGATGATCAGCCGGTCACCCGCGATCGCGTCGTCTACAACTCGAACGACTACGTCAGCCTGATCGGCAATCTCGCCATTCCGGACAGCGGCCGGGGCACCGACACCTTCGGCGGCAACGTCACCTTTATCTTCGGCAACCAGATCCACGAAAACATCTCGATCGAAGGCCGCTTCACCGCCGCCCTGCTGGAAACCGGCCGCGGCAAGGGCACGGACTTCTACCAGTACACCGGCGGCCTCGATGTCAGCTTCAGCCCGTACGACCGCCGCGACGAACGCGCGCTGACGCCGTTCGCGCTGATCGGCATCCTGACCACCGCTGACGACGTGGCGCCGAACAGCCGCGACGACAGCTCGATCGGCGGCAACGTCGGCCTCGGCTTCGTCACCAAGCCGCTGTTCCACAACCTGCGGCTGCGCGCCGAAGGCCGCTACACCTATTCCAGCTTCGAAAGCGGCTACCACGACTACAGCGTCGGCTTCGGCTTCGAACTGCCGCTCGGCCGCGACCACGAACAGCTGACGGTCATCCCGGCCAAGATCGAGACCCGCGTGGTCGAGATCGTCAAGTCGGTGCCGCGCCAGATCATCGACACCGACGGCGACACCGTCGAAGACGCGCAGGACCAGTGCCCGGGGACGCCGAAGGGCGTGCGGGTCGACGCTGCCGGCTGCGTGCTGCCGGGCCAGCTGCTGAGCCTGCGGCCGATCACCTTCGAGGCCAACGAGGCGCGCCTGCGGCCGAACGCCCAGTCGGCGCTCGACGTGATCGCCCGCGGCCTGATCGCGCAGCCGAACTTGAAGGTCGAGGTCGGCGGCCACGCATCGCTGACCGGTTCGGCCGACGAGACGCAGGAACTCTCGCAGCAGCGTGCCGACTCGGTCCGCGCCTACCTCATCGAGAAGGGCGTGGCACCGGATCAGCTGATGGCGACCGGCTACGGCAAGAAGCAGCCGAAGGTGCGCCGCGAGCGCAACGACGACGACCGCACGCTGAACCGTCGCGTCGAATTCCGCGTCATCAGCCGCTGATCGCGGACGCCCCTGTCCGGCAACCGGGGATCCGGCGGTCGGACAGGGGATCAAGAATCAAGGCTGGACGGAGGTTGCGGCACGGCGGGCTTTCTTGCTTTTTCGCCGCTGCCCGACACCCGGAAGCCTGCAACAACATGCTGATTCAATTGTAGAAATCACACCATCTCATCGACGGCGAGTTGACTTTTTCGAATTGACTTTGGGGAGGCGGGCCAGCATCCTGCCCGCAAGTTTTGGGCCCGGTCACCCGCGGTGCTCGTTCGTACGGTCGATCCAGTTCAGGGGCAAGGAAACATACTTATGCGCAAGGCTTTGATTGCAGCGGCAGTGCTGTCCAGCGGTGGCGCGCACGCGCATGGCAATGGCGATATCGGCCAGCACGAATACATCAGCATCCTGCCGAGCTACGAATACGACGACAAGGAACGCACCGGCAAGCGTCGCTTCAGCGGCGGCGCCTCGCTGATCTACGGCCATTCGTTCGCGAACAACCTCGGCGTCGAGCTGAACGCCAACTTCGGCCTGTTCGAGACCGGCAACGGCAACGGCACCGATTTCTATCGTTACAGCGGTACCGCCGATCTGGTCTACACCTTCAACGATCGCAACGGTCCGGCGCTGCTGCATCCGTTCGTGCTGGTCGGTGTCGGCGGCGCGTACAACGACGTGACCCCTGATTCCCGCGACGCCGCCAGCCTGCTCTACGGCGGCGGCGCCGGCGTGGTGACCCGAGACCTCTACCACGGCCTGCGCGTCCGCGCGGAAGGCCGCTACGTGCGCGACGAGTTCGGCCCCGGCTACGGCGATGTCCGCGCCTCGCTCGGCATCGAAATCGCGCTTGGCCGCGCCGTTGCCCGCACCATCGAGGCGCCGGCACCGCCGCCGCAGATCATCGAAGTGGTTAAGGAAGTCCCGCGTCCGTTCGTCGATACCGACGGCGATACCGTGCCGGATGAACGCGACAAGTGCCCGGATACTCCGCTGGGCCTGAAGGTCGACTCCGACGGCTGCGTCATCCCTGACCAGGTCATCGAACTGAAGGGCGTGACCTTCGAATTCAACAAGACGCGTCTGACGCCGAACGCGGAAGTCGTGCTCGACACCGTGGTCAAGGCCTTCATCGGCCAGTCGGGCCTGAAGGTCGAGATCGGCGGCCACACCGACTCGCGTGGTTCCGACGCCTACAACCAGAAGCTGTCGCAGGGCCGCGCGGATTCCGTCCGCAACTACCTGATCTCGAAGGGCGCACGACCGGATCAGCTGACTGCGGTCGGCTACGGCGAAAGCCAGCTGCTGATCAATCCGGAGACCAACGACGACGACTACGAGCTGAACCGTCGCGTCGAATTCAAGGTCGTCGGCAATTGATCGCCGCCCTCCGAACGAAGATTGCTATGGAGAACAGAGTGAACAAGCCTGCACTGCAGAAACGCCTGATTCCGATGGCGCTGGCGATGATGCTGTCCGGGGGCCTGACCGGTTGCGCCGATGACGCGAGCAACCTGATCGGCGGCACCACTTCCGGTACGACGGGCGGCTCCACCGGTGGCACGACTTCCGGGACCACCGCCGGAACCACGGGCGGCACGACTTCGGGCACCACGGCCGGGACCACGGGCGGCGCCACCTCGGGCGATACCGGCGGCACGACCTCGGGCACCACGGCTGGCACCACTGGCGGTACCACCTCGGGCACGACGGCCGGGACCACTGGCGGCACGACCTCCGGTACCACGGCGGGCACCACCGGCGGCAGCACCTCGGGTGACACCGGCGGCACTACGGCCGGTACCACCGGCGGTACGACCTCGGGGACCACGGCGGGGACCACCGGCGGCACCACTTCGGGCACCACGGGCGGTTCGACCGGTGGCAGCACCACCGGTGGCGACATCGGCGGCATCGTCTGCAACCCGACGTCGGACACCTTCCGCCCGATCCGGCTGCCGAACGCAGCGGCCACGGGCCAGGTCAACGGCATCTGCCTCGGCTGCTCGGTGGCCAACCCGGAAAACACGATCGACGAAGACTTCACGACGATCTCCACGCTGATCACGCCGGTCGGTCTGCTGACCGGCTCGCCGCAGCTGAACGTCATCGACACGGCGACCACCTATCCGGCGGGCCGTCGCGCCGGTTTCGTGATCTTCGATCCGGCCGGCGCGCTGCTGACCCTGGACCTGCTGCAGTCGGTGACCATCGTGGCCGCCAACAACGGCGACCCGGTCGATACCGCCACCGTGCCGACCGGCATCTCGCTGGATCTGCTCGGCACGCCGATCCTCGGTGCCGACGGCGCGCGCTTCGTCAGCTTCGTGCCGGCCGCGAACTTCAACGAGCTGCGCCTCACCTATCGCGGCGCACTGGCCACCGCCCTGCAGCAGATTGCGGTGGTCCAGGCCTGTGTGTCGGTCAACCCCGCCGTGCTGCCGTAATGGCTCCAAGGAAATCTCAGATGAAGCGACTGATCGGCATCACCATGGCGCTCACGCTGGCCGGCGGCCTTGCCGGCTGCGCCGATGACGCCAGCAACCTGATTGGCGGGACCACGTCCGGCACGACCGGCGGCACCACCGGCGGCACGACCTCGGGAACCACCGCCGGCACCACCGGTGGCACCACGTCCGGAACCACGGCGGGCACGACGGGCGGCACAACCTCCGGCACCACGGCAGGCACCACCGGCGGCACCACCTCCGGTGCCACGGGCGGCACGACCGGCGGCAGCACCACCGGTGGCGACATCGGCGGCATCGTCTGCAACCCGACGTCGGACACCTTCCGCCCGATCCGTCTGCCGAACGCAGCGGCCACCGGCCAGACCAACGGTATCTGCATCGGCTGCTCGGTCGGCAATCCGGAAAACACCATCGACGACGACTTCACGACCGTCGCCGCGCTGAACACGCCGGTTGGTCTGCTGACCGGCTCGTCGCAGCTGAACGTCATCGACACCGCCCAGACCTACCCGGCGGGCCGCCGCGCCGGCTTCGTCGTGTTCGACCCGGCCGGCGCGCTGCTGACGCTGAACCTGCTGCAGTCGGTGTCGATCGTCGCCGCCAACAACGGCATGCCGGTCGACATGGCCACCGTGCCGCCGCGTCTTGCGCTGGATCTGCTCGGCACCCGCATCATCGGCAACGAAGACGCGCAGTTCCTGAGCTTCGTGCCGACCGCCGAATTCAACGAGCTGCGGCTGTCATTCGGTGGCCTGCTCGGCAATGTGCTCGCCCAGCTCGGCGTCGTCCACGCCTGCGTTTCCGTGAATCCTGCCGTACTGCCATGACCGTAATGAAGCGAAACACGATGAAGTCCTGGATGGTGGTTGCTGCGGCACTGACCCTGGCCGGTGGCCTGGCAGGCTGCGCCGACGATTCGAGCAATCTCGTTGATCCGGTCGACCCTGTTGATCCGGTCGATCCGGTGGACCCGGTGCCCTGCGTGATCAGCTGCACGCCGACCCCGCCGCCGCCGCCGACCTCGCTGGAGGATTGCAACCCGAACAATCCAAACGCGACCTACGCGCCGATCAACAGCAATGTGTCGTCGGTCGACGTCAACACCGAAGGCCTGTGCATCAACTGCCGCGTCGCCTCGTCGGCCTCGGCGTTTGACGGCAACCTCAGCACGTTCTCGGTTGAGACGGCCGGCGTTGGCGTGCTCGGCACGATCGGCCTGTCCGGTTACGGCCCGCGTAGCTATCAGACGTCGCCGACGGTGCAGCGCCGCATCGGCTTCTTCGTAGCCTACCCAGCCGATTCGGTGGCAGACGTGGCGCTGTTGACCAAGGCCAGTGCTTCGACGGTCGACGTCAACGGCGCCGTGGTGCAAGGGCCCGGCGACCAGACGCTCGACACCGCGCTGAGCCTGCAGCTGCTGGGCCTGCCGCTGCTGGAGGGTCAGTCGCTGGCCTTCGTCAGCGTGCCGACCTCGCAGCCGTTCAACGGCGCCCGTCTCGACTTCACGCCGACCATAGGCGTGCTGGCCGGCCTCAACGTCATCGAGGCCTGCATATCGCGCTGAAGT
Source organism: Nevskia sp. (assembly GCF_051860985.1). Classification (NCBI taxonomy): domain Bacteria; kingdom Pseudomonadati; phylum Pseudomonadota; class Gammaproteobacteria; order Nevskiales; family Nevskiaceae; genus Nevskia; species Nevskia sp. The sequence continues at coordinate 72,501 of NZ_JBIMKV010000005.1, read as the reverse complement.
CCGGCGGACGAGTAGCGACACCGGAAGGCCCGCAGCGATGCGGGCCTTTTTGTTTGCATCGAGCGGCAACCGTGCGGATCGGGCAGCAGCGCCAGCCGATCCTTGCAGCAGGCGCGCTGAGGCCTGCGTCTTGCGGCGACTCAGGCGTCCGGTTCGGCGTCGTCCAGTTCGATCAGCGGCGGCGCGGCAGTACCGGGCAGCGATTCGACGCTGCGCAGCTTGCGGCTGATGGCCCGGCTCCGGGTTTCCACCGAACCCATCGAGTTCTGCACGGTTTCCAGCTGCTTCTTGGCCTTGGCGAGCACGTCGCCGAACTTCTCGAACTCGGTCTTGACGGTGCCCAGCACGGTCCAGACCTCGCTTGACCGCTTCTGGATCGCCAAGGTCCGGAAGCCCATCTGCAGGCTGTTCAGCAGCGCGGTCAAGGTGGTGGGTCCGGCCACCGTCACCCGGCACTCGCGCTGCAGCCATTCGCTCAAGGACGGGCGCCGGATCACTTCGGCATACAGGCCTTCGGTCGGCAGGAACAGCAGTGCGAAATCGGTCGTGTGCGGCGGCTCGATGTACTTGTCGCGGATCGATTTCGCTTCCAGCTTGATGCGCGCTTCGAGCTGGCGACCGGCTTCGTCGATGCCGGCGGCATCGGCACGTTCCTGGGCATCGAGCAGGCGCTCGTAGTCCTCGCGCGGGAACTTGGCATCGATCGGCAGCCAGACCGGCCCGGCGTCATCGGCGCCGGGCAGGCGGATCGCGTATTCCACCGGATCGCGGCTGCCCGGCCGGGTCACCTTGTTCTGCTCGTACTGCTCGGCCACCAGCACCTGCTCCAGCAGGCTGCCGAGCTGCACCTCGCCCCAGATGCCGCGCGTCTTGACGTTCGACAGCACGCGTTTGAGGCCGCCGACATCGGTGGCCAGCGACTGCATCTCGCCAAGGCCGCGCTGCACCTGCTCCAGCCGTTCGGCGACCCGCGAGAACGATTCGCCCAGCCGCTTCTGCAAGGTGTCGTTGAGCTTCTCGTCGACGGTGCGGCGCATCTCGTCGAGCTTGGCGGTGTTGTCGGCCTGGATCGCCGCCAGCCGCGATTCGACCGTTGCGCGCAGCTCGTTCATGCGCTGCGCGCTGGTTTCGGCCAGCGTGTTGAACTGGCTGTTCAGCTGCTCGCCGAAACGGGCCAGCGCCTGCGCCTGGCTCTGCTGCTGCTGCTCGCGGGCCGCGCGGGCTTCGGCCTGCTGCGCGGCCTGACGCTCGTCGGACAGGCGTGACTGCGCCTCGATCTGCTGCGCGAAGGTGGCCAGCTGGGTCGCCAGCTGACGGCCCAGCAGCTCGGCTTGGGCGGTCTGGTTGGCGCCGAAGCGGTCGAGCGCAACCGCCAGCTCGCCACGGCCCTGGGCGGACTGCGCGGCAGTCTCGCGGCGCGCGGTGGCGGCCTCATCACGCACGGCGGCTTCAATGCGGCTGCCGTCGCGGGCACTGGCATCCAGCGCAGCGCCCAGGCCGCGCACGGCGAGCCAGGCCAGCACGGCGGCCAGGGCCGCGATCAGGGAAAGAGCGAGAACGACGAGATCGGCGGTGGTCATCCGGCGATTGTACGGGCCGGGTCCGGCGCCGCCCGGCTGCGATGTGAGGCCGTCAGCCGAACAGGCGCTGCTGGTCGAGCGTCGACCGCCCGCCATCGGCCGCGCTGCGCGCCGATTCGAGATGCGCAAAGGCCCTCGGCAGCAGCTGGTGGATGTAGAAGCGCGCCGTCTCCAGCTTGGCGGCGTGGAAGGGATCGGCCGCGCCGGCCTTGGGCAGCGCCAGCACGGCTGCCCGGGCGAACAGATAGCCGAAGCACAGGTGGCCAAGCGCCTGCAGCAGGTCGTAGGCGGCTGCGTCGGCGGCATCGCGATCGCGCTGCTGGGCCTCGCCCAACTGGCCGACGCTGGCCTCGAAGGCATCGGCCAGCCGCCGTACCGGCGCAAACAGCGAGGCCAGTTCCGACGGCTGGGCCGAATCGCCGAGAAAGCCGCGCATCCGCGCCAGCAGCTTGGCAAGCCGGGCCCCGCCGTCACCCAGGATCTTGCGGCCGACCAGGTCGCGCGCCTGCACGCCGTTGGTGCCCTCGTAGATCTGGGCGATGCGGACATCGCGCACCCGCTGCTCGATGCCGTGATCGCGCAGGTAGCCATGGCCGCCAAGCACCTGCAGCGCCAGGTTGGCATCGTCGAACGCGTTGTCGCTGAGGAAGGCCTTGGTCACCGGCGTCAGCAACGCCAGCAGGTCGCCGGCATCAGCCCGCGCGGTCGGATCGGGATGATGGGCTTCCAGGTCGCTGCACAGCGCCATCCAGTAGCTGAGCATCCGGCCACCTTCGATGCGCGCCTTCTGGGTCAGCAGCATCCGGCGCACATCCGGGTGATGGATGATCGGGTCGGCCGGCAGCTCCGGATGCCGGGCCCCGCCGGAAGGCCGCATCTGCAGCCGCTCGCGCGCGTAGGCGAGCGCCGCGTCATAGGCGCCCTGCGCCACCGCCACCGCCTGCACGCCGACATTCAGCCGCGCGTCGTTCATCAGGATGAACATCGCCGCCAGCCCCTGGTGCGGCTGGCCGACCAGCCAGCCGCGCGCGTCGTCCAGCGTCACCGCGCACGTCGGGCTGCCGCGCAGGCCCAACTTGTGCTCGACGTGGGTGACCTCCAGCCGGTTGCGGCTGCCATCCTCGAGACGCTTCGGCACCAGGAACAGCGAAATGCCGCGCACGCCGGTCGGCGCATCGGGCAGCCGTGCCAGCACCATGTGGACGATGTTCTCGGTCCACTCGTGGTCAGCGCCGGAAATGAAGATCTTGCTGCCACGCAGGCGGTAGGCCGGCGTGTCGGGCAGGTCGTGCGCCGGATCGGGCAGCGCCGTGCTGCGCAGCAGGCCGAGATCACTGCCGGCGTGCGCTTCGGTCAGCAGCATCGTGGTGGTGACGCGGCCGTCGACGATCGCCGGCAGCCAGCGCGCCTGCAATGTCGGCGATGCGTGCTGGCTGACGATCCGGTAGACGCCGTGCGACAGGATCGGCGTCATCGTCCAGCTCTGGTTGGCGCCGTTCAGCAACTCGACGATCGCCGAATGCGCCAGCGCCGGGAAGCCCTGCCCGCCGTGTTCCGGCGCGCAGCTCAAGGTCGGCCAGCCGGCGTCGATGAACTGCCGGTAGGCATCGGCGAAGCCGGGCGGCGTGCGGACCGCGCCGTCCTCCAGCTGGCAGCCGATGGCGTCGCCGCCGGCATTCAGCGGCGCCAGCACGTCTTCGGCGAAGCGCGCCGCGCTGGACAGCGCACTGTCGAGCAGGTCCGCCTCGATCTCGGCGAACGCCGGTATCTGGCGCAGGTGCTCGCCAGCCTCCAGCAGCTCGTGAATCACGAAAGCCATGTCGCGCAGCGGAGCTTGGTAGGCAGCCATGTCGGTGTCGATCGGGAAGGAGGAAACGGGAAGTTGCGGTGCTTCAGCCAGCCGCCGGTAGATCCAGCAGCGCCAGCGCTTCATCGCACCAGGCGAGCGTCGTGCGCTCGGTCAGGATGCCCATGCGCAGGCCCAGGTAGCGGCCGCGCCGGCGTGCGTTGAGCGCGGCGGGGTTCGGGTAATGCTCGGCCATGATCGCTTCGTAGCGGGCCAGCCTTTCGGCGTGGCGTTGCCGGCGGCTGCCGATTTCGGCCACCAGCGTGTCGCGATTGTCGTCGTCGAGCGCGAACAGCTTGACCAGCAACTCTTCCTTGAACGCCGGCGGCTCGGTGGCCTCGGTCAGCCACTGGTCGAGCAGCTTTCGGCCGGCGTCGGTCAGCTGGTAGACGATCCGGTTCGGCCGCTCGCTCTGCGCGACGGTCTCGGCCTGCACCCGGCCGGCGGCCGCCAACTTGTGCAGTTCCTGGTAGATCTGCTGGTGGCTGACCGGCCAGAAGAAGCCGACGGTCTGGTCGAAACGCTTGGCGAGGTCATAGCCGGAGTGCGCCCGGTCGAGCAGCGACACCAGGATCGCATGCGACAGCGCCATGACCTCGCCCCGACCCTCAGGCCGCCAGCAGGCGGCCGCGCGCCGCGAGGTATTCGCGCTCCAGGCGGTCGACCAGTTCGCCGGCGCTGGTCACCGACTTCACGGCGCCGATGCCCTGGCCGCAACCCCAGATGGTCTTCCAGGCCTTGGCGTCGGTGTTGCCGCCGGAGCCGAAATCCATCTTGCTCGGGTCCGATTCCGGCAGGTTATCCGGGTCCAGCCCGGCGGCGACGATCGACGGCCGCAGGTAGTTGCCGTGCACGCCGGTGAACAGGTTGGAGTAGACGATGTCGTCGGCGCCGCAGTCGACGATGCACTGCTTGTAGCGGGCGTCGGCATTGGCTTCGGTGGTGGCGATGAACGCCGAGCCGATGTAGCCGAGATCAGCCCCCATCGCCTGCGCGGCGAGGATCGCGCTGCCGCTGGCGATCGAGCCGGACAGCAGCAGCGGGCCGTCGAACCACTCGCGGATTTCCTGGATCAGCGCGAACGGCGACTGCGTGCCGGCATGGCCGCCGGCACCGGCAGCGACCGCGATCAGGCCATCGGCGCCCTTCTCGATCGCCTTCTTCGCGAACTTGTTGTTGATGATGTCGTGCAGCGTGATGCCGCCGTAGGAATGGATCGCCTCGTTGACGTCGACCCGGGCGCCGAGCGAGGTGATGACGATCGGCACCTTGTACTTCACGCACATCTCCAGATCGTGCTCCAGCCGGTTGTTCGACTTGTGGACGATCTGGTTGACCGCATACGGCGCCGCCGGACGATCCGGGTGGGCCTGGTTGTGGCGATCCAGTTCCTCGTTGATCCGCTGCAGCCACTTGCCGAGTTCTTCGGCCGGCCGCGCGTTCAGCGCCGGAAACGAGCCGACGACGCCGGCCTTGCACTGGGCGATCACCAGGTCCGGATTGGAAATGATGAACAGCGGCGAGGCGACGACCGGAATGCGCAGGCGGTCGCGAAGCACGGGCGGAAGAGACATGCGGGCCAACCTCATCGATAAGGGAGGCCGGAGCTTATATGCAGAAAATTGTCTGTGCAATTTTTTGCATAGTCTGCCGCAAAAGTGGCGTCGACAGACAACGAGACAGACCGGCGCCGCTCAGTAGCCGAGCGACGCCCGGCGCGCCTCGGCGGTCGGCAACGGCGCGGCCTTGTCGGCGATCACCGGCAGTTCACCGGACATGGTCCGGTTCAGCGCGATCAGGGCATCCGCGCCGTCTTCGAGATCGAAGGCATCGACGATCGCCTTGACCGGGCAGACCGGCACGCAGGCGGCGCAGTCGATGCAGGCATCCGGATCGATGTACAGGCGGTCGTCCGCAGCGTGGAAGCAGTCGACCGGGCACAGCGCCACGCATTCGGTGTAGCGACAGGCCGTGCAATGGTCGGTGACGACGTGTGGCATCAGGCGCGCTCCACTTCGACGGCGTTGTCGGAAAAGGTCGGCGCGCCACCGAGATCGCCGAGCGCGGTCGGGTTCAGCGCCGCTGGCGTGGCCTGTGCGCGGGAACTGGCCAGCCAGTGACCCATCGGTGCGACGACCACGCCGGGCAGCGTGTCCTCGGCCACCTTGGCGACCGCGACAAAAGCACCACGCGCATTGCGGACCCGCACCAGGTCATCGCTGCGGATACCGCGTGCATCGGCATCGGCCGGGTGGATGACCAACTTCTGCTCGCCTTCGCGCACCGCCTGCCGGCGCAGGTTGCCGTAGCTGGAGTTCAGGAACGAATGGCTTTTCGGCGACATCATCGCCAGCGGATAGGGCGCACCGGCAAGCGCCTCGGCGAAGCCGGACTCGCGCGGCGGCCGGTAGGTCGGCAGCGCCGGCACTGGTGCACCATCCTGCAGCTCGGCATAGCCCTGGCGGAAGGTCGGCAGCACGAAATTGCCGCCGGCCGCCATCGAGGCCTTGATCTCGACCTTGCCGGACGGCGTCGGGAAGCCACCATCGGCATGCGGCGCAAAGACATCGGCAGCCGGCAGGTTCAGCCGCGCATAGCCCTGCCGCTCCAGCAGTTCCAGGCTGATGCCCTGCATCGTCGGCGCATCCCAGTCCAGCGATTCGCGCAGGATCTCCTCGTCGCTGCGCTGGAAGAACGGGTCGTCGAAACCCATCACGGTGGCCAGCCGGCGGAACAGCTCGGCGTTGGCAATCGCTTCGCCCTGCGGTGCCACCGCCTGCCGGTTCAGGGTCAGGTACAGATGACCCCAGGAGAACATCAGGTCGTCCTGTTCCACCTGCGTGGTCGCCGGCAGCAGCAGGTCGGCATAGCGCGCGGTGTCGGTGATGAACTGCTCGCTGACCACGGTGAACAGGTCCTCGCGCGCCAACCCTTCCCGAAGCCGCAGTTGGTCGGGTGCCACCACCAGCGGGTTGCTGTTGTAGACGAACAGCGCGCGGATCGGCGGGTCCAGCGGCAGGCTGCCGGTGAGTGCTGCGCCGAGCTTCCATTGATTGAGCACACGGGTGCCCGGCGTGATGAGGTCGGCGCGGTGCAGCCGATCCCAGCGCACCGGAAACGCCCATAGCGGCAGTTGCAGCAGGCCACCGCCGGGACGTCGCCAGGCGCCGACCAGCGCCGGCAGGCAGGCGATCGCGCGCACCAGCTGGCCACCGCCGGCCGAGCGTTCGATGGCGACACCGATGCGGATCGCCGAGGGCTGCGCGCTCGCGTAGTCGCGCGCCAGGGTCCGGATCACGTCGGCGTCAATGCCGGTTTCGGCAGCCGCGAATTCCGGCGTATAGCCGGCGACATGCGCGTACAGTTCATCGAAGCCGATCGTGTGGCGGTCGACGTAGTCGCGATCAACCAGGCCTTCGCGAATGATCACGTGGATCATCGCCAGTGCCAGCGCGGCATCGGTGCCTGGCCGCGGCCGCAGGTGCAGGTCTGCCATCGCGGTGGTGCCGGTCTTCACCGGGTCGATCACCACCAGCTTGGCGCCGCGCTTGCGCGCCTGGTCGATGAACGGCCACAGGTGCGCGTTGGTGCTCAGCAGGTTGCAGGCCCAGAGGATGATGAAGCGCGAGTGGGCGAGGCTTTCCGGGTCCATGCCCGGCGTCGGGCCGACCGTCATCACGTAGGCGGTCGAGGCGCCGGAATCGCAGAACGTGCGTTCCGAGATCGTGGCACCCAGCCGGTTGAAGAACGGATCGCCGACGGTCAGGCCGTTGACGATGCCCTGGGTGCCAAGATAGCTGTATGGCAGGATCGCGGTCGGGCCATCAGCCCTGATGATCGCGCGCCAGCGCTCGCCGATCGTCGCCAGCGCCTCGTCCCAGCTGATCCGCTCGAAGGCGCCGCTGCCCTTCGGGCCGCTGCGGCGCATCGGATACAGCAGCCGCTCCGGGTGGTAGACGCGCTCCTGATAATGGCTGGTCTTGGCGCACAGCCGGCCCTGCGTGAACGGATGCGCCGGGTTGCCCTGCACCGCCGTGACCCTGCCCTGCGCGACCAAGACCCGCATCGAACAGGTGTCCGGGCAATCGTGCGGACAGGCACCGAGCACGGTGGCGTCCTGGGCAAGCGGGTTCGGCATGGCGGTTCCCGTTCATGAAGTCGGTGACCGCAGCATGCTGCGCCGCTGGCAGTGATTCAATCAGGCAGGGCACTCGGCCCCGCGTCGCCGCGCTGCGGGCACCGGCTGCAGCTAGCCGCCGGCCGGCAGCGAGAACTCGGTGATGCCGTAGCCGGCCGCCGCCGGAATCCGCAGCGTGATGCCGGCGGCCGTGTCGACGCGCTCGGGCAGCACTTCGATGATGGTGTCGGCGCGCGCAGCCGCCAGCGCTTCCGCCACGCTGCGGCTGCGGCCGAGCTTCTCGACGTTCAGCCGCGTGGCCGGCACCAGCGTGCGGCGTCCGGCATCGGCCTGCGCCAACGCGTCCTGCGGGCGGATCCACACCGAATCGACGGCTTCGCCGCCGTCATGCAGCAGCACCTGTTCGGCCGGCGCGGCGGCCAGATAGAAACGGGTGTCGAAACGCTTCGGCATGAACGTCGGCGTGGTCCAGTGCGCGAACGGCACCAAAGTCTCGCAGGCCAGTTGCAGGTCTTCGGCCTCGAGCATCGCGGCGATGCCGAGCGTGCCCTTGTCGAGCGCCGCCCGGTACTGCGGCCCGAGTGCTGCGACCCGTGCCGGGTCGACGAATGCCGCCGAGCCGCGCGGCCGCGCCAGCAGCACGCCGCATTCCTCGAAGGCCTCGCGGACGGCGGCGATGCGCAGCGCGATCTCGTCGGCATTCAGACCATCGATACCGCTGCAGCGCGCCTGCGCAGCCGGATCGTGATCACCGGTCGCCAGCTTGCCGCCGGGGAACACCAGCGCGCCGGAAGCGAAATCGATCTGCTGGTGGCGCACCACCATGAACACTTCGAGGCCGTCGGCGCCATCGCGCAGCAGCAGAACGGTGGCGGCAAGGCGCGCGGGTGCGATCGGAGCAGCGGCAGGTGAGGTCACGGCGTCAGGGTCGGGCGGTTCAGGGCCGCCGACGATCCCGCAAATCAATTGCCGACTGCAACCTTCTTGCGCGCGTAGGCGAGCAGGAACTCCATCTGGTCGGCCAGGATCCGGCGGTTCGACAGGATCAGGTACTGCGCGAGGTTGGGGATGTACGGCACCGCCAGCAGCTTCATGCCGGCTTCCTCGGGCGTGCGATCGTCCTTGTACTGGTTGCAGGCGCGGCAGGCGGTAACGCAGTTTTCCCAGACCGAATCACCGCCGCGCGATGCGGGCACGATGTGGTCGCGGGTCAGTTCGTTCGGCGAGAACTGGCGGCCGCAGTACAGGCACAGGTTCTTGTCGCGCTGGAACAGCGTGCGGTTGGTCAGCAGCGGCGCGTTGCCGCCGTTGTGACGCCGCGAGCGATCGGCGACGGCGATGATCGAGCCGATCCGCAGCTCGGACGGCTGCCCGGTGCGGGCATTGATGCCGCCGCGGACGATGAAGCGTTCGGCACCGGTTTCCCAGCGCACGCAGTCCCGGGCGTAAAGCGTTGCAGCGGTCTGCCAACGAATCCAGCCAACCGGCATGCCACCGATATCGAGCTTGAGGATCGAATGCATCATGTTCTTGACTTTAGCCGACTTTCACGGGCGTGTGTGCGTGCGGCGAGCATGGCCGGAGGATGTTGCAGCGCTGCGTCCACAGCCGCCGGCCAGCGGTCCATCCGGTTGAACCCTGCGCGGGCCGCCCCAGCTTTGCAGGGGTGCAGAATGGGCCGGTCACTGCCGCCGACGCCGGTGCCCGCCCGCCCCGATTGCTGCGCGTCCCCGCCGTCGCCAGCGCCCGTCATCGCCACTGGAACCCGAACATGAAACTCCTTCACACCATGCTGCGCGTCGGCGACCTCGACCGCTCGATCGCCTTCTACCGCGATGTGCTCGGCCTGAAGCTGGTCTCGCGCCGCGATTACCCCGAAGGCCGCTTCACGCTTGCCTTCATGGGCGCCGAGGAGCGCGTCGACGGTATCCAGCGCGGCGCCGAGCTGGAGCTGACGCACAACTGGGATACCGCCCGCTACGAACTGGGCACCGGCTACGGCCACGTGGCGCTCGAGGTGGCCGATGCCTACGCGGCCTGTGAACAGGTCAAGGCGCGCGGCGGCAAGGTCACCCGCGAAGCCGGGCCGATGAAGCACGGCACCACCGTGATCGCCTTCGTCGAAGACCCGGACGGCTACAAGATCGAGTTCATCCAGCGCCGGTCCGGCGAAGACGCCGGCACTGCGGCTGCGGCCTGACCGGGCAAACGCCGCGCAGCCGGAATGGACATGAAACCGGAACATGCCGACGCAGACGCATGCCGTCCGCGCAGTCGAGGATGACGCACATGATCGGCCGGCTGCTGCGCGACTCCCGCAGGCAGCGCCGGCGACCAGGCCTTCCGCCTTCTCCACATCGTTCAGCGAGAACACCATGAACACCGTTTGCGAATTGCCGGCCGCCGCACGCCGGGCTGATCAATCCGGATTTCCCGACCCCGCACGCGATCTGGCGACGCCCGGCCCGGGCCCGCAGGAAGCGGTGTTCGCGGCGGGCTGCTTCTGGTGCGTCGAGGCCGTGTTCGAACGGCTCAACGGCGTGTCGGACGTCATTTCCGGTTATGCCGGCGGCAGCGCCGACACTGCCAACTACGAAGCCGTCTGCACCGGCCGCACGAATCACGCGGAGGTCGTGAAGATCGTCTACGACCCGGCGGTGATCTCCTACGGCCAGCTGCTGAAGGTGCTGTTCGCGGTCGCTCACGATCCGACCCAGCTCGATCGCCAGGGCAACGATCGCGGCCGCCAGTACCGGTCGGAGATCTTTTTCCAGAGCGAGGCGGAGCGCGAGGTGGCGGCGGCCTACATCGCGCAGCTGGAAGCCGCGCACGTGTTCCGCAGCCCGATCGTCACGCTGCTGACGCCGCTGGAACGCTTCTACCGCGCCGAGACCTATCATCAGGACTACGCGATCCGGAACCCCGGCCAGCCGTACATCGCCGGCGTCGCCGCACCGAAGGTCGACAAGCTGGAACACACCTTTACCGAGTACCTCCGCAAATGAGCCTGTTCGACAAGAAAAAACCGGCGGCCGACGCGCAGGACAGCCCCGCCGACACCGCGATCGCCACCAGCCCCAGTGGCTATGACCTGCGCCCGATCAGCCCCGCGCTGAAGCAGACGCTGGCCGAGGGCCTGAACGCCGAAGAGCGCCGCGTGCTGCTGGATCACGGCACCGAGCGGGCGTTCTGCGGCCACTTCAACGACAACAAGAAGGACGGCGTCTACGCCTGCCGGCTGTGCGGCCTGCCGCTGTTCCGCTCGACCGCCAAGTTCGATTCGGGCACCGGCTGGCCGAGCTTCTTCGAGCCGTTCGACAGCAGCCACGTCCGCAACATCAAGGACTACAGCTACGGGATGATCCGCACCGAAATCCGCTGCCGCCGCTGCGACGGCCACCTGGGCCACGTGTTCGACGACGGCCCGAAGCCGACCGGCCAGCGCTACTGCCTGAATTCGGTGTCGATGGCGTTCTTCGACAACGGCCAGCCGATCCCGCAGCAGGTCGACACCGCCGCCTGACGACATCGCCCGCGATTCCCGCGCCCGCAGCCGGGCCCGGCAACCGCTTACCGCTTTCACCACAGACCAGAACTGACCGAGGAGAAAACCGCATGGCCGAGCCCAGGACCCTGACCCAGATTGCCGGCGCGCCGCTGACGCCGTCGCCGCTGGCGAACGCCGCGCTGCTGGTGATCGACCTGCAGAACGAATACCTCAAGGGCGCGCTGAAGCTCGATCAGATCGAGCGCGCGGTGAGCGAAACGCAGAAGCTGCTGGCGCTGGCCCGCGCCAACGGCGTGCCGGTGTTCCACTTCCAGCACAAGACCGGCCCCGGCGCGCCGATCTTCGACCCCACCGGCCCGTTCTTCGGCCTGATCGACGCCGTCAGGCCGGCGCCGGGCGAAACGGTGATCGAGAAAAGCTACCCGAACTGCTTCACCGCCACCGGCCTCGCCGAGGCACTCAAGGCAAGCGGCCGCAGCGAAGTGATCCTGGCCGGCGCGATGACCCATATGTGCATTTCCGCCACCGCCCGCTCGGCCACCGACCACGGCTTCCGCGCCACCGTGGTCGCCGATGCCTGCGCAACAAGGCCGCTGCCCGGCGCGCTCGGCGGCACGATTCCGGCCTCGCAGGTGCACGAGACGGCGCTGGCGGAAATCGCCGACGGCTTCAACGTCGTAGTCAGGAACGCTGCGGCCTGGGCCTGACAGCCCGAGGCTGTCGCAGAAAGGCCCGCAATGCGGGCCTTTCTCGTATCGGGTGGCGGCAGCTTCAGCGCCGCTTGAAGGTCACCACCAGCACGTCGCGCCAGGCCGGCTGCGCAGGGTCCAGGGCTTCGACCGGCGTCACGCCGTGGCGCACGCGGCCGTCGTCGACCAGGGCGGCATCGAACGGGTCGGTCAGGGTGAAGCTGCCGAGTTCGCGGTCGTCCGCCGCGATGATGGTCGTCGTGCCTTCGACGATGTTGTGCCGGCGGATCATCAGCACCAGCACGTGGTCGACGCCGTCGCGGTGCGCACCTTCCGGCGTCGGCTGACCGGCGACACCCGGCCCGGCTTCGATGCGGAACTGGTGGATCTCGACCTTCCAGGCCGTCACCGACGGTGACAACCGGCCGAACAGGCCGGCACACCAGCGCAGGATCGTCTGCAGGCTGGCGCCGCTGCCGACGGCCTCGGTGACCGGCTCGAACCAGCGCGCGACGCCGCCATTCAACGGGTTGTATTCCAGCCCCTGCCAGTGCGGCTGGTGCGGCTCGCGGACGATCGGCGCGCCGGCCTCGACCGTGTAGACGGCATGGCGACGGCGGCGGTAGCGGCCGCCATCGGCCATGAAAGTGTCCAACGCCAGATCGTTCCAGCTGGCGCTGAACGCCGGCCAATCATCCAGCGTACCGGCCGCCAGCAGCGCGCCCTGCATCGCCGTACCGGCGACGAAGGCATAGCCATCGGCCGCGATCGACGCCTGCAGGCGCGACAGCGACGGCAGGCCGGACAGCGCGGCAGTGGGCGGAGGACGGTTCATCGGCCGCGGATTATCGACGAATGCGCGGACGCTGCGGACCTGACCGCTCCGCAACGCCCGCGCTGGCTTCGCCTCGTCAGCCGCGCGCCGGCTTCGGCTTGATGAAGAAGGCCAGCAGCGACGGCAGCAGGATCAGCGCACCGAGCATGTTGACCAGGAACATGAAGCTCAGCAGCACGCCCATGTCGGCCTGGAACTTGAGCGCCGAGAACGCCCAGGTGGCGACACCGAGGCTCATCGTCACCGCCGTGAACGCCGCCGCCGCGCCACGTTCCTTCAGCGCGTTGAAGAAGGCTTCAACGAGGCTCATGCCGTGGTGCAGGTGCACCTCAATGCGGTCATAGAGGTAGATGCCGTAGTCCACACCGACGCCGACGCCGAGCGCGATCACCGGAAGCGTCGATACCTTCAGGCCAATGCCAAGCACCGCCATCAGCGCGTTGTTCAGCAGAGACACCAGCGCCAGCGGCAGGATGATGCACAGCGTGGCGCCGAACGAGCGGAAGGTCAGCAGACACATCAGGGTGATGGCGCCGAAGATCGCCGCCAGCTCGTGCTTGTCGGCTTCCTCGACCGCTTCGTTGGTGGCCGCCATCACGCCGGCATTGCCGGAGGCCAGCTTGAACTCGACCTTGCCGGCGATCTCGGCGAACTCCGAATCTGGCGCGTGGAACTCAGCGTTCCAGTCCTTCACCGACTGCACGATGTGGGCGAGCGTCTCGCCCTGGTGGTCGCTGGTGAAGAACAGCATCTGCATCGCCGAGCAGTCGGAGTTCAGCAGGCCGGTGCCGGTGTCGATCGGCGTCACCGCCTGCGCCAGCACGTCGCGATTGCGGGCCAGCACGCGCCAGCGCAGCGAGCCTTCGTTGAAACCGGCGTTGACGATCTTGGCCATGCTCGGCAGGGAGATCGCGCTGGCGATGCCATCGACGTTCTTCATCCGCCACTCGAAGGCGTCCATCGCGTCCATCACCCGGTGGTCGGTGCAGGCGCCGTCGATGTCGTGGGTCTGCACGACGATCGAGATCACGTCGACGCCGATCTTGAAGTTGCCGGTGATCGCCGCGTTGTCGCGGTTGTAGCGGGAGTCCTCGCGCAGCTCCGGCAGGCCGGAACCGAGATCGCCGACCTTCTGCTCGCGGGCGAACACGAAGCCGATGACCAGCAGCACCACGCTGCCGGCGATCGCCCAGACCGCGGTGCGCTTCTCGGCGAAGTGCGAGCAGGCGCGCCAGAACGGATCGAAGCTGTTTTCCAGCTTGAGCTTCTTGTCGAGGGTGGCCTGACCGATGTTCAGATAGGTCAGCAGGATCGGCAGCACCATCTTGTTGGTGACGATCATCAAGGACACGCCGAGTGTGGCGGTGATGCCCAGCTCGCGGACAATGTCGATCTTGATCAGCATGATCACCAGAAAGCCGAGCGCATTCGTCACCAGCGCCAGGGTGCCCGGAATGAACAGCTGGCTGAACGCGTAGCGCGAGGCATCGGTGGCATCGAAGCCGTCGGCGATCGCATCCTTCCAGGCGTTGGTCATCTGCACGGCGTGGCTGCAGCCGATCGAGAAGATGAGGAACGGCACCAGGATCGACAGCGGATCGATGCCGTAGCCGGCCAGCGGCAAGGTGCCAAGCAGCCACAGCACCGGCAGCAGTGCGCAGACCAGCGCGACCCCGGTCAGCTTCGCGGACTTGGTGTACCAGAGCAGCAGCAGCGCGGTGATCACGAAGGCGATCAGGAAGAACGCGATCACGCCCTGGGCGCCGGCGGTGATGTCGCCGACCGCCTTGGCGAAACCGATGATGTGCACCTGCACGCCGTCCTTCTGGTATTTCGCGCGCAGCGCTTCCAGTTCCGCCGCGATGCGCGGGTAGTTCAGCTTTTCGCCGGTTTCCGGATCGACATCGAGCAGGTCGGCGCGGATCAGGGCGCCGTGCAGGTCGTTCGATACCAGGCGGCCGACGAGGCCGGCCTTCTGGACGTTGCGGCGCACGGTTTCAAGATCTTCCGGCTCGCCCTGGAAAGTGGCCGGAATGACGTTGCCGCCGGCGAAGCCGCCTTCGACGATCTCGATGAAACGCACATTCGGCGTGAACAGCGACTGCACGGTCGGCCGGTCGACGCCCTTGATGTAGAACAGGTCGTCGGTCGCCGCCTTCAGGCTGGCCATGAAGGTCTTGTCGAAGATCGTGGCCGGTGCTGCGCCCTCGGCGGCCGGCTCGCGGATCAGCGCGACGATGATGCGGTTGGCGCCGCCGAAGGTCTGCTCGTAGTCCGTGAACGTCTTCATGTACGGATGTTCGAGCGGGATCATCTTCTTGAAGCCGGCGTCGACCTTGAGCCCGCTCGCCGACCAGGCGAGGAACACGGTCAGCGCCGCGAAGATGCCGAGCATCAGCGCCCGGTTGCCGAACAGCAGGTTGGAGAGCCGCTGGATCAGCCCGCCGAGCGGGCCTTCGATGCGCGGCAGGTCGGCCGTGGTCTTGTGCGGGGTCATTTCGCGGCTCCTGCCAGATCGAGAACGCTGGTGCCGGCTTCACCGAACAGCAGCGCGTGGACAGCGTCGAGCGGCAGCGCGGTCGAATAGGCGGCGATCTTCGCCGGGGCCAGGGTGGTGAAGGTCTTGCCGCCATAGCGGCTGATCCGCGCCGAACCGGCCGAGCCGACCAGGGTCACGCTGCCATCGGCAGCGACGCCGCTACCGAGCAGCGTCACCGGGCCAGAGCCTTCGGAAGCCATCCAGCTGGCGCCGGCATCGCGGCTGACGAAGGCCTGCCCGCGCAGGCCAAAGATCATCAGGCCATCGGCGCCGATCGGCAGCGCGCCGAAGTAGGAGCCTTCGTACGGCGGCTTCACCGCCGACCAGGTCGCGCCGTTGTCCGCGGAAATTTTCAGCAGCCCGGATTCGCCGACGATCGCCAGCTTGTCGCCAGCGAAGGCCGTGATCGCGTTGAGGTGACGGTCGTCCTCCTCGCCTTCCGGCGCCAGCGCGCGGTCGGTCCAGGTGGCGCCGCCATCGGCGGTTTCCAGATACAGGCCGTAGGCGCCGACAGCGATCGCGTGCTGCGCGTCGCGGGCGTAGACACCAAGCAGCGGCTCTTCGTCCGCCGGCGCAAAGCGCTGTTCCTGCCAGCTGGCGCCGCCGTCGGCGGTCATCGCGATCAGGCCGTCGTGGCCGACCAGCCAGCCGATCTTGTCGTCGACGAAGTGCACGGCCGTCAGCATGGTCCGGCGTAGGCCGGCGGCCCGCTGCCAGCTGGTGCCGTCGTCGTCGGAGGTGATCGCGTAACCGTGCTCGCCGACCGCGACGATGCGCTTGCCGGCCCGCGCGGCGTCATTGAGCAGCAGGCGTTCGACGGTGGCTTTCGGAACCGTCCCGGCCACCGAGCGCGGCACCGGCCGGGGTCGCGCAGCAGCGTCGGCGGCGGCCGGTGCATCGGCCCGGTTCTGCGCCGTTGCCGGCAGCTGGGTGATGCCGGTCGCGAAGCCCAGCAGCGCGCTCGCGACCCATCGTGGCGATGCTCGCATCGATGTCGTCTCCATGTTCGGAACCTCAAACCAACAGGGCCGGCGGATCGAACCCGCCGGCCCTGGTGACGATGGCTGCCGAGGCAGCCGTGCTGACGGTCAGCGGACGCCGGATTCGCGCAAGCTCGCCGGCGTGAAGTCGGCCTGGGTGAGCTTCGACGGCGCGTACATCTTGTCGTCGCCGGTGCGCACGCCGAGCGCCAGGAAGCGGCCGGACTGCAGGTCGCTGTGGACTTCGACGGTACCGAAGGTCATCGGCACGTCCCAGAGCTGGATCGAGTGGTACTCGCCGGTGCGGAACAGCTCGCCGCGGCCGTCGTACTTGTCGACCAGCACCGGCGTCCAGGTGTCCTCGTCGAGATAGAAGGTGCGCCGCGCATACAGGTGCGAGGTGCCCTTCTTCAGCTTGGAGTCGACCACCCAGACGCGGTGCAGCTCGTAGCGGGTGTAGTCCGGGTTCAGGAAGCCCGGCCGCACGATGTCTTCCAGCTTCACGCCGCTCGACAGCTTGTAGCTGTTGTACGGAATGTAGATCTCCTTCTTGCCGACCAGTTCGAAGTCGTAGCGGTCGGTGGCGCCGTTGTAGATGTTGAAGTCATCGTTGGTGCGCAGGCCGTCGGCCGCCGTGCCCGGGTTGTCGTAGGCCACGTTCGGTGCCTGGCGCACGCGCCGCTGGCCGGGGTTGTAGGTCCAGGCCGAACGGAACACCTTGGTCTGGTCCAGCGGCTCGTGCACCAGCAGCACCGAACCGGCCAGGCGGGCCGGCGCGACGATGCGCTGCAGGAAGTAGAACAGCAGGTTGTCGGTGCGCTCGGCCGGCTTCTTGTTCAGCGAGCCGAACTGGAAGTCGAGCTGGTACTGGAAGCGCACCGGCGTGTATTCACCGCCCCGGGTGACCGCCAGCTGCACGTTGTCGGTCTCGTAGGTTTCGCCGCGATAGCGGGTCAGCGCGTTCCAGATCGCTTCGTTGCCGTTCTTCGGCGTCGGGAACGGCAGGCCGCCATTGACGCCGAGCACGCCGTTGCCGGACTCCGACAGCTTGGCCTTGCCGGCGTTGGCCTTGGTCTCGTCGTAGTAGCCCTTCGGATACACGCCGGTCCGGTGGCTCGGATAGACGTTGATCCTGTAGGCCGGGTACTTCTTGAAGGCGGCGAGCTGGCCGGCGCTCAGCTGGGCCTTGTGCTCCTCGGCGTTGGCGGCAGTGATCACCAGGATCGGCTTCTCGTCCGCGAACGGGTCCGGATAGAGGATGCCGGGCTTGAAGCCGGCCGGGGCCTTCACGACCTCGCCGGTCCATGCCGGGATGGTGCCGGCGGCGTTGGCGGCGGCATCGCCACCCATGGTGTTCAGCGATTCGGCGTGCGCGGACAGCGCCGTCATGGCACCGAAGGCGGCGGCGACCAGCGAGCTGGAAATTCGGTTCAGTTTCATCAAGAGCATTCCTCTGCGGTTCAGAACGCGTAGGTCATCGTCAGGGCGATGAAGTCGCGGTCCTTCAATGGATTGGCGGCGGTGCAGTAAGACTGCGACTGGCCTGCGGCGAGGCCGTTGCTGCCGGCCAGCGCCGGGTTGGGATCGTCCGAGCCGCAGTACACGCGGCCCCCGAAGAACGAGGTGTAGGACAGATCGATCGTGTAGGTGGCCTGGTAGTTGAAGTTGACGCCGGCGGTGACCGCCTGCGCGCCTTCGTTGAACGTCGGGCTGACGCCCTTGACGTCGTGGCTGAACACGGCGCGCGGCGACATGTTCCAAGCGCCGAGCAGGCTCAGGTAGTCGAGACGGGCAACGGCGCGATAGCCCCAGGAGTGCTGCGTGGCGTAGCCGCCGTTCTGCACCGACCCGCCGGCTGCGTTGGACGCGGCCGCCAGCGCCGGCAACGCCGTGCCCGGTCCGTCGAACAGCACGCTGGTCGGCAGGTCGAGGAAGGTGTAGCCGACTTCACCGACCAGCGCGAGCTGCTGGGCGCCGAGGATGGTCGGGATCACCTGCGTCGCCGTGGTCTGGATCTGGTGCGCTTTTACCCGCTGCCAGCCGCGGATTTCGGCACCGGCAGCGATGTCGGCCGGATTCGGCGCGAAGTTCGACTCGATGTTCAGTGCCGCCAGCAGCAGTTCGGTGGCCGCCCGCTGCAGCGGCAGGTTGGGCCGGTAGCTGTACTCGCCCTGCAGCGCCATGCCGTTCGGGAGCTGGGTGTTGAACGACAGGCCGAGCAGGTGGATGTTCTTCGGATATTCGAGGAAGTAGGCCGCGCTGCCGTTCTGGCCCGAGGCCACGCCGACGCTGCCGCCGAGCTGCGGTGGCAGCGGCACATTGGTGGCTGCCGAGGTCGTGCCGCTGCCGCGCCGCGCATCGGTCGACTTCAGCGCCGACACCAGCGGCACCCGCGAGTGGTAGTACTGGTAGTAGGCGCCGAACTCGGTCGAGCCCAGCCAGTCGGCGAGGTAGCGGGTGGCGACACCGAACTGGCCGAAGCCGTTCGGCCGGTCACGCACGCCGGTACGGCCCACCCAGACGCTGGCATCGCCGCGGAACGGGCCGAGGCCCGCCGCCTGCGCAGCGGCGGACAGGCCGGCGGTGGTGCCGGTCGGCGGGAACGGGTTGCCCATGAAATCGTCATCGCGACGACCGAAGGTCACTACCGCGCGGTTGCCGTCGTCGCTGGCGATGTCGGTGGTGGAGAAGTACGAGCCACGCGGGTCGAGGAAGAAGTTGTCGAAGCGCGCCTGCACATAGCCTTCGGCGGTCAGGCTGTCGGTCAGTTCCTGGCTGAAGGACAGCATCGGCGTCGGCCGGAAGGCCTCGCGCAGCTCCGCACCCGGCGCGCGCAGCCGCAGGATGTCGAGCGGATTGGTGGCGTTGATGCCGTTGGGGATGAACGTCGACTCGCCCCAGTTGATCACCTGGTTGCCGATGCGGACGTTGGTCGTGCGGTTGCCGAACGGCTTGCCGGACACGCTCAGGAAGGCGTCGAGCAGTTCCCAGTGCATCTGCAGACGGTCACGGCCGCGCGGGCCGAACTTTTCCAGTTCGTGGGCGACCTGGAAATCCATGAACTCGGTGCCGCGCACGAACAGGCCGATGTTGTCGCCGTACTTCAGCTCCAGCTCGTGGGTGCCACGGGCGATCTGGTTGACGAGATCGCCGGCCGAGTAGTTGAGGTTGCCGTCGTCGCCATTGACGCTGCGGGCGGTGCCGCCGTTGGCGATGCCGATCAGGCTGTCGGAGCGTCCCTGGGCACGCCACAGCATGCCGTAGGACAGGGTGTTGTCGAGGTTGCCCTTTACGGGACCGAGGTCGAACTGGAAGGCGGTGGCCGGGCCGGCCGCCATCATCGCGATGCCGGCCGCCAGTGCCACCCGCGGTGCGCGGCGCGCGATCGACGGGCGCGCCGTCGCAGTTCCCTGCACGGGATCGTAGCTCTGCATAGTCGTCTCCTATCGCACCGGCGACCGTTTGCAGGCCGGTCGCCGTTGGGCTGTCTGCCGTCGTTTTAGTGATCGTGCGCCCCTGCCCGCAGGCGGTGCGCATCGAGTTACCACTCCATCCCTACCCGTATGGGCGGGATATGGCCGAAGGTATACGAGTCATGCCGTGTATTTGCAAGCACGCGGCCGGCGCCGCCGGGAACCCGGGCCGCGCCGGCCGCAGATGTCGCAATGCAGCGAAAGCAAAGGGATTTGTCCGATCAGGGCGAGGTCTGCTGCGGTCGCGCCGGCGCCTGCTGCCAACCGTCAGGCGGTGGCTCGGCCCCGACGATCGCGCGTGCAAGCGGCAGCCTGGCGATCGTCGGTTCGCTCAGCGACCCTAGATACAGCCAGTGCCCGTGCTCCTCGACGCTGGTGATCGGCGCATAGGCGTCGGTGCCGTGGTACTGCAGGTTGGCGATCACCCGGCCCTCGAGATCAAAGCCGAGCACCAGGCTGTGCTTGATCGGCGAGAACGCCAGCCGCTGCTGGATCGCCGCCGGCAGCCGCGCCAGCAGCCGCCGCAGCTGCGGCCATTCGCCAAGCGCGTCGAGGCCCGGATCGCGGGGATTGGCCAGCGCCACCCAGACCCGGTCGCGGCCATTGAAGCTCAGGTTGTCCGGGAAGCCCGGCAGGTTGTCGGCGAACAGTTCGCGGCGGCCGGCCTTGTCGCCGCGCAGCCAGATGCGGCTGATCCGGTACGCCGAGGTCTCCGCCACCAGCACGTATTCGCCACCCGGTCCGAGTGCGACCCCGTTGGCGAAGTAGAGATCGCGTGCCAGCTCGGTGGTGGTGCCGGTGGCGCTGTCGTGGACCAGCAGGCGGCCGTGCGGCCGATGCTCCAGCAGATCGTGCAGGTAGGCGCGGATGCCGAACTTGGTCGAGGCATCGGAAAACACGATCTGCGTGCCGCTGCTGTCGACATCGTCGGTGAAGCGAAGCGGCACGCCGCCGGCCTCGCTCGCCAGCACGCGTGCCTGCCCGGCCTCGATACGCAGCAGTCCCTTGACGGCGTCGGCGACGATCGGCGTGTCATCGGCGGTGAAGGCGATGCCCAGCGGCCGGCCGCCGGTATCGGCCAGCAGTTCGTAGTGGCGGCCGTCCGCAGACAGGCGGATCACCCGGCCATCGTCGAAGCCGGTGATCACGCGGCCTTCGGCATCGATACCGATGCCTTCCGGCCCGATACCGATGCCGGCGGCCAGCCGCTGCAGGTCCTTCAGCCTGTCGTTGACGGCAAGCGGCCCTTCCGCAGCCGGCGCCCGGGGCGGCTGCCAGGCAACAGGATCGACATCGGTAGGGGCCAACAGCAGGTAGGCCACAACGGCGCCAAGGCCGGTCAGCAGCATCGCAAGCAGCGTTCTCAACAGCTTTCTCATGGCAATCGGGACGTTTGAAAAAAGTTCGGCAGCCCGCGTTTCGCGCGGCGTCGGCCGCCAGTACCTCGACTTTCGGCCAGACGGTCGCCACCATACGCCAGCGCACGTTGCAGCGGTCGCTTTGCTAGCATTCGCGCACATCTGTACTCAGACGACCCGAGAAACTTCATGTCCAAGCTGCCGAACCCGGTGCAACAACTGCTCAAGCGGGCTGCCGAAACCCCGAACGAGCCATACCTGCACCAGCCGGTCAAAGGCGTCTGGCGGACCTGGACCTGGGGTGAAGTCGCCGACCAGGCGCGGCGGATGGCGTCGGCACTGGTGGCGATGGGCCTGAAGCCCGGCGACGCGGTGGCGATGACCGGCATGAACAACGCGCACTGGTTCATGGCGGATTTCGCCTGCGGCCTGGCCGGGTTGACTGGCGTCGGCCTGTATCCGAAGCAGAGCGAGGACGCGGTGCGTTATATCGCCGGCCACGCCGGCATCAAGGTGGCGTTCATCGGGCCGATGCCGGACGCCGCCGGCTTCCTGGCAGCACTGCCGGCCGAGGTTGTCCGCATCGCGCTGCCGTATCCGGGCGTTGCGCCCTGCGCGCAGGACTGGAACACGCTGACCGCCGCCCATGCGCCGATCGCGCAGCCGGTCGAACGGGCGGCCGATGCGATCTGGAGCCTGATCTACACCTCTGGCACCACCGGCAACCCGAAGGGCGTGATCATGACGGCCGAGAACCTCGCGTTCACGGTGGCCGGCATGCTGCGCGACCAGCCGGCGCGCGCCGGCGGCGAGCATTTCCTGTCCTACCTGCCGCTGGCGCATGCCTTCGAGCGCGGCGCGGTGGAAATCGCCAGCCTCTACCTGCCGGCCCAGGTGCACTTCCTCGAGGAACTCGAAAAGCTGCCGGAAACGCTGGGACTGGTGCGGCCGACCCGCTTCTACGGCGTGCCGCTGGTTTACAGCCGCGTTCAGGGCGGCATCCTGAAAAAGCTGCCGCAGGCCAAGATCGACCGCCTGCTGAAGCTGCCGATCATCTCCGGCCTGATCCGCCGAAAGATCCGCAAGGGCCTGGGCCTGGACCGCGCCTGGCTGGTGGTGTCCGGCGCCGCGCCGCTGCCACGGCCGATCATCGAATGGTTCGCCAAGCTCGGCATCGACGTGATGCAGGGCTACGGCATGACCGAGAACTCGATCTACGCCAGCCTCAACCTGCCGGGCCAGAACAAGGTCGGGTCGATCGGCAAGCCGTTCGTCGATGCCGGCGTCCGCATCGCCGAGGACGGCGAGATCCAGTGCAAGCATCCGGGCAACACGCCGGGCTACTACAAGGACCCCGAAAAGACCGCCGAGCTGTTCACCGCCGATGGCTGGCTGCGCACCGGCGACAAGGGCCATATCGACGCCGACGGCTATCTGTTCATCACCGGCCGGGTAAAGGAAATCTTCAAGACCCTGAAGGGCAAGTACGTCAGCCCGGCGCCGATCGAGGGCAAGTTCGGCACCAACACCACGGTCGAGCAGATGTGTCTGGTCGGGGCCGGGCTGTACCAGCCGATGCTGGTGCTGTCGCTGAACGCCGATGCCCGCAAGCTGCCGCGCGCGCAGGTCGAGGCCGGCCTGGTGGCAACCATGAAGGCAGTCAATCAGTCGCTCGAACCGCACGAGCAGATCTGCAAGATCGTCGTCACCCGCGACACCTGGAGCATCGACAACGGCCTGATGACGCCGACCATGAAGGTGCGCCGCAACGAGATCGAAAAGCGCTACGGCGAACTGCTGGCCGGGCTCGAAGCCGATCGCAAGACCCAGGTGTACTGGGAAGACTGATCCGGCAGCCGGCGGTGTCCGCACCGCCGGCGATCGTGAGACGCCGCCCGTCACGGATCGATATTGACGTAATTTTCACTTTTTCTTGATTCCTATCCTGTCCCCCGATCCCTAGCCTTCTGACCGATGCCTCGCTGCAGGCATCGTCACGAACCGGGGAGACGGGAATGAAAGGGATCGTCGCAAGCGCGACGTGGTGGCTGGCCCTGCTGCTGACGACGGCGCTGCCGTCGCAGGCACTGGACCTGGTGCCGCAGACCATCGACCAGCTGATCGACCGCAGCCCGCGGATCGTCATCGCCACCTGCACGGCCAGCGAAACCCGGGCAGTCGCCGCCCACGGCAACAATCCCTTCACCTTCAGCCGCTTCGACAAGGTCGAAACGCTGGCCGGCGATCTCGGCGGCCGCTTCGAGCTGCGCCTGTTCGGCGGCCGCATCGGCAATACCCGGATCTGGGAAGACGGCCTGCCGAACTTCACGCCGGGCACCCGCTACCTGCTGTTCCTAGGCCCGAGCAACGCCGAAGGCTATCCGCTGCTGAAGCCGCAGGGCGTATTCGAGATCCTGGCCGCGCAGGGCGAACCGCCCGCCGAACGCCTGCGCGCCACCGCTGGGCAGGGCCATCCGGAGCAGACGCTGGCACAGCTCCGCAGCCGGGTCCGGGAACGCCGCGCCGCGCTGCCGGCCACTGCCGGACCGGGCCGGATTTCCGCCGCGCCGGCCGGCCTCACGCCTTCACATCCGTCCCGCGACGCGAGCACTGCGCCGCGCGGCTCGACGACGGCTGCCACCCGGCAGCTTCCTGCACCGTAGCAATCCTTGGGGGACACGACATGAGAACGCATGGGGCGCGGATCATCCGCACCGGCATCGCCAGCCTGGTCACGGCGCTCGCTGCGCTGACCACATCCGGGCCGGCGAAGGCCTATCACTTCTTCGAGGCAGATGCCGGCGGTGGCTGCCGCTGGGCGGCAGTCGGACCGGGCAACGTCGACTACCGGGTCGACGGCTCGTCGACGCCGGACATCGCCGCCACCGTGCTGGCCGAAGCCCTCGCGGCCAAGAGCCAGTGGAACGACGTGGCGTCGGCCGAGGACGTGTTCGGCAACTTCACGACCGTCGCGATCGACTACACCGGCGACAACTTCGGCACCGCCTGGGGCATCGGCACCCTGAGCGGCGCCAGCGACGGTCAGAACGAAGTGGTGTTCGACGAGGACGGCAGCGCGATGGCGGTCATCGGCCTCGATCCGTCCGACGTCAACGGCTTCGGCCCGTCGCGCGAAGTGGTCAGCGGCGGCAGCTGCACGATCACCGATGCCTTCCTGCTGCTCAACGGCACGCGCACCAACTACCACCGGCCGTCCACCGCCGTGCACGAGCTGGGCCACACGATCGGCTTCGCGCATTCCTCGGTTGGCCAGTTCAACAGCCTGAACTCCACCGCCTTCAACGGCGGCTTCGGCAGCCCGAGCGATGCCCTGACGCCGATCAACATCAACAACGTGCCGACCATGCACCCGTTCAGCATCGCCGGCACGGCCCGCGCGACGATCGAGGACGACGATCGCGCCGCGATCTCGCGCCGCTATCCGAACGCCGCCTTCTCGACCACGCTCGGTACCATCGTCGGCAATGTCCGCCGCTGCTCCAACGATGCGCCGGTCGCCGGCGTCAACGTGCGCGCCATCAACACCGCCACCGGCGCCCAGGTCAGCCGCTACACCGCCTTCGATTCCAACACCACCGGCCGCTTCGAGATCAGCGTGCCGCCGGGCAGCTATCACGTGGTGGTCGAGGAAATGGGCCACAACGGCTTCGTGGCCGACCGCATGGCGATCAAGACCGCCACCGACCAGGGCTTCCCGTTCGAGTACTACGGCCCGACCGCCGAAGCCGAGCT
Source organism: Nevskia sp. (assembly GCF_051860985.1). Taxonomy (NCBI): domain Bacteria; kingdom Pseudomonadati; phylum Pseudomonadota; class Gammaproteobacteria; order Nevskiales; family Nevskiaceae; genus Nevskia; species Nevskia sp. Next base: position 47,802 of record NZ_JBIMKV010000005.1, on the reverse strand, counting down.
GGCCTGCTCGGAAGACGACAGCGAAGCGCCGTTGGCCGTGCCGGTCAGCGCCGGCAGCACCTCCGACGTGCAGATCCGCCTCAATGACGGCGTCCGCCTGGCGTTCGTCGTCGACGACACCGGCAGCATGTCGAACGAGATCAGCGCTGTGCGGCAGATCCTGACCAACATCATCGACAACCGCATCGCCGCCGGCGGGCCGTTCCCGCGCACCGCCGTCGTCACCTTCAAGGACAACGTCACCCGCCGCGTGGTCAGCGACGTGCCGTCGAAGATCCAGGCCGTGGTCAACACGCTGTCCGCCGGCGGCGGAAGCGATTGCCCGGAATCGTCGAACGCCGCGCTGATGACCGCCGGCCGCATCCTTGCCAATGGCGGCCGCGCGATCCTGTTCACCGATGCCGACTCCCGCCCGGACGGCCCGAGCCGCGGCAGCGTGGTCAGCTACTACCGCAGCCGCAGCCTGACCATGTCGACCCTGCTGTCGGCGACCTGCAGCGAGGAATTCCCGTCGGCCCGCGCCGCCGTGACCAGCGGCACCGGCACGCGCAAGGCCGAACGCGCTGGCCAGCATGAAGGCTCGGTGAGCCTCCGGCCGTGGGCGCCAGAGACCATCGTGGCCCGCGCACTGACGCCGCGTCGCCCGGCCGGGGTCCACTTCGCCGAGGAGTACCCGGAACCGGAAATGCTGGGGCGCGAGAGCGCGTTTACCACCAACTCGGGCATCTCGCAGTTCACCGGCGGCGTGTTTGTCGCCACGCCGCGCCCGATCTCCGCCGATGACCGCACCCGCTACATCAACGCCGGCACCAGCATCGGCCTCGGCAGCGTCACCTCGACGGTGGCCACGCTGGCACCGTCGGCCGTGCCGGCCGGCGCGACGGCGGTGCTCGACGTGCTCGGCGCATCGACCAACTTCACCTCGTCGTCGACGGTGAGCTTCGCCAACCCGTCGCTCACCGTGGTGTCGCGCGAAGTGCTGTCGCCGCGCCTGATCCGCACCCGGATCACCGTGGCGGCCGACACCGTGCCGGGCTTCTTCGATGTCAGCGTCGCCACGCCGCTCGGCACCGCCACCGAAGTCGCCAACGGCATCGGCGCCCTGCAGGTGACCGCGCCGGTGAGCGGCGGTGAAATCGCCACGCTGTCGCCGTCCTCGGCAGCACGCGGCAGCAGCCGCGACGTGACGATCTTCGGCGCCGGCACTGCCTTCACCGCCGATTCGGTCGTGCAGTTCCTCCGCAACGGCTCGGTGACGCCGAACATCACGGTGAATTCCCGCACGCTGGTCTCGCCGACCGAACTGCGCGTCAACGTCACCATCGCCGACGCGGCCGTGACCTCGTTCTACGACGTTGCCGTCGACAGCATCACCGAGGCGCGCGGCTTCACGGTGACCGAAGTGGCGCCGGTGGTGCCGACCATCGTGTCGCTGACGCCGAACGCCAGCGCCCGGGGCGTGACCGGCCTGCCGGTGACCCTGGTCGGCCAGAACGTCAGCTTCACCGATGCCAGCGTGGTCAGCTTCGGCGACGGCATCACCGTCACCGGCACCACTCTGGTCGACGCCACCACGCTGACGGCGACGATCTCGGTCGCGGCCGATGCCGCGCCGGGCTTCCGCGATGTCACGGTCAACACCGCTGGCGTCACCGCAGCGATCCTGTCCGGCTTCCAGGTCACCGTGCCACCGGCCGACATCGTGTCGGTGACGCCGGGCAGCGGCAGCCGGGGCGCCAGCGGTCTGGCGGTCACCATCGTCGGCGAGAACGTCGCCTTCAGCGCCGACAGCGTCGTCAGCTTCGGCGATGGCATCACCGTCACCGGCACCTCGCGGCTCAACCCGACGACACTGGTCGCCACGCTCAGCATCGCCGCCGATGCGGCGGTCGGCCCCCGCAATGTCTCGGTGACCACCGATGGCCTGACGCTGGTCGAGAGCAACGGCTTCACGGTCAGCAATGCCGCCATCACCGGCCTGGCGCCGGACAGCGCGCAGGCCGGCAGCCGAGGCGTGACGCTGACCATCTCCGGCAGCGGCTTCGGCAGCCCGGCGGCGGTGGCGTTCTCCGGCACCGGTATCACCGTACGCAGCGTGACCGTCGACAGCGCCACCCGCATCACCGCCGTGATCGATCTCGATCGCAACGCAGCGGTTGGCCTGCGCGACGTCACGGTGACCGTCAGTGGCGTCTCCGCCCAGTTCGGCTTCCGGGTGCTGCAGCGGCGCAGCGGCGGCGCGGCCGGCCTGGTGCTGGTGCTCGGCCTCGGCGTGATGGCCGGCCTGCGGCGCCGGTCCCGGCGCCGCTGAACGGGTGCGCAAGCCGGCTGGCTGATCGCCTGATCGGCTGATCGGCTGATCCGGCCCAACGAAAAGCCCCCCGCAGCGCAGGCTGCGGGGGGCTTTTTCATGAATCGCCCGGCGAGGCGCCCGTCAAGTCGATCGGCGGCGCTCAGGCCTCGGCAGCGGGCCGCGGGCTGCGCACCGGCTTGCGTCGCACGTACAGCTCCTTCTCGACCCGGGCCACCACCTCGCCCTTGCTGTCGAGCACCTCGACATGGAACACCGGCAGGTACTTGGCGCCGCTGGCCGTGGCCTGCCGCGCGGCCTCGATATCAGCCTCGCTGATCCGGAACTTCGCGCGCACCGTGCCCTTGCCGGGGCGCAGGAATTCGATCTTCGCGGCCTTGTCCCAGACCAGGTAGCCCGGCCCCAGGCCGGCAAAGAACTGCAGGCAGTAGAACGGGTCGACCATCGCGTACAGGCTGCCGCCGAAATGGGTGCCGAAGGCATTGGCGTTGCCCGGCTGGCGACGCAGCTCGACGTCGATCTCCCGGAAATCGCGGCTGACCCGCGTCACCCGGATACCGGCACCGAGGTAGGGCGGATACAGGTTCATGCGCAGCCGGAACACGGCGGCGTTCCGGTACAGCAGGCTGGACAGCAGGTCCGCAGCCTTGGCGCGCAGGCCGCCCGGCGGGGTGGTCGCCATCAGTTGAACACCACGGTCTTGTTGCCGTCGACGATGATCCGGTCCTCGACATGCCAGCGCACCGCGCGCGCCAGTACCTGGCGCTCCAGATCACGGCCGAGACGGCGCAGTTCGTCGATGCCTTCGGAGTGCGAAACGCGCGCCACGTCCTGCTCGATGATCGGTCCCTGGTCCAGCTCGGCGGTCACGTAGTGGGCGGTGGCGCCGATGATCTTGACGCCGCGCTCGTGGGCCTGCCGGTACGGATCGGCACCGACGAACGCCGGCAGAAACGAGTGGTGGATGTTGATGATCTTCGACGGCCACAGGGCCGCGAAGTCGCCGCTCAGGATGCGCATGTAGCGCGCCAGCACGATGAATTCGGCCCGCGCCTCGACGAGGATCTTCTGCATCGCCGCTTCGGCTTCCGGCCGGGTCGCGGTCTCGAACGGCACGTGGTGGAACGGCACGCCGAAACCTTCCACCGCCTTGCGCAGCGCCTCGTGGTTGGAGATCACGCAGGGAATGTCGACTCTGAGCTCGCCGCGCTGCCAGCGCCACAGCAGTTCCATTGCCGCGTGGTCGTGGGCCGACACCAGGATCGCCATGCGCGGCTTGTCGGCGGCATAGCTCATCCGCCAGTTCATCCGGTGCTGGGCGGCGACGGTGTCGGCGAAGGCGCGTTCGAGCGCGGCACGCGGCAGGTCGATGGCCGGCGTCTGGAATTCCAGTCGCATGAACAGCTGGCCGTCGGACGGGCTCGTCGAGTGCTGGTCGAGCTCGGTGATGTTGGCGCCGTGGTGATACAGGAACGTGGTGGCGGCCGCGACGATGCCGGGGCGGTCATCGCAGCGGATCAGCAGGCGGGCAATGGTTTCGGGATTCATGGGCGGGTCGGAAGCCGGAGCGGTCAGCGGCGGTCATTGTCGCATTCCGCACCTGTCGCGCCGCAGCCGTGCGGCGCCCGTGCCGCTCAGGGCCGGTCGAGCACGGCCGCCTGGTAGCCGCGCTGGCTCAGCAGGTAGGCCGCCACGGCGCTGCGCCGCCCGCTGTCGCAGATGCAGATGTACAGCCGTTCGCGCGGCAGCTGGCGGGTCTTGGCGCGCAGCAGCTGCAGCGGCAGGTTCAGGCTGCCGGGCGGCGCATCGTCGCGACATTCGCCGGGCAGGCGCACATCGAGCCAGCAGGCGCTGCCGTCCGCCACGCGCCGGGCGGCGGCGTCCGGGGCCAGCCGCAGCAGCAGCGGTTCTTCGAGCAGTTCCAGAAAATCGCTGCGCGCCAGCCGCATCAGCCGGCCGTCGCTGAGCATCACCGCGCTGGCGTTGCGCGGCAGGCCGGCGATCAGCGCTTCCTCGCCGAAGCATTCGCCGGGGCCGAATTCGGCCAGCGTCAGCGACTTCGGCTGCTGGCCCTGCAGCTCGATCCGGCAACGCCCTTCGACCACCACGTAGAACCAGTCGCCGGATTCGCCTTCGCGGATCACCGGCTCGCCCCGGCGCACGTCGACCGGCTGCAGACGCTGGAACAGCGCATGCAGATTGGCCGCCGGCAGGCGCTGGAACGCTGGCGCCTGCAGCATCCGGGTCATCCAGTCATCCGGCGCGGCCTCGTCGATGCCGGCCACCTGATAACCGCCGGACTGCTCCCAGGTCAGCACCAGATCGAGCAGCGCGGCGTCGAGTTCCAGCACGCGGGCGGCGGTCTGCGCGAAAACCGTCGCTGCGGCCGATGGCGGCCCGGCCAGCCGGTGAGCGGCACGCGGATCGGCCGGGTGGATGACGCTCGGCACCCGGCCGCTGCTGTCGTCGATCTGTACGGCGCCGTCGAGCAGCCAGCTCGACAGCGCCAGCGGCTGGCCGCCGCGCGCCACGGTCTGGCCGGCCGCCAGCGTGCGGATCGAGGCCGCCGGCAGCAGCCGGCGCAGCGAATCCTCGGTCAGCGCATCCATCGGCACGAAACGGCGCAGCACTGCGAGATCGTCCAGCGGCTGGCGAATCTGGCTCATGGCAATCGCTCCTCCGGCAAACGTGGCGAGCCGCAGGCCGGCAGCGGTCCGGGGCCGATCGCGGCACCGGACGCTGCGTGGCGGTACCGGCTACTTGCCGTCCTTCTTGTCGGCCGGCTTGGCCGCCGCCTTGCCGCCCAGCGTGATGTTGCTGCGGTTCTTGGTCAGCGTGGCCTGCCCGATGCCGGGTACCTTCTCGAGCTCGTCGACGCTCTTGAACGGCCCGTTCTTGCTGCGGTACTCGACGATTGCCGCCGCCTTCGAAGGGCCGATGCCATCGAGCGTTTCAAGGGTCTTGGCGTCGGCGCTGTTGATGTCGACCGATGCCGCCCAGGCCAGCGATGCGAAGGCCAGCAGCAATCCCGCGAGCAACGATGGAAGCAGTTTCATGGCGCATACCTCCTGTGTAATCGAGAACGTGGAAAGCGCCGATGAAGGCTTGAGTCCCGATCGCATCCATGCGACGCCAGCCGATGCTGCTCGCTTCAACAGGGGGTTGTCGTGATGCTGTTCACAGCGATGCCGGCAGCGCGCGTGCCGCCGCTGCCGGTTCGTGCGGTGCTGCGCAGATCAGCCGCGATCGCGGGCGCTGGCGGCGTGGGCCTGCAGGCCTTCGGCATCGGCGATGGTGCCGGCGATGCCGGCCAGCCGTTTCGCGCCCTGCGGCGTGATCTCGATCAGGCTCGAACGCTTCTGGAACTCGTAGACACCGAGCGGATTGCTGAAGCGCGCGGCGCGCGAGGTCGGCAGCACGTGGTTCGGGCCGGCGCAGTAGTCGCCGAAGGCTTCCGGCGTGTGGCGGCCCAGGAACACGGCGCCGGCATGTTGGATCGATTCCAGAAGCTTTCGCGGCTCGGCCACCGACAGTTCCAGGTGCTCCGGCGCGATGCGATTCGACACCGCCGCCGCCTCGTCCAGATCGCGAACCCGGATCAGCGCGCCGCGGCCGGCGATCGACTGGCGGACGATGTCGGCGCGCGGCAGCTCGGCCAGCCGCGCGTTCATCGCTTCGAGCACGGCGTCCAGATAGGCCGCGTCCGGGCAGATCAGGATGCTCTGCGCCACCTCGTCATGCTCGGCCTGGCTGAACAGGTCCATCGCGATCCAGCGCGGATCGGTGTGGCCGTCGCCGATCACCACGATCTCGCTCGGGCCGGCGATCGAATCGATGCCGACCTTGCCGAACACCAGCCGCTTGGCCGCCGCGACATAGGCATTGCCGGGGCCGACGATCTTGTCGACCGCCGGAATCGTCCGCGTGCCGTAGGCCAGCGCCGCCACCGCCTGGGCGCCGCCGATGGTGAACACGCGGTCGACGCCGGCCAGGTAGGCAGCGCCGAGCACCACCGGGTTGACCACACCGTCGCCGGCCGGCACCACCATCACCAGTTCGGCCACCCCGGCCACCTTGGCCGGGATCGCGTTCATCAGCACGCTGGACGGATACGCGGCCTTGCCGCCCGGCACGTACAGGCCGGCGCGATCCATTGGCGTCACTTTCTGGCCGAGGCGGTTGCCGTCGGCATCGGTGAATTCCCAGCCTTCCAGCTTCTGGTGCTGCGCATAGGCGCGAATGCGCTCGGCGGCGGCTTCCAGCGCTGCTTTCAGCGTCGGGTCCAGCGAATGCCACGCGGCTTCGCGCGCCGCCTTCGGGATTTCCAGCTCGGTAGCCGAGGCGACGCTGCGACGATCGAAACGGTTGGTGTATTCGACCAGCGCCTCGTCGCCACGGGTGCGGATCGCCGCGATGATGTCGGCGACCACGGCGGTGACTTTCGGATCGGCTTCCGGCGCGCGGTCGAGCAGCGCGCCGAGCTTGGCGTCGAAGTCAGCGGCGCGGGAATCCAGACGGGCAATTTCAAGCATCGGCAACGGCTCCGGCCAGGCGATCGAGCAGCGCGCGGATCGCCGCGTGCTTCATCTTCATCGCCGCCTTGTTGACCACCAGTCGTGCGGTGGAGGTGTAGATGGTTTCGATCTCGACCAGGCCATTGGCGCGCAGGGTGCCGCCGGTGGCCACCAGATCGACGATCACGTCCGACAGGCCCACCAGCGGCCCGAGTTCCATCGAGCCGTAGAGCTTGATCACTTCCACCTGCTCGCCGCGCGCGGCGTAGAAGCGGCGCGTGGTTTCCGGATACTTGGTGCAGACGCGCAGGCGGCGGCCGAAGCTGTGGCGCGGGTTCTTCACCAGCGGCGAATCGTTCTTGGTCGCGACGCTGAGCCGGCAGGTGGCGAAGCCCAGATCCAGCGGCTCGTACAGCGCGCCGCCGCCGTGCTCCAGCAGGATGTCCTTGCCGACAATGCCGAGATCGGCGGCGCCGTATTCGACATAGGTCGGCACGTCGGTCGGCCGCACTTCCAGCAGTTCGACGCCGGGGTCCTCGGTCGGAATCCGCAGCAGGCGGCCGGCGTCGACCGCAGGCGCGATGCCGGCGGCCTTCAGCAGCGGCAGGCAGTCGTCGAGGATGCGGCCCTTGGACAGGGCCAGCGTCAAGGCAGTCATGGTGATGTCGCGCGCAGCGGGGAGGATCACGATTTTACCCGCCGCTGCCCGGCCTTGCGTCCGTCGATCACGGCCCGCAGGCTGGCATGGCTTGCGCATCCCGGAAAACGCATGAGCTACCGCACCTCGATCGGCGTCCGCAGCCATGTTTTCGACAGCCTGGCCGAGCTGCTCGCCAAGGCCTCGCCGTTCCGCTCCGGCGACGCGCTGGCCGGCGTCGCGGCGGTATCCGCCGAAGAACGGATGGCCGCCCGCGTGCTGCTGGCCGACCTGCCGCTGCGCGCATTTCTCGACGAGGCGCTGATTCCCTACGAGCAGGACGAAGTCACCCGGCTGATCGTCGACAGCCACGACGCGGCGGCGTTCGCGCCGGTCGCCAGCCTGACCGTCGGCGCCTTCCGCGACTGGCTCTTGTCGCCGCAGGCCGACACCGCCGCGCTGGACGCGCTGGCACCGGGGCTGACGCCGGAAATGGCGGCAGCGGTATCGAAGCTGATGCGTAACCAGGACCTGATCCTCGCCGCCCGCAAGATCCGCGTGGTCACGGCTTTCCGCTCGACCATCGGCCTGCCTGGCCGGCTGGCGATCCGGCTGCAGCCGAACCATCCGGCCGACGATCCGCGCGGCATCCTCGCGTCGACGCTCGACGGCCTGCTGTACGGCGCGGGCGATGCCTGCATCGGCATCAACCCGGCCAGCGACGACCCGGCGAAGCTGCGCGCGCTGTGGGAGCTGCTCGATCAGCTGATCGCCCGCCACGGCATTCCCACCCAGTCCTGCGTGCTGGCCCATGTCACGCGCCAGATCGAGGCGATCGAGCACGGCGCGCCGGTCGATCTGCTGTTCCAGTCGGTCGGCGGCAGCGAGGCGCTGAACCGCAGCTTCGGTGTGTCGCTGGCGCTGCTGCGCGAGGCTCGCGACGCCGGCCTGAGCCTGCGGCGCGGCACAGCGGGCCAGCACGTCATGTACTTCGAGACCGGCCAGGGCGCTGCACTATCGGCCAACGCCCACCACGGGCTCGATCAGCAGACCTGCGAGGCGCGCGCCTATGCCGTCTGCCGGGCGTTCTCGCCGCTGCTGGTCAACAGCGTGGTCGGCTTTATCGGCCCGGAGTACCTGTACGACGGCAAGCAGATCATCCGCGCGGGGCTGGAGGACCACTTCTGCGGCAAGCTGCTGGGCCTGCCGATGGGCGTGGACGTCTGCTACACGAACCACGCCGAGGCTGACCAGGACGACATGGACAACCTGCTGGTGCTGCTCGGCGCGGCCGGCGTCAATTTCGTGATGGGTGTGCCCGGCGCCGACGACGTGATGCTCGGCTACCAGAGCACCAGCTTCCACGACGCGCTGGCGCTGCGCGAAACCCTGGGCCTGCGCCACGCACCGGAGTTCGAGGCCTGGCTGCGCGACCAGCAGCTGATCGACGGACACGGCCGGCTGCGCGCGCCCGGCAGCCTGCCGGCGCTGCCACTGGCCGACAGCATCGCGGCGCTGGGCCGATGACGACCCCGAAGCACGAACACCACCCCGCGCCGCCGACGGCCGCCGATCCCTGGGCGGCGTTGCGCGTCCACACGCCGGCCCGCATCGCCCTCGGCCGCAGCGGCGCCAGCCTGCCGACCCGCGAACTGCTGGCCTTCGGCATCGCCCACGCCCAGGCCCGCGATGCGGTGCACGCCGCGCTTGACGTGGCGGCGCTGCGCGCCGATCTCGCCGGCTTTGGCCTGCCGGTGATCGAGGTGCGCAGCGCCGCGCCGAACCGCGCCGCCTATCTGGCCCGGCCGGACTGGGGCCGGCGGCTCGATCCGGCCTCGGCAGCGGCCTTGGCGCGCCCGGCAGCGGCGCCGGATGTCGTGTTCGTGATCGCCGATGGCCTGTCGGCCGTCGCCGCGCAACGCCATGCCGCACCGCTGCTGGCGATCGGCCTGCCGATGCTGGATGACCTGGTGATCGGCCCGCTGGTGATCGCCAGCCAGGCCCGCGTCGCGCTGGCCGACGCGGTGGCGATGGCGCTCGGCGCGCGGCTGGTGGTCAGCCTGATCGGCGAAAGGCCGGGGCTCAGCGCGCCGGACAGCCTCGGCGCCTACCTGACCCACGCGCCGCAGCCCGGCACCACCGATGCCGAGCGCAACTGCCTGTCCAACATCCGCCCGGAAGGCCTCGGCTATGCCGCAGCAGCGGCCGAGCTGGCGGCGCTGATCCGCCGCGCGCGAGCCGCCGGCATCAGCGGCATCGGCCTGGCCGCCGCCACCGCGCTGGCGGCGGCCGGCTGATCGCGGCTCAGTCGGCCGAAGCCGGCTTGCGGCTGCGGCGCTTCGGCGCTTCGGCCGCATCCGGCGCCGGCGCCGCCTTGCTGGCCGCCTTGGTCGCAGCCTTGGTCACCGCCTTGGTGACGCCCTTGGTCGCGGCCTCGGTGATGGCCTTGCTGACCGGCTTGGTCGCCGTCGCCTTCTTCGCCGCCGGCTTGCGCGGTGCGGCCTCGGTCGCGCCAGCAGCCGGAGCCGCCGCAGGCGTGGCGTCGGCCGGCGCTTCGGCGGCCACCTCGACGATCGGCTGAACGACCGGCGCGGCCACCGGCACCGCCGGTGCGGCGGTCACCGGCTCGGCCGGCAATGCGGCAACCGGCGCGGCGGCTGGCGGCGGCTCGGTCGCTGCCGCCGGCAGGATCGGCACCGGCGTCACTGCCCAGGTCGGACGGCGATCATCGCGGCGCGGCGCCCAGCCGGCACCGGCCAGCGCCTTCAGTTCCTCGTCGGTCGGCTCGGCCGGCAGGCCCTGCAGCGCCGGGCGCGGCGCCTGCTGCTGCGGCTTGCCGCCCTGTGGCGGACGCGGCGGCTGCGGCGGGCGTGGTGCGGCCGGCGGCGCTGACGGCCGCGGCGACGGGCCGGCGCCCTCCGCCTTCGGCTCGACCGCCGTCACCGCTGCCGACGGCGTTGCCCCATCACCAGCGGCAGCAGCCTCGGCGCGGGCGCCGACGGCGGGCTCGCCGCCATTGCGATCGCGCTTTTCGCGGACGAACAGCGTGCGCGAGCGGCCGGTTTCGGCGCGTTCGTTGACTTCGAAGATGGCGATCGCCGCGAACAGGTCACTGAGCTTCTTGCGACCGTAGTTGCGCGGATCGAACTCCGGCATCCGCTTGCTCAGCAGGCTGCCGACAGCGCCCAGCTCGGCCCAGCCATCGTCGTCGCAGGCGTCGGCCACCGCCGCGCGCAGCGGATTCAGCAGCGCCGGATCATCAAGCGGTGCGCCGCGCGGCACCGCGTGGCGACGATCACCCGCGCCCTGGCCACTGTTGCCGGCATCGGCCGGCTTGTCGGCGACCGGCGCGGCCGGGCGGGCAGCCGCTGCCTGCTGCGCCACCGGCGCCGGCTGCGGGCGGCGACCGTTCTGGATCGTCCGCCGTTCGCCGGTCGGCGGCGCGGCCACCGGCTCGGCTGCCGTGTCGTCCTCGCCTTCGGTCTGGCCGAGCACTTCGACATAGATGAAGCGATCGCAGGCGCGCACGAACGGCTGCGGTGTCTTGCGCTCGCCGAAGCCGTAGACGGTCAGGCCGGCTTCACGGATGCGCGAGGCCAGCCGCGTGAAGTCGGAATCCGAGGACACGATGCAGAAGCCGTCGAAGCGCTCGGTGTAGAGCAGATCCATCGCGTCGATGATCAGCGCGCTGTCGGTGGAGTTCTTGCCGCGCGTGTTGCTGAACTGCTGCATCGGCTGGATCGCGTGGCGGGCCAGCGTCTGCTTCCAGCTACCAAGGTGCGTGTTGGTCCAGTCGCCATAGGCGCGCTTGGTGGTGGCGCGGCCGTACTTGGCGACTTCGGCGAGCAGGCCGTCGATGCGCTTGGCATTGGCGTTGTCGGCATCGATCAGCACGGCCAGCTGGGCCTGCGGGGTGGTTTCCATCGAATCTTGCTCCAGGGCCGCCGGATGGCGGCATTGCGGTGGCGAAGCTTACGGCGATCGCCGGGGCGGGGTGGTGCGGCAGCCCGCCCGGCGCGGGGCGGCAGCCGACGGGGCGCGGCTCAGCGCAGCGGCTTGAGCACCAGCGGCTGCAGCTGGTTGTCGGCCAGCGAGCGCCAGGTGCCTTCGATGCGGCCATCGGGCTTGCCGAACAGCGTGAACTCGCACAGCAGTTCATCGCTGCTGGCGCCGGTTTCGTAGAGCTTGGCCTTGCCGTCGCGCTGGCTGCGGCCTTCGAGCCGGTGGTAGCGCCGGTCGAGCACGAAGCTGCCGCTGATGCGGTCGCCGTCGTACTTGCGCTCGAACACCACGGTAACCGGCCGCTTGCCGATCGTGCCGGCATAGCTGCCCGGCTGCGGGCCTTCGTCGACCATTGCCGGGCACGGCGTGCGGCCGCTGCCGAGCAGCAGGCAGCGGCCATAGTCGTTGAGATCGGCCGCCAGTTCGGTGAACGGAATCTCCACCCGCAGCGGCCGCAGCACGTCGTAGTCGAGATAGTCCGGTGCCGCGCAGTCGCCGTGCTCGAGCACGATGCGATCGGCGCCGATGAACAACTGATCGTCGGTCAGCGTGTCGCCGCGAATGCTGTCGAGGCAGTCGTCGTAGATGGCCAGCGTTTCGGCCGTGGTGTTCTCGTCATCGGCGTCCTGGCCCAGGGTCTGCTGCAGGTTGCGGACGCGCTGCACGCGCTGGGTCGCCACCCGCTGACGCAGCCGGCCATAGCCTTCCGGGCTGAACAGCGCGCCGATCGCCAACGGCCGGCCGCTGCCGGTGTCGAAGGTCCAGCCAGCACCGCGCGGATGGCGGAGGCGGCCGGCTTCGAGCCGCTCGATCCGCAGCGACAGCAGGCGCGCGCTGTTGCCGACCACCTGGTAATCGATGCCGAGCGTGGTGCGCGGCAGCGCAGCGAAAGCGGCGCTGCTGTCGCCGCCGGGCTGCGTCTGCAGCTCGATCGAATGCAGGAACAGGTTGATCGCCCGAGCGACCTCGCTGCCGCCGGCCACGATCGGGAAGCGGTTCTCGCCGCCGCGCCGGGGCGCGCTGACCGTGTCGATCCTGAAGCCGCCGGCCGTATCTGCGGCGGCCGGCCCGGCAGCCTGTTTCGTGGCCTGCTTCGCGGCAGCCGTTGCAAGGCCGCTGCCGCCGAGCGCGAGCAGTCCCAGCAGCACGCCGGCGAGGAAACGCACCGGCGAGCCGCGCATTACTGCGTCACTCGCTGGATGCGGGCGCCGAGCGCGCCGAGCTTGGTTTCGATGTGCTCGTAGCCGCGGTCGATGTGGTAGACGCGGTCGATCTTGGTGGTGCCTTCGGCGGCGATCGCGGCCAGCACCAGCGCGGCGGAGGCGCGCAGGTCGGTCGCCATCACCGGCGCGCCTTTCAGCTTTTCGCGGCCGGTGACGATCGCCGTGTTGCCTTCGATGCGGATGTCGGCACCGAGCCGCAACAGCTCCTGCGCGTGCATGAAGCGGTTCTCGAAAATGGTTTCCCGGATCGTGCCGACGCCGTCGGCGTAGCAGTCCAGCGCCATGAACTGCGCCTGCATGTCGGTCGGAAAACCGGGATGCGCCATCGTGTGCAGGTTGACGGCGGTCGGCCGGCGGCCCAGCGAGTCGACCTCGATCCAGTCCTCGCCGGTCGCCACCCGGCAACCGGCCTGCTGCAGCTTGACCAGCACCGGATCGAGCGCGTTCGGGTCGGTGCGGATCAGCTTGACCTTGCCGCGCGTGATCGCCGCCGCGACCAGGAAGGTGCCGCCTTCGATGCGGTCCGGAATGACCCGATGGTCCGCGCCGTGCAGCCGCTCGACACCCTGCACGACGATCGTGCCGGTGCCGGCGCCGCGGATCTTGGCGCCCATCGCCGTCAGGCAGTTGGCGAGATCGACGACCTCCGGCTCGCGCGCCGCGTTCTCCAGCACCGTTTCGCCGTCGGCGAGCGTCGCCGCCATCAGCAGGTTTTCGGTGCCGGTGACGGTGACCGTGTCGAAGTAGATGCGCGCGCCCTTCAGCCGCGAGGCGCGAGCCTTGATGAAGCCGCCTTCCAGCTCGATCTCCGCCCCCATCGCCTTCAGGCCCATCAGGTGCAGGTCCACCGGCCGTGCACCGATTGCGCAACCGCCGGGCAAGCTGACTTCGGCATGGCCGCGCCGCGCCAGCAGCGGGCCGAGCACCAGGATCGACGCGCGCATGGTCTTGACCAGCTCGTACGGCGCCACGCAGGTGGTGATGCCGCTGGCATTGGCCGTGAACAGCCCCGGCCCCGGCGACGACACGGCAACACCCATCTGCGCCAGCAACTTCTTGGTGGTGATGACGTCGTGCAGCGCCGGCACGTTCGACAGCCGCAGCTCGTCGTCGATCAGGAGCGCCGCGCACAGGATCGGCAGCGCCGCGTTCTTCGCACCACTGGCTTCGACCACGCCTTCCAGCGGGCCATTGCCTTCAATCAGGAACTTGTCCATTCAACACTCGGAAATGGAGGCTGCGACGGGCAGCGCTCCAGGATGTCAACCGGCGCGCGTCTTCAGCGCCAGCGCATGAATTTCGCGGCCCATCTTGCCGCCCAGTGCGGCGTAGACCGCCTGGTGCTGCTTGACCATGCTCAGGCCGGCGAAGCCGCTCCAGGTCACATCGGCCTCGAAGTGCTGGCCATCGTCGCCGCGCACCTCGATGGTCGCGCCCGGCAGGCCGGCATCGAGCAGGGCCTTGATCTGTTCCTTGGTCATCATGTTCTGCGAATCCTTATTTTCTGAGCTTGTAGCCGGTGACCAGCATCCACAGGCAGATCGTCGCCATCAATATGAAGAAGCCGGCGGTCCAGCCGAGGCTCAACCAGATCGACACGTCGCCATGGCCGAAGAAGCCGTAGCGGAAGCCGTCGATCATGTAGAAGAACGGGTTCAGGTGGGAGGCGCTGAACCACGGCTCCGGCAGCGAGTGCACCGAATAGAACACGCCGGACAGAAACGAGAGCGGCGTGATGATGAAGTTGGAGAACGCCGCCAGATGGTCGAACTTGGTCGACACGATGCCGGCGATCATGCCGAGCACCGCCAGCGCCGAGCCGGCGAGCAGGAACATCGCCAGCAGCGCCAGCGGATGGGCCACCGGCAGGCCGACCAGCGGCCCGGCGACCAGCAGCATCGCCAGCGCCACCAGTAGCGCGCGCACCAGGGCCGCGCTGACATAGGCGAGGAACATCTCGACCGGCCCGATCGGCGCCATCAGCAGGAACACGATGTTGCCGTTGACCTTCGATTGCGCCAGCGATGACGAGGTGTTGGCGAAGGCGTTCTGCAGCACCGTCATCATCACCAGGCCTGGCAGCAGGAACTGGGTGTAGCTGACGCCCTCGTAACCGGTCACGACCCGGCCCTGCAGGGCCTGCGCGAACACCAGCAGATACAGCAGCGCGGTCAGCACCGGCGCGGTGACGGTCTGGCCCAGGACCGACCAGAAGCGCATCACTTCTTTCTTCAGCAGCGTGTAGAAACCGAGCTGGTTGGGACTCATGACGCGACTCCCGACGCGGACTGGGTGGTCAGCTCGACGAAGATGTCTTCCAGATCCGGCTCGCGGGTGGAGACATCGGCGATCTCGACGCCGGCGGCCTTGAGGCCGGCGAACACGCTGGCGATCGGGTGACGCTCGCGGTCCAGCTTCAGTTCGATGCTGCCGGCCTTCTCGCTGGTCACCAGCTCGGCCAGCTGCGACGGCAGACGCGCGTCATCGGCGAGTTTCAAGGTCAGGAAGCGGAACGGATGTCGGTTGAGCAGGCCTTCGGTGGTTTCCACCACCCGCAGCTGGCCCTTGTCGACGATGGCGATGCGCTCGCACATCTCCTGCGCTTCTTCCAGATAGTGCGTGGTCAGCACCACGGTCGTGCCGCGGCTGTGCAGGTCGCGCATGAAGCGCCACAAGGTGCGCCGCAGTTCGACATCGACACCGGCAGTCGGCTCGTCGAGGATCACCACCGGCGGCCGGTGCACCAGCGCCTGGGCGATCAGCACGCGGCGCTTCATGCCGCCGGACAGGCTGCGCATCATGGCCGTGCGCTTGTTGCCCAGTTCCAGCCGCTCCAGCATCTCGTCGATCCACGGCCAGACTTCGCGGCCGCAGCCGTAGTAGCCGGCCTGGATGCGCAGCAGGTCGACGACCTTGAAGAACGGGTCGAAGACCAGTTCCTGCGGCACCACGCCGAGCTGGCGGCGGGCGGCGCGCCAGTCGCTCACGGTGTCGTGGCCGAGCACGCGCACCGTGCCTTCATCGGCGCGGATCAGGCCGGAAATGATCGAGATCAGGGTCGACTTGCCCGCGCCGTTCGGACCGAGCAGGCCGAAGAACTCGCCCTGGCGGATGTCGAAACGGAGCCCGTTCAGCGCCTGCACGGCGCCGTAGGCTTTGCGGACGCCGTCGATCGACAGGGCGGCCGGAGAGGAAGTATTCATGGGTGCGCCGATTATATCGCCGCCCCGGTCCGGCACCGGCAGCGCGGGCGTCGGCTGCCGCTACACTGCCGTGCACCCCGCCGGAGGCCGCCGTGAGCTACGAGTACAACCCCGCGTCGTCACGCTTCGAAGTTCCGAACCCGCACCGGATCGAAAACCTGTTCCTGTTCGGCGCGGCGTCGATCTGCATCGGCCTGGCGCTGGTGGCGCTGCTGATCGCCCGGGAGACGCTGTCGTCCGCGCATGCGGCACCGGCAGCGATGTCGATCGCCGTGGCGGCGATCCTGCTCGGCTTCGGCCTGTCGTTCGGCATCACCGCGCTGCGCCAGCTGCGCTTCTTCTTCGGCCGCGGTCAGCCGGCCGGGCTGGCACCCGACCTGATGGGCGACATCGAAGGCGGCAGCGAACAGGCCGCGACCCTGCGCGAAACGATCCGCCAGAACGCGATCCGCTACGAGATCCCGACCGGCGCGCTCGACAACGTGCTGTATTCGCTGGTCCGCGACCTGGTGTTCTCGCCGCCGCGCACCCAGCAGCTGGCGCGCGCGGAATTCCACAATGCCGCCGGGCTTGCCTTCCTGCTGCTGTGCTTTGCGGTGTCGATGATCGGCGTGTCGTCCGGGGCGGTGCGCGGCTGGGTCGGCGCGCTGTACTTCGTGCTGGCCAATGCGCTGGTGCTGCTGCCGCTGCGCCAGGGCCAGCTGAAGGGCCGCAGCCTGTCGATCCGCACGATCGTCGCGCTGGTGATCGCGGCGATGATCGGCCCGATCCTGCTCAGCCGCTCGGCCGCCACGTCGGCCCAGCCGCTCGGCGGCGCGGTGCAGTTCGTGCCGGTGACGGTGACCATCCTGATCGCCGCGCTGATCGCCGCCGGCCTGTTGCTGAAGGCGGCGGTGGCGCAGGTGGTGCGGCCCAACCAGATCGCGATGGCGCAGAAGCTGCAGACGCTGTCGATGAACGCGCCGCCGGCCCAGCTGTTCCAGGAGTTCGACCGCGAGATGCAGCGCGGCTGGACCGAAACGGTGCCGAACCGCGTCTACATCCGCCAGCCGCCGAAGCTGGGCGCCGGCCAGGCCGGCGAGTTCGAAGGGCACGCGCTGCAGGAAACCCAGCCGATGCCGAACGATCTGCAGCCGCTGACCTTCGGCCGCTGCCTGGCGCTCGACAGCTACCGCTGGCTGCTGGCGCTCGATGCCTTCTCGCTGCTGGCCTCGGCGGTCGGCGCCGGGCTGCTGCTGCAGGCCGCACGCGTCAGCCAGCAATGGGGCGCGCTGCTGATCGGCGGCTCGCTGCTGCTGATCGCCCGCTTCGGCTTCAGCGGCGGCAACGGCCTGTGGCGGCGCTTCGAGTTCACCTCGCGGATCTACTGGCTGGAAACCCACGGCAGCTACCAGCGCGCCCGCACCGAGATCGGCACGCTGCTGCAGGACCGGGTCAAGACCCAGAAGGACATCGTCAACGTCGAGGACATGAGCCTGCGGCTGTGGGTGGCCGAGGTCGATTCGGTGAGCTTCGGCCCGGATCTGGCCCGCGCGCTGGTGTCGATCCGCGGCCTGCCGCACGAGGCCGAGCGGCTGTCCGCGCACCTGGCCGAGTTCGGCGTCCGCCAGTCGTCGATCGTCGCACCCGGCTCGCAGACCGACCTGCAGCGGCTGGCGATCCTCGACAAGATCAACCCGCCGCAGGGCGCGAATCCGGCGCTCGGCGCCGGCGTGCAGCAGGCCCTGACCGGGGCGCCGACGACAGCGCCGGTGCCGCCGGCCGCGGCCGCCACCCGCTTCTGCACCCAGTGCGGTACGCCGGCCGCCGCGGCCGCCGCGTTCTGCGGCCAGTGCGGCGCGCGCCTGCCGGGCGCCACGACTTCTCCCTGACCATGCCCTTCCTCCGTGACCACTGCCCTCGTCTGGTTCCGACGCGATTTCCGCGTTGCCGACCATCCAGCCCTCCACCACGCCCTGCAGACCCATGCCCGGGTCATTCCGGTCTACATCCACGCGCCGGCTGAGGAAGCCGGCTGGCCGCCCGGCGCGGCCAGCCGCTGGTGGCTGCATCACAGCCTGAGCGCCCACGCGGCGCGGCTGGCCGAACTCGGCGCGCCGCTGGTGATCCGCCAGGGTTCGGACTCGCTGGCCGAACTGCGCCGGCTGATTGCCGAAACCGGCGCCACCGCCGTGCACTGGAACCGGCTGTACGAGCCGGCGATCGTCGCCCGCGACAAGACCATCAAGGCGGCGCTGCGCGAAGCCGGCATCGCCGCCGAAAGCCATAACTCCGCGCTGCTGGCCGAGCCCTGGGAAGTGAAGACCGGCGGCGGTGATCCCTACCGCGTGTTCACGCCGTTCTGGCGCAATGCCGGCGCCCGCGCGGTGCGCGATCCGCTGCCGGCGCCGGCGCGGATTCCGGCCCCGGCGACGATGCCGGCCAGCCTGCCGGTCGAAGCGCTGAAGCTGCTGCCGACGATCCGCTGGGACAGCGGCTTCTACGAACACTGGACGCCGGGCGAAACCGGCGCCTGGGCGCAGGCCGAAGCCTTCTGCGCCGATGGCGCGGCGCGCTACCACGATCAGCGCGACCTGCCGGCGGCGGCCAGCACCTCCAGCCTGTCGCCGCACCTGCATTTCGGCGAGATCGGCCCGGTGCAGCTGGTGCAGCGCAGCCGGCGGCTGATCGCCGAAAACCATGCCAAGGGGCTGGTCGGCAATGTCGAGCACTTCGTCCGCGAACTGGGCTGGCGCGAGTTCTCGCACCACCTGCTGTTCCATTACCCGGCGACCACCGACCGGCCGATGTACGACAAGTTCGCGGCCTTTCCGTGGCGCGAGCCGGCCGACTACGCCGACGACCTGCGTGCCTGGCAGCGCGGCGCCACCGGCGTGCCAATCGTCGATGCCGGCATGCGCCAGCTCTGGCACACCGGCTGGATGCACAACCGGGTGCGGATGATCGTCGCCAGCTTTCTCACCAAGAACCTGCTGATTCCGTGGCAGGAAGGCGCGCGCTGGTTCTGGGACACCCTGGTCGATGCCTCGCTGCCGCAGAACTCGCTGGGCTGGCAGTGGGCGGCCGGCTGCGGGGCCGACGCCGCGCCGTATTTCCGGATCTTCAATCCGGTGCTGCAGTCGGCGAAGTTCGATGGTGAAGGCCGCTACCTGCGGCGCTGGGTGCCGGAGATCGCCAAGCTGCCCGACGCCAGCCTGCACGCGCCCTGGGAAGCGAAGCCCTCGGTCTGGCTGGCAGCGAAGTTCTCGCCCGGGCGGGACTATCCGAAGCCGATCGTGTCTTTAAGCGAATCGCGCGACCGGGCACTGGCCGCCTACGCGCGGATCAAGGGCGGCGGCGAAGGCTGAGGCCAGCGCGGCTGCCGTGCGCGTCGACCGGGTCAGCAAGGACACAGCGAACGCCTGTCGACACAGGTGCTGACCCGGTCGCGCCGGCCCGTCGAACTGCGCTAAGTTCGAGCCAGCAATAAGGATCGTGGCCCCGGCAGACGGATCGCCGGAGGACTGCGACAGGCGAGCCGGAGGAGCAAGCCCGAGGGTGCCGTCGGCCGATCGACCGAAGTCGATCGGCTGTCTGTCAGCGCACCGTGCCGGCTGGCGTTCGGCTCGTGGATCGAACGACCACTCCGCGCGGCGCGCAGCGCAGCACGGCCCGACACGAGCCCCTTCGCGACGATGACCACCGATTCCGACCTGCAGGACTGGCGCACCCAGGCGCTGAAGATCGAGACCGAAGTGAACCGCGCGGTGATCGGCGCGCCGGCCACCGTGCGGCTGATCAACATCGCGCTGTTCGCGCGTGGCCATGTGCTGCTGGAAGGCGATGTCGGCGTCGGCAAGACCACGGTACTCAGAGCCTTCTCACGCGCCATCGGCGGCGATTTCGAACGCGTCGAAGGCACGGTCGACCTGATGCCGGGCGACCTGATCTACCACACGTATGTCGACGAGCACGGCAAGCCGCGCATCGACCCCGGCCCGCTGCTGCGTCACGGCGAGCGGCTGGTGACCTTCTTCTTCAACGAGATCAACCGCGCCCGGCCGCAGGTGCAGTCGCTGCTGCTGCGGGCGATGGCGGAACGCACGGTCAGCGCCTTCAACCGCGAATACCGCTTCCCGCACATGACCGTGTTCGCCGATCGCAACAAGATCGAGCGCGAGGAAACCTTCGAGCTGGCCTCCGCCGCCCGCGACCGCTTCATGTTCGAGCTGCGCATGGCCACGCCGTCGGATCCGGAGATCCGCCGCCAGCTCGCGTTCAACCCGAATTTCCACGACACCGACCGGCTGATCGACGCGGTGCCGGCCGGCCTGCTGCCCTGGGAAAAGCTCAACGAGATCGGCGCCGGCATTCAGGCTGCGGTGCGTGCCAGCGCGGCGCTGGAGCAGTACGTGCTCGCGCTCTGGGAAGCCACCCGCAACCCGCTGGCGGCCGGCGTGCAGCTCGATAACGTCGACATGCGCCGGCTGATCCTGGCCGGCGCCAGCCCGCGCGGCGTGTCGGCGCTGGTGCGCGCGGCGCGAGTCGTCGCCTGGCTGGCCGGGCGGGACTACCTGACACCGGACGACATCCAGGCAGTGTTTCCGTCGACGATGGTCCACCGCGTGTTCTTCACGCCGGTCTACGAACTGCGCCGGGCAGAGCTGGCCGATGCGCTGGTCGCACAGATCCTCGAACGGGTGCCGGCGCCGTGATCGCGCCCTGCCGCCGATGAGCAGCCCGGCCACCGATTTCTACTACCGCCTGCCGACTCGCGCCGGCACCCAGCGGCCGGGTTCACACCCCGGCACCAGCCACGGCAACGGCC
This sequence comes from Nevskia sp., assembly GCF_051860985.1. NCBI lineage: Bacteria > Pseudomonadati > Pseudomonadota > Gammaproteobacteria > Nevskiales > Nevskiaceae > Nevskia > Nevskia sp. Next base: position 27,105 of record NZ_JBIMKV010000005.1, on the reverse strand, counting down.
AGGAATTCGTCACCCACGCCACGCTGTTCAGCCGCCCCGATCCGCGCCGCCTCGATGTCCGCGCCAGCTTGCGCGATGTCCGAGGCGACTGGCTGGTGCGAGTGATGCGCCAGCGCGTCGGCGTGCCGGTGTGGCTGGCCGCCGATGTCTCGGCGTCGATGGTTTTCGGCGCCGCGCGGACCAAGCTCGCGGTGCTCGCCGATCTGGCGCGGGCGATCGGCGCCAGCGCCACCCGGGTCGGCGATGCCGCCGGCATGGTCGCTTTCGACAGCCGCGAGCGCGAAGACCTGCAGGTGCCGGCCAGCATGAGCCGCGGCATCGGCCACGTGATGGCGGCCGCGCTCGACGATCCGCAGCGGGCCGTGCAGGCGGCCGTCGGCGAGCGCCACAACGGCGATCCGGTCGATGGTCTCGCCGCTGCGCTGCGGGCGCTGGCCGGCCGCCAGTGCCTGGTGTTCCTGGCTTCCGATTTCCATTTCCCGCTGGCCAAGCTCGATACGGCGCTGGACCCGCTGTCGCGCACCTTCATCGTGCCGGTGATCATCTGGGACCCGGCCGAAACCGAACCGCCGCCGCTGAACGGGCTGGCGTCGCTGCGCGATGCCGAATCGGCCGCCCGCAGCGCGATCTGGTTGCGGCCGCGCCTGCGCGCGCAGTGGCGCGATGCGGTGGCCGAACGCCGCGCCACGCTGGCCGCGTACTTCGCCAATCGCGGCCTGCGGCCGTTCTGGGTGCAGGGCGCGTTCGACGCCGACGCGATGTCCGAATACTTCTTCGAGGCCAACGCATGAGGCGCGCAGCCGTCATCGCGCTGTTGCTGCTGGCGTTGCCGCGCATGCCAGTACAGGCGCAGGAGCCGCCGAACCGCGACTACAAGCCACCGTTCAAGGGCGAAGCGGTGTTCGATCCGCGCCCGGCCAAGCGCGCCGCGCGCGAAGCCGAAGCGGCACGGCTGAAGGCCGAGGAAGACGCGCGCATCCAGGCGCTGACCGTCGACAACCCGCTGAACGGCCCGCCACCGTCGCAGCGGGAACCGGCGGCTGCGGCAGCGCCGTCTCCGGCCGCTCCGCCAGTACCGGACAGCAGCGACGCGATGCCGGTCGCCGAAGGCTATGTGCCGGACGCCGCTGCCACGCAGGGCTATGTCGCGCCGCCGCCGCCGGCCGTGGTGGTGCCGGTGCGCTCGCCGGTCGATAACCCGCGCCCGTACGGCTATCTGGTCGGCGACACGCTGATCCAGCGCGTGCAGCTGACGGTGGATGGCAAGCCGGTGGAGCTGACCGAGCTGCCGCGCAAGGATCGCTTCGGCGTCTGGATCAGCCGCCGCAGCGCGCGCATCGAGCGCGATCCGGACGGCAGCCGCTGGCTGGCGATGGAGTACCAGATCATCAATGCCTCGAAGGACGTCGATGTCATCAGTCTTCCGAAGCTGAAGCTGCGCACCACGACGCCCGATGTCTTCATCGAGGTCGCCGACTGGCCGATCACGGTCGGCGCAATCACCGCGAGCCTGGTCCGCAACCAGGGCGGGCTGCTGCCGCTGCAGCCGGACCGGCCGGCGCCGACCGTCGCCCTCGCACCGATCCGCCATCAGCTGCATCTGGCGCTGGGCAGCCTCGCGGCCAGCCTTGCGCTGTGGCTCGGCTGGTGGCGCTGGCGTGAATGGCGGGCGTCGGCGCAGCTGCCGTTCGGCCGCGCGCGCCGCCAGCTCGGCCGTGTCGACGTGCAGTCCGACGAAGCCTGGCGGCTGCTGCATCAGGCCTTCGATGCCAGCGCCGGCCGCGCGATCCAGCCGGGCACCTTGGCCCTGCTGTTCCGCGCGCGGCCGGAGTTCGAAGCGGCACGCGCCTCGATAGAGCGCTTCTACGCCGAATCGGCAGCGCGCTTCTTCGGCGGCCGGCCGGCTGCGGATGGCCTGTCGCTGCGCGCGCTGTGCGCCGAGCTGCGGGCCATCGAGCGCGCGCACGAACGATGATCGACGGGCAGAACCTGCCGCTGGATTTCGCCATGCCCTGGGCGCTGCTGCTGTTGCCGCTGGCGGCGCTGCCGCTGCTGCGCCGGCGGCGCGAGGAACTGGCGTTCCCGTCGCTGGCCTGGCTGCCGACTGACCGCCTGGGCATCTGGGTCGAGCGCTTGGGCCGGGCGGCGGCGGTGATCGCGATCCTGGCCACGGTGCTGGCGCTGGCGCGGCCGGGGCGACCGGAGTGGGAAGTCGAGCGGATCGGCCGCGGTGCGGAGATCGTCGTGCTGTTCGACTCGTCTCTAAGCATGGACGACGAGATGCTGGCGCGCGGCGCGCATCCCAAACGCCGCCGCGACAGCCCGCTGCGCAAGCGCAACATCGCGCGGCAGGCGCTGTCGGCGTTCGTCGAACGGCGGCCGGCGGATCGCTTCTCGCTGCTGATGTTCGGTGCTGCGCCATTCCGGGTGACGCCGTTCTCGCAGTCCCCGGAGGTGATCCAGGCCGGCATCACCGCGGCCGGCATTTCCAACGGCCTGCCCGGCACCGATCTCGGCCGCGGCCTGATGGCGGCGATCGAGCAGTTCCAGGGGCGCGCCTACACCGGCAGCCGGGTGATCCTGCTGGTGTCGGACGGCGCCGCCGAGATCGACGAGATCACCCGCCAGAACATCCGCAACGGCATGCGCCAGAACCGCATCGCGCTGAACTGGATCTACCTGCGCTCGGTGAACTGGCCGAGGCTGGATTCGGAAAAGGAACCGGAGGCGGTCGGCCTGATCACCGATGTCGCGATGCACCGCTTCTTCAAGACCCTGCCGACCACCTACAAGGTCTACGAGGCTGAGAGCCCGGATGCCGTGGCGAAGGCGGTGGCCGACATCGAGCGCGCCCAGAACCTGCCGCTGGAATACAAGGAACGCATTCCGCGCCGCGATTTCACGCCGTACTTCTACCTGACCGCGATCCTCGCCTGTCTGGCGCTGCTCGCCCATCGCGCCACCACCGTGCGGAGCTTTTCGCGATGACACGCGCCCCGATCCATCTCGCCTTCGGGCTGCTGTCGCTGGCGCTGGCCGGCACCGCGCTGACCTTGGGCCTGCGCCTCAAGGCCGCCGAGCGGGCGAACGCGGTGATCGCCGATGCGGCCGCCTTCGCCGCCGAGACCGCGCGCGTGAAAGCGGCCGGCGAGGCCGCCGGTCAGTCCGCGACGCTGGCGCCGCCGACGCTCGACACGCCCGAAGCGGCGCTGGCCTTCGCGCTGGCGCTGGCCCACAACGATTCAGGCGGCGGCGATTACGACCGGGCGCTGAAGGCACTGGAAACGCTGTCGCAATCGCCGCGCGACGACATCCGCCTGATCGCCCGCTACGACCTCGGCAACCTGCACCTGCGGCAGGCCCGACTGATCGGCGACGAGCAGGTGGCCAAGGGCCGGACCCTGGTCGAACTCGGCAAGCAGGCCTACCGGCGCGTGCTCGACGAGGACCCGCAGCACTGGGAAGCGCGCTACAACCTCGAACGGGCGCTGTGGCTGGAGCCGGAAGCCGACGACGGCAATGTCGAGGTGACGCCGCCGCCGGCCGTCGAACGCCCGAACGGCGACAAGCCGGAGCTGCCGTGAGCGCCACCCGCCCGACCGACGACGGCCGGCGCGGCGGCGGCGTGCTTGCCTATGTCGGCAATGCGCTCGGCGGCGGCGGCTGGCTGCTGCTGCCAACGATCGCCCTGCTCGCCGCCGCAGTCTGGATGCCGAAGCTGCCGGTGACCCGCGACGCCTACGATCACCTGGTGATCTTCGACGTTTCGCAAAGCATGAATGTCGAGGACTACCGGATCGGCGACACCGTCGTCAGCCGCCTGCAATTCGCCAAGCATGCGGTTGCCGAAGCGCTGAAGAACCCGAAGTGCGACACCCGGATCGGCTGGGCGGTGTTCGCCGGCCGCAAGATCGTCACCCTGCTGGCGCCGGTCGAGGTCTGCCGCAACTACAGCGCGCTGCTGGCCGCGCTCGACAACATCGACAGCCGCATGGCCTTCGAGCGGTCCAGCGAAATCCAGGAAGGCCTGCTGTGGACGATGACCAACGTCCGCGATCTGAAACCGTTGCCGACGGTGATCTTCATGACCGACGGCCACGAGGCACCGCCACTGCCACCGGAACGCATCCGCAGCTACGACGGCGCGCGCGGCGAGGTGCGCGGCTGGGTGGTCGGCGTCGGCGGGCTGCAGCCGCAGCCGATCCCGAAGTCCGACCCGGACGGCCATCGCATCGGCTTCTGGCGCGCCACCGAAGTGCTGCAGTGGGGCGGCGCGGCCAACGTCACCGGCGGTACGCGCCACGAGCACCTGTCGGAACTGCGCGAGGCGCATCTGCAGCAGCTGGCGAAGAATGTCGGCTTCGGCTACACGCGGCTGATCGACACGCAGTCGCTGGACGCCGCGCTGCACGACCGCGAACTGGCCCATCCGGCGGTCGTCGAAACCGACCTGCGCTGGATTCCGGGGCTGCTGGCGCTGCTGCTGCTGGCCTGGTGGTTCCGGCCGGATCAAAGGCCGGCGCCACCGGCCAGCTGACGGAAAATGCCGCCGCCGCTCAGCCGGCGCCGGCCTGCAGGCGCTCGATATAGGTGCGGGCGAAGCTCAGCAGATCCGGGAAGACCTCGTAATCGTCGGTCGTTTGCTTCTTTTTGGTGCGTTCTCCATTGCCAGTCAGCACCAAAACAGGGCGCGCACCGGCCGCACGTGCCGCATCGAGGTCCGAACCGGAGTCGCCGACGAAGGGCACGCCGTCGAGGCTGACATTCAGCCGCTTCGCGAGGTCCTTCAGCATGCCGGGGGCCGGCTTGCGCATCTCGCTGGCCTGATCCGGATGTTCGGGGGCGAAGAACACGCCCTCGATGCGGCCGCCCAGCTCGGCCAGCGCGCGCTGCATCTTGTCGCTCATCGCGAACAGCGCATCGAAATCGAACAGGCCGCGGCCGATGCCGGACTGGTTCGAGGCCACGAACACCCGCACGCCGGCCTGGCACAGCAGGGTGATCGCCTCCAGCGAGCCGGGCACCGGATGCCACTCGTCGACCGACTTGATGTAGTCCGGCGAGTCCTCGTTGATGACGCCGTCGCGATCCAGAATCACGAGTTTCATCGGAAGGCTCTCTCGTTATCGCAGTGGCTCAGCGATTCAACCGGGTAGCAGAGAGATGTCGGCCACCGAACGGCAGCGTTCATCGAGGGCCTGCAGTAAGGCGAGACGATTGGCACGGATCGCCGCATCCGGATCGTTGACCATGACCGGCTCGCCACTCGCCGTCCGCATGTCGAAGAAGGCATCTACCGGGCTGCGAAGCGTCGCTAGCGCCGCGAACTGCCCCGCGTAATCGCTGTCGCCGGGCAGTGCCTGCAGCGCCCGATACAGAGCCGTTTCCGCCTCGTGCGCAAAGCGCGCCGGATCGACACCAGAAACCTCGACACCGCTTGCCTGCTTGAGGATATTGCGGACCCGCTTGTGGGCGGCGGCAAGGCTGGCGGCCTCCGGCAGCGCCCAGAACGCATGGATGGCGCGCAAGCGGGCTTCGAAATCCAGCGGTTGCGTGATGCCGAGGGCGGCGACGGCCTCGAACATCTCGACCGTCACCGGCCGGCCATCGATGTCGCTGCCAACCCGCCAGGCACGATGGCGGTCCTGCACGAAGCTCAGCAGCTCCTTCAGCGTGGCCGCGTCGCGCTTGCCGGCCGGCTGTGCCTGCAACGCCGCTTCCAGGATGTCGCGCAGATCCAGCGGCAGCGCGCCTTCGATCAGGATGCGCAGGATGCCGAGCGCGGCGCGGCGCAGCGCGTACGGGTCCTTGCTGGCGGTCGGCTTCTGGCCGATCGCGAAGATGCCGGTCAAGGTGTCGAGCTTGTCGGCAAGCGCGACGATGCGGCCTTCCACATTCGACGGAATCGCGGTGCCGGCCTGTGTCGGCAGGTAGTGCTCGGCAATCGCTTTCGCCACCGCCGCCGATTCGCCGGCCTTGGCGGCGTAGTAACCGCCCATAAGCCCTTGAAGTTCAGGGAATTCGTAGACCATCTTGGTCACGAGATCGAGCTTCGCGCGGGCTGCGGCACGGGTTGCGCCATCGAGTTCGGCGGCGCCGATCACCCCTTGCTCGACCAGCTTTTCAGCCAGCACGAAGGTCGACAGCGTCTGGATCCTGGCGGCCTTGTCGGCCACCGTGCCGAGGTCCTTCTGGAAGGTCGCCGAAGCCAGCTTCTCGGTGTACGGGGCAGCGTCTGAAAACGGCAGCTTCAAATCCTGCTGCCAGAAGAACAGTGCATCGGAGAGCCGCGGCCGGACCACGCGCTCGTTGCCCTGGACGATCTGCGCCGGGTCCTTCGATTCGATGTTGGCGATCGTGATGAAGGCAGGCAGCAGCTTGCCGGCGGCGTCGAACACGGTGAAATAGCGCTGGTTGGTTTCCACCGTCGCCACGATCACTTCCGGCGGCAGTTCGAGGAAGCGCTCCTCGATGCGCCCGGAAATGACCACCGGCCATTCGACCAGCGCGGTCACCTCATCGAGCAGGCCGGCATCGATTCTTGCCGTGCCGCCGAGTTTCGCGGCTTCGGCCTTGATCTGCCGCTCGATTTCCGCTTTCCGGGTCGCGACTTCGGCCCAGACCTTGGCGTTTCTCAGGCTTTCGACATAGGCGGACGGTTCGGCCAAGGTGATCGCGGCCGGCGCGTGGAAGCGGTGGCCGTAGCTCAGGCGGCCTGATTCCAGGCCGAAACGGCGCAGCGGCACCACGTCCGGACCAAGCAGCGCCAGCAGCCACTGCACCGGGCGCACGAAGGTTTCTTCACCAGAACCCCAGCGCATGCGCTTGGGCACCAGTTCGTCCATCGATTTCAGGGTTTCCTCGAAGATATCGGCCAGCAGCGACGCCGTTGGTTTGCCTTTTTCGAGCTTGGCGTAATGCAGCTTGCCGTTCTTCTCGCCGATCGCGCTGAATTCAACGCCGCACTTCTTGGCAAAACCGAGCGCGGCGGGTGTCGGCTGGCCGTCCTTCAGGGCAGCGCTAGTGGCCGGGCCGACCAGTTCGATCGCCTGATCCGGTTGCTGCACGGCCACGCCGTCGACCAGCACGGCAATCCGGCGCGGCGTCGCCAAAGTGCGGGCCGCGCCAAGCGCGACGCCGCGCCGGCTCAGGCCGCCGGTGACGCCGGCGGCGAGCGCATCGGCCAGTGGCATCACGTAGCGCGCGGGCAAGTCTTCGCAGCCGATCTCGATCAGCAGCGGGGCAGAAATAGTCATGTTCATGCAGCCTTTTCGCGAACCAGCGGGGAAAACCCGACGATTTTCGCGCGTGCGTTGTAGTACGCCTCGGCGCACAGGCGCGCGAGGGTGCGGACCCGCAGGATGTAGCCCTGCCGTTCGGTGACGCTGATCGCCGAGCGGGCGTCGAGCAGGTTGAAGCTGTGCGAGGCCTGCAAGACCCGCTCATAGGCCGGCAGCGGCAGCGGTTCCGGCAAGGAAATCAGCCGCTTGCATTCTTCTTCGGCGACATCGAAGCGGCGGAACAGCGCCGCCGTGTCGGCGTGCTCGAAGTTGTAGGCGCTCTGCTCGACCTCGTTCTGGTGGAAGACGTCGCCGTAGGTGACGATCTTGCCGCCCTTGTCCGACCAGACCAGGTCATAGACCGATTCGACCTTCTGGATGTACATCGCCAGACGTTCGAGGCCGTAGGTGATCTCACCAGCCACCGGCTTGCATTCAAGGCCGCCAACCTGTTGAAAGTACGTGAATTGCGTGACTTCCATGCCGTTCAGCCAGACTTCCCAGCCGAGGCCCCAGGCGCCCAAGGTCGGCGATTCCCAGTTGTCCTCGACGAAGCGGATATCGTGGGTCAGCAGGTCGAATCCGAGTGCTTTCAAGGATTCCAGGTATAAATCCTGGATATCCGGCGGGCTCGGCTTCATCAGCACCTGGAACTGGTAGTAGTGCTGCAGGCGGTTGGGGTTTTCGCCGTAGCGGCCGTCGGTCGGGCGGCGGCTGGGCTGGACATAGGCGGCGTTCCAGGCTTCCGGGCCGATCGCGCGCAGGAACGTGGCCGGGTGGAAGGTGCCGGCGCCGACTTCCATGTCCAGCGGCTGGACGATGACGCAGCCCTTGTCCGCCCAGAAGGTCTGCAGCGTGAAGATGAGGTCCTGGAACGTCATGCCTTGCCTTAACCTCATGTCTATCCGGTGTTTGCGTCGATTTTCGATGCCGTTGCAGCGGTTTTCGCGCAGCGGGCGGCGAGTATAGCCAATGGCGGCGCGGCCTCCGGGGCCCGTGCTAGGCTCCCGCCGCGTCGAAAACGGCGCGGCCGGCACCGGCGGATTCGGTGCCGAAGAACGCCGCCATGACCACCATCGTCGGGGAGGAGATCCGGATGAAACAGCTCGCAATCGCGGTATCGCTGGCGCTGTCGGCGTCATGCACGGCGTGGGCGGCGGGCGAAACGCCGGAGCAGTGCTTCGCGCAGGCGAAGCGCGTTCCCGTCGATCAGCAGGAAGGCTTCATCAAGGCCTGTCTCGGCAACGCGGCGACGCCGGCGCCGGCCACCGTGAGCCCCGAACAGCGCGCGAAGGTCTGCGCGTCGATCGCGGCCAGCGAGGGCTTCAAGGGCGAGCAGCTGGACGCGTTTCTCAAGGGTTGCAAGGGCGGCTGATCGGCCGCCACCATCGCGCCCCGGCCGGGGCGCGACACTTCCAGCTGCCCACCACTGGCATATTTGCTGCTTAACTTATGGCCGCTGCACAGCGCCACATCACCCCAGGAGACCCCCATGTCGGGTAAAGACGTACTCAAGATCATCACCGAGAAGAGCGTGAAGTATGTTGACTTCCGCTTCTGCGACACCAAGGGCAAGGAACAGCACGTCAGCGTGCCGGCCCACACCATCGACGAGCAGCTGTTCGTCGACGGCAAGATGTTCGACGGCTCCTCGATCGCCGGCTGGAAGGGCATCAACGAGTCGGACATGATCCTGATGCCGGACCCGGCGACCGCGTTCATCGACCCGTTCTTCGAAGAAACCACGCTGGTGCTGAGCTGCGACGTGATCGAGCCGGCCACCATGCAGGGCTACGAGCGCGACCCGCGTTCGGTCGCCAAGCGCGGCATGGCTTACCTGCAGTCGACCGGCATCGCCGACACGGCGTACTTCGGTCCGGAAAACGAATTCTTCATCTTCGACTCGATCCGTTCGGACTCCGGCCCCTGGGGCTGCTACGTCTACATCGACGCGAAGAACGCCGCCTGGAACTCCGGCAAGGACTACGAGGACGGCAACACCGGCCACCGCCCGGCGATCAAGGGCGGCTACTTCCCGGTGCCGCCAGTCGACCAGCTGCAGGACATCCGCTCCGCCATGTGCGAGACGCTGGAAGCGGTCGGCATGGAAGTCGAAGTGCATCACCATGAAGTTGCCACCGCCGGCCAGTGCGAAATCGGCGTCAAGTTCGGCACGCTGGTGAAGAAGGCCGACGAAGTGCTGAAGCTGAAGTACGTCGTGCAGAACGTCGCCGACCAGTTCGGCAAGACGGCGACCTTCATGCCGAAGCCGATCGTCGGCGACAACGGCTCGGGCATGCACGTGCACCAGTCGCTGTCGCTGAACGGCAAGAACCTGTTCGCCGGCGACGGCTACGGCGGCCTGTCGGATACCGCGCTGTACTACATCGGCGGCATCCTGAAGCACGCCAAGGCGCTGAACGCGTTCACCAATCCGGGCACCAACAGCTACAAGCGCCTGGTGCCGGGCTTCGAAGCGCCGGTGATGCTGGCCTACTCGGCCCGCAACCGTTCGGCCTCGATCCGCATTCCGTACGTGCCGAATCCGAAGGGCCGCCGCATCGAAGTCCGTTTCCCGGACTCCTCGGCCAACCCGTATCTCGCGTTCACCGCGATGATGATGGCCGGCCTCGACGGCATCCAGAACAAGATCCACCCGGGCGAAGCCTCGGACAAGGATCTCTATCACCTGCCGCCGGAAGAGGACAAGCTGATCCCGCGCGTCTGCCACAGTCTCGACATGGCGCTGGAAGCGCTCGATCAGGATCGCGAGTTCCTGACCAAGGGTGGCGTGTTCACCAACGATCTGATCGATGCCTACATTGAGCTGAAGATGCAGGAAGTGACCCGCTTCCGCATGACGACGCACCCGATCGAATTCGACATGTACTACTCGCTCTGAGCGAATCTCCGCGCGAGTAGTACCCGGTGGGTCTACCACGGAATCCCGAGGGATTCCGTGGTTTCCCCGGTCGAAGGTGATGCTGGAAATGCCCCCGGAAACGGGGGCATTTTCGTTGCTGGCGCGGCGGCTGCAGTCGATACCAAGCGAAGGCAGTCGGCGCGTCGCCGCCGCTCGACACCTGCGGTTTGCCGCAGCGCGCGGCGCGGCGCTATCGTCCGGCGATGCGACTGCTCCTGACCCTTGCCCTGCTGCTGCACCTGCTGCCGGCCCGGGCCGACATCTATCGCTGGGTCGACGCGAAGGGCGTCACCCACTACGGCGACAAGCCGCCGAAGGACGGCGCGAAGCCGGTGGAACTGCCGCCGCTGCAAACCTACACGCCGTCCGAGACGCGACTGCCGGCGCCGCTCTCCAGCGGCGGCGACAGCAAGGCGACGACGCCGGCCGAAAGTCGGGTCCGCATCGTGTCACCAGCGGCGGACGACACCCTTCGCGATGCCAGCGGCGGCGTCAGCATGAGCGTCGACGCCAACCTGCAGCCGGGCCAGGGCCTGCTGTATTTCCTCGACGGCGTGCAGCAGAACCGGACCGCCACCGCCTCGACCGCCTGGCTGTTCGAGCGCGTGGAGCGCGGCGAGCATCAGCTCGGCGCGGCCATCGTCGACGAGAAGGGCCGCGAGCTGGCCAGGGCAACGCCGGTGACGGTGCACGTGAAGCCGCCGATGGTGCTGCGCTGATGCTGTTGCTGCACCTCTTTGGCTCACATTTTGCTGACACATGCGGATGAAATTACCCGTGCTGAACCGCGTTCAGCCGGCCGGCATCCTCGATGGCCTGACCACGGCGATCATCACGCTGGATTCGGCTCTGCGCGTCACCTATCTGAATTCGGCGACCGAGACGCTGTTCAGCGTCAGCCGCCGGCATGTCCAGGGGCTGGCGCTGAGCGTGGCCGTGCCGCACCTGGTCGAGCAGCTGCCGCGCCTGAAGCGCGCCATCGAGACCGGCACCGGCTTCATCGAGCGCGAGCTAAAACTGCGCCGCCCTGGCGATGACGCCGGGCACGACTGCCTGACGGTCGATTGCACGGCCACGCCGGCGCAGTTCTCCGGGCCGAGCCTGGTGCTGGAAATCCTGCCGCTGGATCGCCACCTGCGCATTTCGCGCGACGAGCAGCTGCTGGCCCAGCACCGCGCCAGCCGCGAGCTGATCCGCGGCCTTGCGCACGAAATCAAGAACCCGCTCGGCGGCATCCGCGGCGCTGCCCAGCTGCTGGAACGCGAATTCCCGGATTCCGAGCACCTGGAATACACGCGGGTCATCATCCGCGAAGCCGATCGCCTGCAGAACCTGGTCAACCGACTGCTCGGCCCGAACCGGCTGCCGCAGAAGGAGATGGTCAACATCCACGAAGTGCTGGAGCACGTGCGCCAGCTGATCGAGGCCGAAGGCCGCGCGCTGCTGAGCGTGCAGCGCGATTACGACCCGTCGATTCCCGAGCTGCGCATCGACCGCGAGCAGCTGATCCAGGCCACGCTGAATCTGGCGCGCAACGCGCTGCAGGCGCTGATCGCCGCCAGCCCGCGTCCGGATCGGCCGCTGATCACGCTGCGCACGCGGATGCGGCGGCAGTTCACCATCGGCGGCGTGCGCCACCGGCTGGCGGTGCAGATCGACGTCGAGGACAACGGCGGCGGCGTCGCGCCGGCGATGATCGAGAAAATCTTCTATCCAATGGTGACGACCCGCGCAGAAGGCACCGGACTTGGCCTGCCGATTGCTCAGTACCTGATCAACAGTCACGGGGGCCTGATCGAATGCCAGTCCCGACCGGGCATCACCATCTTCTCGATCTACTTGCCGCTGGAGCTGCCCGCGTGACCACCGTGATCACCGTTCCGCCCCCAGCGCCGGACCCGAGGGCCTCTGCAGAACCATGGGCACCATGAACGCGATGAAGCTGCACGACTCCGCTGCGATCCGCGTGTGGATCGTCGACGACGACGAATCGATCCGCTGGGTGCTGGAGAAATCGCTGAGCCGCGAAGGCATGCACGTCGACAGCTTCCCCGGCGCTGCCGAACTGCTCGACGCGCTGCAGGACGCCACCGCCGACACGCTGCCGGACGTGATGATTTCCGACATCCGCATGCCCGGCCTCGATGGCCTGGAGCTGATGGATCGCGTGCACAGCGCCAAGCCGGACCTGCCGGTGATCATCATCACTGCGCATTCCGACCTCGACGCCGCCGTAGCCTCGTTCAAGGGCGGCGCCTTCGAATACCTGCCCAAGCCGTTCGATGTCGATGCGGTGGCCAGCCTGGTCCGCCGTGCGGCGCAGAAGCGCGTCGCCGCGCCGGACCTGAAGCCGATGGAGCCACGCGCGGCGATCATCGGTGAAGCCCCGGCGATGCAGGATGTCTTCCGCGCCATCGGCCGCCTGAGTCAGTCCCAGATCACCGTGCTGATCACCGGCGAGTCCGGCACCGGCAAGGAACTGATCGCCCGGGCGCTGCACGTCAATTCGCCGCGCGCCTCGAAGCCGTTCCTGGCCATCAACACCGCGGCGATCCCGAAGGACCTGCTGGAATCCGAATTCTTTGGCCACGAGCGCGGCTCGTTCACCGGCGCGGCGATGCAGCGCAAGGGCCGCTTCGAGCAGGCCGATGGCGGCTCGCTGTTCCTCGACGAAATCGGCGACATGCCAGCCGATCTGCAGACCCGCCTGCTGCGCGTGCTGCAGGATGGCCAGTTCTACCGGGTCGGCGGCGTCAGCCCGATCAGCGTCGACGTGCGGATCATCGCCGCCACCCACCAGGATCTCGACCGCGCGGTGCAGGAAGGCCGCTTCCGCGAAGATCTGTATCACCGCCTGAACGTCATCCGCATCCGCATTCCGCCGCTGCGCGAGCGCAGCGAGGACATCCCGCTGCTGCTGCGGCATTTCCTCGATGCTGCCGCCCGCGAGCTGAAGACCGAGCCGAAGCAGCTGCTGCCGGAAGTGCTCGACGTGCTGAAGCGCTACGAGTGGCACGGCAACGTCCGCCAGCTGGAAAACACCTGCCGCTGGCTCACCGTGATGGCCCCGGGCCAGGACGTGCACCTGGCCGATCTGCCGCCGGAACTGCGCGGCGCCAAGGCAGTGGCCGAGGTGCCGGCAGCGCTGCTCAGCCCGGTGGCCGCCACGACGGCTGCTGCGGCCGAGCCGTCGGCACCGGTCGCTCCGCCGGCGGCCCTGCTGCCGGTACCGGCCTCGATCCCGGTCAGCGGCGACTGGCACGAGGCGCTGCGCCACTGGGCCGAGGCCCGCTTCGCCAGCGGCGACGAGGATCTGCTCGGCCATGCCTCGCCGCTGTTCGAACGCACATTGATCGAAGTGGCCCTGGCCGCCTGCAAGGGCCAGCGCCAGGAAGCCGCCCGCCGGCTGGGCTGGGGCCGCAACACCCTGACCCGCAAGATCAAGGAACTGGGCATCGACGACTGAGCGGCCGGGCGGCGACAGCCTCTCGATCGCCCCGCCGGGCCGGGCCCGGGCGCGCTTGAATCGCCGACTCCCGGACCCCAACACTGCTCCATCGCAAGCAACGCCCGCCGCTGGCGGGCCCGATGGAGAGCCCCTCTTGGAACAGTTTGACGGCACGACGATCCTCGCCGTGCGCCGTGGCAGCCAGGTCTGCGTCTGCGGCGACGGCCAGGTGTCGATGGGCAACACGATGGTCAAGGGCAACGCCCGCAAGGTGCGCCGCCTGTACAACGACAAGGTCATCGCCGGCTTCGCCGGCGGCACCGCCGATGCGTTCACGCTGTTCGAACGCTTCGAGGGCAAGCTCGAAAAGCACGCCGGCCACCTGACCCGCGCGGCGGTAGAGATGGCCAAGGACTGGCGCTCCGACCGCTACCTGCGCCGGCTCGAAGCGCTGCTGCTGGTGGCCGACGCCGACACCACGCTGATGATTTCCGGCAATGGCGACGTCATGGAGCCGGAAGCGCATGGCGTGCTGGCGATCGGCTCCGGCGGCAGCTTCGCGACCGCTGCCGCCCGTGCGCTGGTGGCCAACACCGATCTGTCGGCCCGCGAGATTGCCGAGCGCTCGCTGCACATCGCCGCCGACATCTGCATCTACACCAATCACAACCTGACCATCGAGACGATCGACAAGCAGCCGCCGGCGCTGACCGCCGACGCCGGCCGCTGAGAGCCCGACCCATGAACGACGTTCCGCCCCCCGAAGCCCTGCAATCCGCCACCACTGGCGCCACAGCGATGACGCCGCGCGAAATCGTGTCCGAGCTCGATCGCCACATCGTCGGCCAGGCGGCCGCCAAGAAGGCGGTGGCGATCGCGCTGCGCAACCGCTGGCGGCGCCAGCAGACGCCGGAAGCGATCCGCGCCGAGATCACGCCGAAGAACATCCTGATGATCGGGCCGACCGGCGTCGGCAAGACCGAGATCGCCCGTCGCCTGGCCAAGCTCGCCAACGCGCCGTTCGTGAAGGTCGAGGCGACCAAGTTCACCGAGGTCGGCTATGTCGGCCGCGATGTCGATTCGATCATCCGCGAGCTGGCCGATGTCGCGGTCAAGCTGACCCGCGAGCAGGCGATCGCGAAGATGCGCGGCAAGGCCGAGGACGCAGCCGAGGAGCGCATCCTGGATGCGCTGCTGCCGCCGCCGTCGAACTTCGGCGAAGCCTCCACGCATCGCGAAAGCGAGAACGGTGCGGCCCGCCAGGTGTTTCGCAAGAAGCTGCGCGAAGGCCGGCTCGACGACACCGAAATCGAGCTGAAGATGAATGTCGCGCCGCCGACGATGTCGGTGATGGGCCCGCCCGGCATGGAGGAAATGACCAGCCAGCTGCAGGCGATGTTCAAGAACCTCGGCAACGGTCAGCAGAAGCCGCGCCGGCTCAAGATCCGCGATGCCCGCAAGCTGCTGGTCGACGAGGAAGCGGCGAAGCTGATCGACGAGGACGCGATCAAGATCGAAGCGCTGAAGAACGCCGAGGACAACGGCATCGTCTTCATCGACGAGATCGACAAGGTCTGCAAGCGCGGCGAGTACGGCGGCGCCGATGTCTCCCGCGAAGGCGTGCAGCGCGACCTGCTGCCGCTGGTCGAAGGCAGCACGGTGTCGACCAAGCACGGTGCGATCAAGACCGATCACATCCTGTTCATCGCCAGCGGCGCGTTTCACATGGCCAAGCCCAGCGACATGCTGCCGGAGCTGCAGGGCCGGCTGCCGATCCGGGTCGAACTCGACGCGCTGAAGACCGACGATTTCGTGCGGATTCTCAGCGAGCCGACCCATTCGCTGACCGAGCAGTACAAGGCGCTGCTGGCCACCGAGGGCGTGACGCTGGAATTCACGGCGGAAGGCCTGAAGCGGCTGGCCGAATTCGCCTGGCAGGTCAACGAGCGCACCGAGAACATCGGCGCCCGGCGCCTGCACACGGTGCTGGAACGGCTGATGGAAGAGGCGGCGTTCGATGCGCCGGACAGGGCGGGCAGCACGCTGACCGTCGATGCCGCCTATGTCGATGCCAAGCTCGAAAAGCTGGCCGGCAACGAAGACCTGAGCCGCTTCATCCTCTGAGTTTCAGCCCGGCTCCGTGCCCGCCAGCCGGCGGGCACGAACGCCATCGAGCGCCGCGCGCAGCCGCAGGATTTCGTCGGTGACCTCGCTGATGAAGGCGGCTGCGGCCGCCGGAATCGGCCGCTCGGCGAGCGTCGCCACCATCACCGGCGCGCGGACGTGATCAAGATCGACGATGTCGAGCATCGCGAATTCCGACGGCGACAGCTCGGCCGGAAACGCGCGGACCACGCCGGCGGTGATCGCGTCGGTCTCGTGGACGATGTGGCGGATGACGGTGAAATCCTCGGTCTGCAGGAACAGGTCGTGCAGCCCTTCGGATTCGCTGCCACCGCCGTAGTGCTCCGCCAGCCACAGCAGATACCAGCGCGGCAGCTTCGGCACCAGCAGCGGGTACGGCAGCACGTCCCGGATGCGGATTTCCGGCAACCGGGTCAGCGGATGCTCGCGCCGGCACAGGATCACCGGCGATGACAGTTCGTACGTGGTTGCCTCGATGCCCGGATCGAGCGCATCGAACGGCGAGCCGACGTAGACATCGATGCGCCGCGCCAGCAGTTCGCCCTGGAGTTCGTCCCAGCCCTGGCTGCGCAGCCTGAAACGCAGCTTCGAGTGCTTGCGCAGCAGCTTCGATAAGGCGGGCGCCACGATGATGTCGGCCATCCACGGGTCGGAGCCGACGATCACCTTGCCGGAGTCGAGATTGCGCAGCAGTTCGATCTCGCGCCGGCCTTCGGCCAAGGTCGATCCGGTTTCCCGCGCCAACCGCACCACCACCTCGCCGTACTCGGTAGGCTGCACGCCGGCCTGATCGCGGATGAACAGCGGCACGCCGTATTCGTCCTCGATCCGGCGGATGCTGACCGACAGCGCCGACTGGGTCAGATGCACTGCTTCAGCCGCCCGCCGGTAGTTGCGGTGCTCGTACAGCGCCAGCACGTGACGCAGCTGCCGGAACGATTCGGTCATGACAAAAATTCACCAATTCGGCAATAACAATGAATTGGAATGCTGCGCCGCAGCTCTGCGAACGTCCACTGGCCGTCATGGCAGCGCCAATCGAGGAGACCGAATTCATGAGCGTCCAGGCAACCAACGCTGAAGGGCAGATCGTCCGCTACACCGACCGACGCCGCTGGCTGTGGTCACTGTCGCTGATGTGGCCGCTGCTGCCCGTCATGTCCTGCGTGATCGTGGCCCGGACCGGTCAGCCGGTGTGGTACTGGGCGACGTGGATGATCTGGTACCTCGTGGTGCCGGTGATCGATTTCCTGTTGCCGCCCGATGCCAGCAACCCGCCGCCGGAGGTCGTGCCCCAGCTGGATGCAGACAGGTACTACCGGCTGCTGCCGATGCTGACCGTGCCGATTCACTACGTCACGCTGTTCTACTGCGCCTGGGTCATCGGCACCGGCGATCTCGCCTGGTATTCGATCCTGGGGCTCGCGCTGTCGGTGGGGCTGGTCAACGGCATCGCCATCAACACCGGCCACGAGCTGGGCCACAAGACGACCGCCCTCGAACGCTGGTGCGCGAAGACCGTGCTGGCGGTCGTCGGCTACGGCCACTTCTTCATCGAGCACAACAAGGGCCACCACAAGGACGTGGCCACGCCGGACGATCCGGCCTCCTCGCGGATGGGCGAGAACATCTACGGCTTCGCCTGCCGCGAGATTCCGGGGGCGATACGTCGTGCCTGGGCCTCGGAAAAGACCCGCCTCGCGCGCAGCGGCAAGGGACCGTGGACGCTGGAAAACGAAGTGCTGCAGCCGCTGCTGATCACCGTGCCGCTGTACGTCGGCCTGACCGTCGCGTTCGGCTGGGTGATGGTGCCGTTCCTCGCGCTGCAGATGATCTGGGGCTGGTTCGGCGTGCTGACCAGCGCCAACTACATCGAGCATTACGGCCTGCTGCGGCAGAAGCGCGACAACGGCCGCTATGAGGCCTGTCAGCCGTACCACTCGTGGAACTCCAACCACGTGATGTCGAACCTGATCCTGTTCAACCTGCAGCGTCATTCCGACCACCACGCCAATCCGACGCGCCGCTATCAGAGCCTGCGCAACTTCGACGATCTGCCGGAGTATCCGAGCGGCTATCCGCTGATGTTCCTGATCGCGCTGTTCCCGCCGATCTTCTTCGCGGTGATGAATCCGAGAGTCGTCGCCTGGGCAGACGGTCACTTCGACCGCATCAACATCCGCCCCGGCTACCGCGCCCGGCTCGAAGCCCGCTGGGGCCGGCAGGGCAGCAAGGCAGGCGCCGGAGCCTGAACATGGCCGCCTTCCGTCGCTACGTCTGTCCCGGCTGCGGCTACTGCTATGACGAGCAGCGTGGCGATCCGCACGAAGGCTTCGCGCCGGGTACGCGCTGGGAGCGGGTGCCGGATGACTGGCCATGTCCGGACTGCGCGGTTCGCGAGAAGCCGGACTTCGTCGCCGAAGCCGACAGCTGATCGGAAGGCTGCACAGCGGCGATAATCGCGGCTGTTCAGGCCTTCCGAGATTGCGCCGATGGTTGCTGCCCCTGCCGCCATTCCCACCGACATCAAGCTGCACCGCAAATCCCGCCTGCTGGAAGTGGTGTGGGCGGATCGCAGCGATTCGCTGCCGCTGGAATACCTGCGCGTGTTCAGCCCGAGTGCCGAAGTGCGCGGCCATGGCGGCGGCGAACCGATGCTGGTGGCCGGCAAGCGCGAGGTGAATGTCAGCGCCATCGAGCCGGTCGGCCGCTATGCGGTCAGGCTCAAGTTCGACGATGGCCACGACAGCGGCCTGTTCTCGTGGCCGACCTTGCGCGAACTGGCCGACCAGCACGCCAGCTGGTGGGCGCGCTACGAGCAGCGCCTGGCCGAGCACGGCATGAGCCGCGACAACGCCACCGTGAAGCTGTCCGCGCTCGGCGTCGGCAAGTTCAAACCGGCGGCGCCGGCCGGCCGCAATCCCGGCGGGTCGGCATGATCCGCGACGTGCTGCGGATGGGCGATGCGCGGCTGCTGCGCGTCGCCGAGCCAGTGCCGGCGGCGCTGTTCGGAAGCGACGCGCTCAAGGCCCTGATCACCGACATGCAGGACACCATGGCCGCGCTGAATGGCGCCGGCCTGGCCGCGCCGCAGATCGGCGTCAACCTGCGCGTGGTGATCTTCGGCGTCGGCGCCAATCCGCGCTATCCCGATGCCGAAACGGTGCCGTTCACCATCCTCTGCAACCCGGTGCTGACGCCGATCGGGCCGGCGATGGAAGACGGCTGGGAAGGCTGCCTGTCGGTACCCGGCATGCGCGGCCTGGTGCCGCGCCATGCGCAACTGCGCTACGTCGGCGTCGATCAACATGGCCAGGCCATCGACCGCATGGCGGCTGGTTTCCACGCCCGCGTCGTGCAGCACGAATGCGACCATCTCGACGGCATCCTGTACCCGCGCCGCATCCGCGACCTGAGCCAGTTCGGCTTCACCCGGGAACTGTTCGGCGAAGACCTGGCCGACGACTGAAGCCGCCGGCCGCGCCGCGTCCGCGCAGCGAACTGCGATAATCCGGCCACTTCCGACTTCCCCCGCCGACCATGGCCCAGCAAGACGAGCGCAACCCGCGCGGCACCACGCACTTCGGTTTCGAGCAGGTGCCGGTCGCCGAAAAACAGAGGCGCGTGCGCGACGTGTTCTCGTCGGTCGCCTCGAAGTACGACGTGATGAACGACCTGATGTCGTTCGGCATCCACCGGCT
Source organism: Nevskia sp. (assembly GCF_051860985.1). Lineage (NCBI taxonomy): Bacteria > Pseudomonadati > Pseudomonadota > Gammaproteobacteria > Nevskiales > Nevskiaceae > Nevskia > Nevskia sp. The sequence continues at coordinate 7,608 of NZ_JBIMKV010000005.1, read as the reverse complement.
GTGGAAGCGCTTCGTGATCGACCTGGCCGGCGTGCGTGCCGGCGAAAAGGTGCTCGACCTGGCTGGTGGCACCGGCGATCTGGCCCGCGAGTTCCGCAAGCTGGCCGGCACCCGAGGTCTCGTCACCCTGGCCGACATCAACGCCGCGATGCTGAACCAGGGTCGCGCCGCGCTGGCCGACAAGGGCGTGGTCGACGTACCGCTGGTGCAGGCCAACGCCGAATGCCTGCCGTTCGAGGACGGCACGTTCGACTGCATCACCATCGCCTTCGGCCTGCGCAACGTCACCGACAAGGACAAGGCCCTGGCCTCGATGCGCCGGGTGCTGAAACCCGGCGGCCGGCTACTGGTGCTGGAATTCTCCAAGCCGCAGACCGAACTGCTCAGCAAGGTCTACGACCAGTACTCGTTCAAGCTGCTGCCGCTGATGGGCAAGCTGGTCGCCAACGACGCCGACAGCTACCGCTACCTCGCCGAATCGATCCGCATGCACCCGGATCAGGACACGCTGAAAGGCATGATGGAAAACGCCGGCCTCGCCCGCGTGCAGGTCTACAACCTGACCGGCGGCATCGTCGCCGTGCATCGCGGCTATCGGCTGGACTGACATGGCCGCTCCCGCTCTGGTCTGCGCGACGGTCGAAGTCGCGCTGAACCACTACCTGCGCCTGGAGCGCAGCGTCGTGGCCGATTGCGCGGCGATGGCCGGCACGTCGATCGCGCTCGAAGCCGCCGATCTGGGCTGGATGTTCGTGATCGAGCCGATCGCCACCGGCGTGCGGGTATCGAACGTCACCGAGGACGAGCCGGACGTGCTGGTGTCCGCACCCACGCTGCGGCTTGCGCGGCTGGGCTTGAATCAGCTGACGCGCCGGGAAGGTCTGCCGACCGGCATCGAGGTGGTCGGCGACATCGAGCTGCTGAACCGTTTCGGCGGCCTGCTGAGCCGGGTCGGTTTCGATCCCGAGGAACTGGTGGCCCGGGTGATCGGCGATGGCGCGGCGCACCGGCTGGTCGGCGGGCTGAAGGGCCTGTTCGGCTTCGGCCGCTCGGCGGCCGACAAGCTCAGCCGCGACACCGCCGAGTACCTGACCGAAGAAAGCGAAGACCTGGCCCGCGCGGCCGATGTCGAGGAATGGATGGACGCAGTGGATGGCTTGCGGGAAGGCGTGGACCGGCTGGAAGCGCGGCTGGCGCGGCTCGAACAGCGGAGCGCGCCATGATCCGCGCCACGCCACGCCTGTGGGCGATCTGGCAGGTGGTGCGCCGCTATCACCTGTCCGAGTTCTGGAACGGCAAGCCCTCGAACGATCCGCGCTCGCGTGGCGAGCGCCTGCGGCTGGCGCTGCAGGAACTGGGGCCGGTGTTCATCAAGTTTGGCCAGGCGCTGTCGACCCGGCCGGACATCCTGCCGCACGACGTCGCCGCCGAGCTGGCACAGCTGCAGGACCGGGTCGAGCCGTTCTCGGGCGCGCAAGCGCGGGCGCTGATCGAACGCTCGCTCGGCAAGCCCATCGAGGAGATGTTCATCGAGTTCGACGAGACGCCGCTGGCGGCAGCGTCGGTGGCCCAGGTGCATACCGCGCGGCTGAAGCCTTCGGATGAAGGCGATCCCGGCTTCGAGGTGGTCATCAAGGTGCTACGGCCGGGTGTGCATGCGCGGGTCGAGAAGGATGTCGACCTGCTGCGCGCGCTGGCCGAATTCGCCGAGCGCTGGCATCCGCTCGGCAAGCGGCTGCGGCCGCGCGAGGTGGTGGCCGAATACGAGCGGGTGATCTTCGACGAGCTGGACCTGATGCGCGAGGGCGCGAACTGCTCGCTGCTGCGCCGCAACTGGCTGGGCTCGGAGCTGATCTACCACCCGATCGTGTTCTGGGATTACACCCGCGCCGATGTGCTGGTGATGGAGCGCATCCACGGCGTCAGCCTTCGCGAAATCGACCGCCTGCGCGAGATGGGCGTGAATTTCCAGGTGCTGGCCGAGCGCGGCGTGGAGATCTTTTTCAAGCAGGTGTTCCGCGACAACTTCTTCCACGCCGACATGCACCCGGGGAACATCTTTGTCGATGTCTCCGACGTGCGGAAGCCGAGCTATCTGGCGGTGGACTTCGGCATCGTCGGCCAGTTGGGGCCGGCCGATCTGCGTTACCTCGCCGAGAACTTCCTGGCCTTCTTCAACCGCGACTACCGGCGCATCGCCGAGCTGCATCTGGAGTCCGGCTGGATTCCGGCCGATGTCCGCGCCGAGGATTTCGAGAGCGCGATCCGCACCGTGTCGGAGCCGATCTTCGGCAAGCCGATCAAGGACATTTCCTTCGGCGTCTTCCTGCTGCGCCTGTTCGAGATCGCCCGCCGCTTCAACTACCAGGTGCAGCCGCAGCTGGTACTGCTGCAGAAGACGCTGCTGACCACCGAAGGCCTCGGCCGCCAGCTGTATCCGGATCTGGATCTGTGGAAGACCGCCAAGCCGATCATGGAGCAGTGGATGTGGAACCGGATCAACCCGGGCGCCACCCTGGCGCGGCTGCGCAAGCAGGGGCCGCAGCTGGCCGAGGCGCTGCCGGAGTTGGCGCAGAACGCGATGAAGTTCCTGGCCAAGGGCGGCGCGCTGCCGAGCAATGCGATGGATGCCGCCAGCGTCGAATCGTTGCGCGGCGAGCTGCGCACGGCCACCCGCAAGAGCCTGCACGCGGCGATCGGCGGCACTGCCTGGGTGGTCGCCGCGCTGCTGTACGGGCTGGCTTCGCTGAACGGCACGTCGCCATCGACCGCCGTGGTCGTGCTGTCGTCGGCGTTCGTCGCGATCGGCTGCTGGGGCTGGCTCAAGGCGTTCCGCTGAGCCGCGCATGAGCGATCGCCGCGACCTGACGCCGCCCGGCCCCTCGGTCGACGAGGTGCGGGCGCTGGTGGCCTTCGTCGACAAGACCGCCTGGTGGCTCGACGACTGCCTGACCCTTCCGGGCACCCGCTTCCGCTTCGGGCTTGATGCGATCGTCGGCCTGATTCCGCTGGCCGGCGATGCGCTGGCGCTGGGCGTGTCAGCGCTGACCATTACCCGCGCCGCACGCGCCGGCGTGCCGCGCGGGCTGCTGCTGAAGATGGGGCGGAACGTCGCGATCGACTTTGCCGGCGGCCTGCTACCCGGCATCGGCGATGTCTTCGACGCCGTGTTCAAGTCGCACCGACGCAACTTCGAACTGCTGCGCAAGGCCTACGCGCCGATGCTGGCACCGCTGCCGCCGCGCCGCCGGGCGCCGTTGTGGCTGCGGCTGGCCGGGGCGATCGCCATTGCCGCGATCGGCTACGGCCTGTGGCAGTTCGTGCGCGACTGAAAACGACAACGCCGGCACAAGGCCGGCGTCGTGCGCAACAGCAACTGCTTCAGCGCCCCTGGGTGATGCTCATGCCCTTCAGCAGGTTCAGCGCCTCGTACAGCTCGTAATCGTTGACGGCGAGATCGGCGACGTTGATCGGTTCCGGCTTGCCATCCTTCTTGTCGTCCTTCTTCTCGTCCTTGGCCTTCTCGGCGGCCTTGTCTTCGGCCTTGGCGTTCGGGTTGTCGAGCCGACCCTTGAGGTCGGCCTCGTGCACGCCTTCGCCCAGTTCGGAAGGATCGAGCTTGGAGATCTTCAGCGGCTGGATGGTGACGTCCGGCACGATGCCTTCAGCCTGGATCGAGCGGCCGCTCGGCGTGTAGTAGCGCGCCGTGGTGATCTTGATCGCCGAATCGTTGTTGAGCGGCAGGATGGTCTGCACCGAGCCCTTGCCGAAGGTCTTGGAGCCGATCAGCACGCCGCGCTTCTGGTCCTGCAGCGCACCGGCGACGATTTCCGCCGCCGAGGCCGAGCCGCCGTTGACCAGCACCACCAGCGGCTTGCCGTCCAGCGCATCGCCGACCGAGGCATCGAAGGCGCGGGTCGAATCGGCGTCGCGACCCTTGATGCTGACGATCGCGCCCTTGTTCAGGAATTCATCCGACACGTCGACCGCCGCCGTCAGCAGGCCGCCCGGGTTGTTGCGCAGGTCCAGCACCAGTCCCTTCAGTTCGCCTTCCTTCTTCAGCTTGGCCAGTTCCTCGGACAGGTTCTTGCCGGTGGTCGCAGTGAACTGGGAAATGCGCACGTAACCGAAGCCCGGCTCGATCGAGCGGCCGCGCACCGACGCCACCTTGATGTAGTCGCGCTTGAGTTCCAGCACCAGCGGCGCCGGCTGGCTTTCACGGACCAGGGTCAGCACGATCTTGGTGCCGGGGTCGCCGCGCATCTTGGTGACGGCATCCTGCAGGGTCAGGCCTTTCACCGGCGTGTCGTCGATCTTGACGATCAGGTCGCCGGCCTTGACGCCGGCCTTGGCAGCCGGCGTGTCGTCGATCGGCGACACGACTTTCACCAGCCCGTTCGACAGCTGCACCTCGATGCCCAGGCCGCCGAACTTGCCGGTGGTCGAAGCGTTGAGATCCTTGTACTCGGCCTTGTCGAGATACGAGGAGTGCGGGTCCAGCCCGGCCAGCATGCCGCGCACCGCGTTCTCGAGCAGGGTTTCATCCTTGACCGGCTCGACGTAGTCGCTCTTCACCCGGTTCAGGATCTCGACGAAGGTCTGCAGATCCTTCAGCGGCAGCGCCTCGGCCGGGGCCTGCTTTTCGGCGAACACGCCATGGGTCAGCGTGGCACTGACACCGAAAACGACGCCGGCCAGCAGGGCCAGGGAAACGCGGGTCGAGGAGGACATGGTGAACGGGGTCTGGATGGGAAATGGAGGCGTGATCGGGCCGTGAGTTCAGGCGCCATGACGGTCTTTTCCGAATGTATCACAGCACCGGAAACAGACCCCCGCCGCCCGCGATCGTTCGTCCTGCAAGGCGTTTTTGCCGGCTGCCGCGCGAACTGCGACCTGCCCTCAGGGGCCGAGCCAGTCCTCGGGATCGACCGGTTCGGTGCCGCGCCGCACTTCGAAGTACAGGCCGCTGCGTTCGTAGCCGCCGGTGCTGCCGGCGCTGGCGATGACCTCGCCGGACTTCACCTGATCGCCCGCCGTCGCGCTGACCGCCGCGTTGTGGCCGTACAGCGTGAAGAAGCCTTTCTCGTGCTCCAGCACCACGATCAGCCCGTAGCTGGACAGCCAGCCGACATAGGCCACCCGGCCACCGGCGCTGGCCCGCACCGGCGCGCCTTCGGCTGCGGCGATCCACAGCCCTTTCCATTGCAGGCGGGTGTCGAGCTTGGCATCGCCGTAACGGGCCAGCAGGCTGCCGCGCAGCGGCCAGGCGAGCACGCCGCGCATCTTCGGAAACGGCTTCTGCGGCTTGCTCGGGGCATCCTTGCCGGGTTTGCGGACCGGAGGCGGGATCGCCGCCAGCGCCTCGCGGAGCTGCTGGAGCAGCGCCTGGAGCGCCTGCTCGCTGTCCTTCAGCGACTTGAGCCTGGCGCCTTCATCGGCGATCTGGGCATCGAGCGCCGCCACCGCCGTGCGCCGCTGCTGGCGATCCGTCTCCAGCCCCGCCAGCGCCCGCTGGCGCGCAGCCTGCACGTCCTTGAGCGCGAGCCGCTCGGCATCGAGCTTCTGCTGTTCGGCCTCGACGGCGGCGATTTCGGCGTGGATGCCGTCGATCTGCCGGGCGCTGGCTCGGTTCAGGGCGTCGAAATAGGTCAGCAGGCGCGGCACCCGATCCGGCTCCTGCTGGGCCAGCACCAGCGCCGCCGTGCCGCCCTGCCCGGCGATGTAAGCCGAGCGCACCTGCTCGGCCAGCCGGCGGCGCGCGGCACCGAGCCGCGCTTCGGCCGCCGCCCGATTGGCGCTGGCCTCACGCACCCGCTGCTCGGCGCTGGCGAGATCGGCATTGAGCCGGGCCAGCGCGCGCTGGGCGTCGGCGATCTTGCGCTCGGCGGCTTCGACCGCCGTGCGCTGCGCGCTCTGGTCGGCGCGCGCGCGATCGATGCGCTGGTTGGCGGCCCCGATCCGGGCCCGCACCGCTTCCAGGTCCTGGGTGCCGGCCTTGAGCTTGCTGGCCGTGTCGCCGGCGGCCAGCGCCGCACCGCCAGCCGCAAGCAGCCCCAGCACGGCGGCCAACAGCCACGACCGCAGCGCCGCAGGTCGGGCCACGACCGCGACGCCTGACTTGCTTTCCGGGGGGGTCATCGGATGCGATAATCCCATTGCGACGCCCCCTTGTTCAACGCCCGGCTCCCCTTGATCAACCAACTTCTGCCTTTCGTACAGGCGCATCCGTTCCTGTTCATCGCACTGGCCCTGGCCAGCGCGGCCCTGATCGCCAACGAGGTGCACGGCTCGGTGACCGGCGGCAAACGCCTGGGCGCGCTCGAAGCGGTCCGCCTGATCAACGATCGCGACGCGCTGGTCGTCGACGTTCGTCCAGCCACCGACTACAAGAAGGGCCATCTGCTGAATGCCCTGAACATTCCGCTGGCCAAGTTCGGCGAGCGCGCTGCCGAGATCGGCAAGGACAAGTCGCGGCCAGTGATCGTCTACTGCGCGCTCGGCGCCAGCCAGGTCGAAGCCGCCGCCAAGCTGCGCGCGCTCGGCCATGCCGAGGTCTACCAGCTGAAGGGCGGTCTGAACGGCTGGATGTCCGCCAGCCTGCCGGTCACCGCCAAGTAAGGCCCTTTCCCACCGTAGCCGCCGCCCGAGGCGCGAGGTTGTTCCGATGAAGCCGGTCACCGTCTATTCGACCCGCATCTGCCCGTACTGCATGATGGCCAAGCGCCTGCTGACCCAGAAGGGCGTGCCGTACGAAGAGATTCTGATCGACGGCAACGAGCAGCTGCGCATCGACCTGATGACCCGCACCGGCCGCCGCACCGTGCCGCAGATCTACGTGGGCGATCACCATGTCGGCGGCTTCGACGATCTCGCCGCGCTGGAACGCGCCGGCCAGCTCGACCCGCTGCTGCACGACGCCTGAAGCCCGGCGCCACGCCGTATCCCGCTTTTCTCCCCGCAGCCCGAATCGAAAATGAGCACTCCGAACCCCGTTCCGCCGTCCGCCCCGACCGTCGAAGGCGCCCCCGCCCGCCAGGTCTTCCTGCAGCGCCTGTTCCTCAAGGACGCATCGCTGGAAATGCCGAACGCGCCGCGCATCCTGACCGTCGAGACGCCGCCGGCGATCGACGTGCAGGTCGGCACCGGCATCGACATGCTGGCCAGCGGCGTGTTCCAGGTGACCCTGCAGGTGACCGTCACCGCCAAGATCAACGAGGAAGTCGCCTTCCTCTGCGAAGTGCACCAGGCCGGCATCTTCCAGATGGCCAACTTCGCTGACCAGAACGAGCTGCAGCACGTGCTTGCCGCCTACTGCCCGAGCGTGATCCTGCCGTTCGCCCGCGAAGCGATCGCCAACCTGATCGGCCGGACCGGCTACCCGCCGGTGATGCTGCAGCCGATCAACTTCGACGCGCTGTACGCCCAGCACCTCGCCCAGCAGGCGCAGGGCGGCGCGGCCGCGCCGGCGGTGCCGACGGTCCAGTAAGCCGTTCCCGGCTGCGGTGCCGCGCCCCCGCGCGGCACCGCACGTGACCAACCGAGGTCCGTCATGCCCGCTCAGGCGCCGATAACCCTGCACGGCGCCGGCGCCATCGGCACCGCGCGGGC